>JBFYSP010000286.1:0-4194 GCA_041301395.1 Anaerolineae bacterium
GTGGTTCCAATGGGTAGTAGTGACCACAATGGGCTGGATACTTGGTGGCATCCTGGTAGCTGGTATTGACTTGCTGGCTACCGGGATTGCCATCGGTGTCTTGCAAGGGTTTGTTTTACAGCACCGCATTGCCAAGGCCTGGCACTGGATGGTTGCAACTGCTGCTGGATGGGCGCTGGGTTCACTCATCATCATCGGGTTCCTACCGGCGGCGCTGGATTTCCTGGGAGGGATGATTCTTGGGCTGGTCTGTGGTTTAGCCCAATGGTTTATCTTGCGCAAGGAAGTCCATTGGGCAGGGTGGTGGATCCCCATCAGCATTGCGGCCTGGACCACTGGAATGACCCTTCTACCCGGTTTTTTCCTGACCGGGATGCTGGCTGGGGTAATCACCGGGGTGGCCCTTGAGCTGCTGTTGCGCTACCCAAAACTGCGTGAGATTGCATGATCGATTATTTGGAGGATTGTTCTGTGACTGAGCTAAAATTTCCTGAGGGTTTTTTATGGGGCGCTGCTACAGCGGCCTACCAGATTGAAGGGGCATGGAATGAGGACGGCAAGGGCGAAAGCATCTGGGACCACTTCACACATGCCCCTTACTTTACGGAAACGCCGGCGAACGGCGATGTGGCCTGTGATTCCTACCACCGGCTGGACGAAGATCTGGCTTTGCTCAAAACCCTGGGTGTGAAAACGTACCGCTTTTCGCTGGCCTGGACGCGCATTTTGCCCGAAGGCGCCGGGCGCGTCAATCCCAAAGGTTTCGATTACTACGACCGCCTGGTGGATGGTCTGCTGGGGGCGGGGATTGTTCCCAACTGCACCCTTTATCATTGGGACTTCCCGCAGGCGCTGATGGCGCGCGGCGGCTGGCCGAACCGGGATAGCGTTCAATGGTTTACGGATTATGCCCGCCTGGCTTTTGATCGCCTTGGGGACCGGGTGAAGATGTGGTCCACCTTTAACGAGCCCTGGTGCACAGCTTTCCTGGGCTTCGGGAACGGACACCACGCCCCAGGGATTTGCGATTACACGCGTGCCTACCAGACGGTTCACCACCTGCTGCTGGCGCACGGCCAGACGGTGCAGCTCTACCGGCAGGGCGGCTATCCGGGAGAGATCGGTATCGTGCTGAACATCGGCCATTATCTGCCCGCCAGCGAAACTCAGGCGGATATCGATGCCACCCGGCGCGCATACGATGAAGCCGCCAGCCTGTTCCTGATGCCGCTTTACCAGGGCGAATACCCGCAAGAGTTCATGAATTGGATTGGCAGCCACCAGCCGGTTGTGCAGCCAGGAGATATGGCGATTATCCGCCAACCAATAGATTTCCTGGGTATTAATTACTACACGACTCACTCGGTTTCCCACTCAGTGGACGGAGGCATTCTCAAAGCCAGCGCCCCCACAATCTCGGATCCCGGTTATGGGCGTACCGAAATGGGATGGGGCATCTATCCGAGCGGGCTGGGGGCGGTTTTGCTGGACGTGCACAAAAAATATCAGCCGGCCAAAATGTTTGTCACTGAGAATGGTACCGCCTTGATCGATACACCGGATGCTTCGGGGCATGTTGCCGACTGGGGTCGGATCAATTACTTGAGAGATCACCTGCGCTCGGTTCACACTGCCATCCAGGCGGGAGCTCCAGTGAAAGGATACTACTACTGGAGCCTGATGGACAACTTTGAGTGGGCCTGGGGTTACCGGCCGCGCTTTGGCCTGGTGCGGGTGGATTTCGACAGCCTTAAACGCACCCCCAAGGAGAGCGCCCGCTGGTACGGCCAGGCAATCGCCCACAACGGGTTTGAAGCCTGATCCCAATCCATACCGGGCGTAAATTTATTCAGCTACGGGAGAACCGGCAGTGACGGATTCACTGAACACTTTATGGTACAAGGACGCGGTTTTTTACCAGGTGTATGTGCGCGCCTATTACGACAGCAATGGTGATGGTCACGGCGACCTGGTCGGTGTAATGCACAAGCTGGATTACCTGCAGCAGTTAGGTGTCGACTGCTTGTGGTTGATGCCGCTGTATACTTCTCCGCTGAAAGACGACGGCTATGATATCGCCGACTTCTACGGCGTGCTGCCTCAATACGGTGTGCTGGAGGATTTCCAGGCGCTGGTCGAGGCGGCGCATGCCCGCGGCCTGCGCGTGATCGCCGACCTGGTGTTGAACCATACCTCCGACCAGCATCCCTGGTTCCAGGCGGCGCGTTCCGATCCGGCCTCACCCTACCGGGATTACTACGTGTGGAGCGACAGCCCCGAAAAGTATATGGAGGCGCGCATCATTTTCCTGGACACGGAAGCCTCCAACTGGAGCTGGGATGAGGTCGCCGGCCAGTACTACTGGCACCGCTTCTATGCTTCGCAGCCCGACTTGAATTTCGACAGCCCGGCGGTGCGCCAGGAGATGCTGAACGTGGCTCGTTTCTGGCTGGATATGGGCATTGACGGCTTTCGCGCCGACGCTGTGCCTTACCTGATCGAGCGAGAAGGCACCAACTGCGAAAACCTGCCCGAGACGCACGTTTACCTGAAAGAGCTGCGGCGCTTCATTGACGAAAACTATCCGGGGCGCATCCTGTTGTGCGAAGCCAACCAGTGGCCGGAGGATGTGCGGCCGTATTTCGGGGATAGCGACGAGTTCCAGATGGGCTTTCATTTCCCGGTCATGCCGCGCATTTACCAGGCGCTGCGCCTGGGAGATCGCCAATCTTTGCAGTGGATCCTGGAGCGCACCCCGGCCATCCCGGGAAATTGCCAGTGGTGCATCTTCCTGCGCAACCACGACGAGCTGACCCTGGAGATGGTTACACCGGAAGAGCGGGAGTGGATGTGGCAGGAATACGCCCCCGATCCACGCATGCGCCTGAATCTGGGCATCCGGCGCCGGCTGGCCCCCCTGCTGGATAACGACCGGCGCAAGATTGAGCTGGCAAACTCGCTGCTCTTCAGCCTGCCAGGCTCGCCGATCATCTACTATGGGGACGAGATCGGCATGGGCGATAATATCTGGCTGCACGACCGCAACGGGGTGCGTACGCCGATGCAGTGGCAGGCAGGTCCCAATGCGGGCTTCTCGAGCGCAGACGCAGCCGCGCTTTATGCCCCGCTGATCCAGGGCGAGCCATTCGGCCCGCAGCGCGTTAATGTGGCCGACCAGCAATCCGACCCGGCTTCCTTGTGGCATACGCTGCAGCGCATGATTGCTGTCCGAAAAAGCGAGCTTGCCTTTGGCCGTGGAAGCTTCACCTGGCTGGAGTGTGATAACCTGGCCATAGCCGGCTATTGGCGGGAGCACCAGGATGGGCGCTTGCTGATTCTCAACAACCTGAGCGCCGTTGAACAGAAGGTCAGCCTGCCAGAAGGCGCAGAGGATGCGAAGGCGATTACCCAAATGCTGGGGATGTCCAATATTGAAGCCGGGCAGGATGGCACGCTGCAGGTAAAGCTGCCCCCGTACGGGTACGCCTGGTTGAAAATCGGCCCTTGAAATTCCGGCAGACCTGTACTCGAACGAATAAATTTATGCATTAAAGGACGCGAACATGGATTTATACGGTGGAATTGAAGCCGGCGGCACCAAGTTCGTCTGCACAGTCGGCAGCGGGCCGCAGGATATTCGGGCGACGATCAAATATCCGACCACCCAGCCGCAAGAAACCATCCAGGCAGCGGTTGAATTTTTCCAATCCCAGCAGCAAATTCACGGTCCCCTGGCGGCCATCGGCGTGGCGGCCTTCGGCCCGCTCGACCCCCACCGGGATTCGCCTACCTATGGGTACATCACTTCAACACCAAAACCGGGCTGGAAATATGTGGACCTGGTCGGTGCACTGCAGAAGTCGCTGCCGGTTCCGATCGGTTTCGATACAGATGTCAATGGCGCTGCGCTGGGCGAAATGCGCTGGGGGGCGGCTCAGGGGCTGGATACGTTTATTTATCTGACCATCGGTACGGGCATCGGGGGCGGCGCGGTAGTCGATGGTAGGGCGGTGCACGGGATGCTGCATCCCGAGATGGGCCATATTCGCCTGCCACACGACTGGCAGGCCGATCCTTTCCCGGGAGGCTGTCCCTATCACGGTGACTGCCTGGAGGGCCTGGCCAATGGCCCCGCTATCGAGAAGCGCTGGGGCCAAAGAGCGGAGACGCTGCCCACAGATCACCCGGCCTGGG
>JBFYSP010000131.1:0-6711 GCA_041301395.1 Anaerolineae bacterium
GCTGGGGCGGGATGCTATACTTTGCCCGGGCCAGCGGCGCCTTCTTGAACGACGCCTGGCGCTGGTGGGTGCTGCCCCCCGGCCTGATGATCTCCCTGACCGTGATCAGCCTGATGCTGATCGCATTCTCTTTAGAAAGGCACACATACCGCTGATGGATGATTTTTTCGCCGCGCATCTCGGTGAGGTGTGGGATTTCTGGCGGCGGCGAGAGTCGGCCTGCCGCATACCCAGCCGCTACCAGGCTTTTGGCTTCCCGGTGGAATTCTCCACCAACCATCCCCGCCTGTTGGAAGGCGCGGCCATTTCGGCCGGGCGCTTCAGCCAATGCCTGCCAATGGATGAGGCCGGGACGATCCAGCTGAGTGTGGTGCTGGACGAGCGCCTGCCGCCGGCCGAGCTGCCGCCCGATTGGCCCGAGCGGCTGCGCTACTATGGGGTTGGCCCCTGGCTGACGATCAACGCCGAGCCCTGGGTAAACGCCTTTGCCAATTTGGACGAGAGGCGCGGCCTGGCCCTGGTATCACCCTCGCTCTTAGAGCACCCTTACCTGTACAGCCGCTTCATTATGGATGGCTTGCTCCTCAACCTGGTGATGCGCAATGGGCTGGGACAGCTGCACGCTTCCTGCGTCCAGCGGGATGGCACGGCTTTGCTGCTCAGCGCCACGCACAACAGCGGCAAATCCACCACTGCCTTCCGCCTGGCGCTGGCCGGCTATGATTTCCTCTCCGACGGCATGACCTACGTGCGGGCTGGGCAAGGCGGCCTGGAGCTGCTGGGCTACCCGGTCGGCGAAGTCAAGCTGCGCCTGGATATGATCGATAAATTCCCCATCTTGCAGGGGCACGGCATGGATGTGATGGTGCGTGAGGATAAGAAAGTGGTCTTCAACCTGCGCCGCTTGCTGCCGGGCCGCGTGCTGGAAGGTCCGCTGCGGCCAAAGCGCATTATCCTGTGCCTGGTGGAGCGCACTGGCAACCCGCATACCCGGCTGGAGCGCATCGAGCCGCAGGCTGCCTTGCCAGAGCTTTGGCCGGAGATGACCCACCTGGATGCCCCGGAAGTGATGCAGGCCAACTTGCGTTCGGTCAATGCGCTGCTCGAGCAGGCCCAGGCTTACCGCATGTACCTGGGTCATGATGAGAACCACATCCTGGAGACGCTGTCCGGTATATAAATGATGGCCGATACCCGCTCCGCCCCACCGCTGCCCCCGCAAGAGCGCCACGCCGTGATTGACGATCTGGCGCGCTTCCTGGCCGGCGGCCCTGCCCAGCCGTTGGCTGCCTGGGAGACGGCGGAATGGGATTTTGCCGAGACGGTGGTCTACTGGCAGGGCGCCAGCACCTGGCTGGCCCAGCGCCTGGATAATAGCGCGCTTCAACCGCCGCCGGAAGCCCTGGCCAGCCTGGAAAGCGCCGCTGGCGATATCCGTCAGCGCACCCGGGTGATGCTCGCCGGCGCAGCTGAGCTGCTCGGTGCCTTTGGGTCGCTGGGCATCCCGGCCATGCCCCTCAAAGGGGCGCTTTTGGCGCGGCGGCATTACCCCGATCCCGAGCTGCGTGCCCTGGGCGACCTGGATATCCTGGTGCGGCGCTCCGATCTGCCCGCCGTGCGCCGAGTTTTGGCAGCCCTGGGTTACCGCTTCCTTAAGCGCTCCGAGAAAGACGAGACATACCTGCGCGGCGAATACAAGCCGAACGTCTGGGCGCCGGATAACGTCCACCCGGTCGAAATTCACCACCGCGCGCTGTGCGAGTACGCCGGCATGCTGTGCGACCTGACCGAGACGCTGTGGCGGAACAGCCCCGTGCAGCCCTACAACGCCGGGGTGGAATGCCCGCAAACCGATCCCCCAGCGCTGCTGGCGCACCTCAGCGCGCACGCCCTGGCAGACTGGGTGTTGGGCCAGGGCAAGCTGAGTCAGGTCAACGACCTGCTGCTGCTGGCAGGCAGCCTGCCAGATGAAAGTTGGGTGGATTTCATTGAACTGGCGGCCGGACGGGAGCGCTTCCTGTACCCGGCGCTGCTGCTGCTGGAGCGCCTGGCGCCCGGCAGCCTGCCGCAGGAGCCGGCCGCGCGTATGGCGGCTGCATTGCCGCCGCGCTTGCTCGCCTGGTGCCAGCAGGTGCGTATAGCTTTGCTTTTCGAGCTGTATTCGGATGCCGCTATCCGCCGGGATTTCGATCGCCAGGTGTACGATCTGTTCGCCCGCAACCGCCGAGATGCCTGGGGGGCCGCCGTGGGGCTGATCTTCCCGCCGCGCTGGCATGCGCGCCTGGAGGCTTATCCCCGCCTGGTCGGCTCGCCATTCTGGCAGCTGGCCTATATTCCGTTAAATACCAGCCGTTTGCTGCGCCAGGGGAAGCACAGGCTCAGCCGCCGGTCTCCTCATTGAGCGCATCTAACAGCGCCCGCAGCGAGTTATGCAGCGTCAGGCGCCCGGTTACCAACCGGCAGGCATTCTCGGCAATCTGCTCCCGCTCGCCTGCATGTTTCAGGTAGTACAGGATCGTTTCGACCAGCGCTTCCACCGGGGCGCCGGCATAGTGCATCCCCGGCAGGATTTCTGGGTTGTGCGCCAGGGAGGTCTCTGAAACCAGCAGCGAGCGGTTGCCGGCTGCCATGTGGAAGCGGAATATCAGCGCCGGGTCGTACCACCTGGGCAGCAGGTTGAGTGTGATTTTGGCGCGGTTGAGGATGGCAGTGCGTTCTTCGTTGAAAATAAAGGGGCGCTCGATGCCGTCAGCGATGTACAGCTTCACGCCGCGCTGCCGCAAGGCGCCGGTTACGGCATCCAGCAGCAGGCCGCGCCGGCGGGTGCGCCGCTTGCCGAACCACAGCACATCGATGTCCCGTTCCAGCCGCAGGTCGGCGTGCCACTCGGGCGGCGTCCCCCAGGGGATGTAGCGCGCCCCCACTCCCAGCCGCTGGTGGAACTGCGAAAATACCTGCGAGATATCCGCCAGCAGGTCGATCCAGCCGTGCTGCCAGCCGTAGTGATAATCGCCCAGGTACTTGTATTTATTGGCTCGCAGGCGCAGGCTGGAAAGCGGCGGCCGGTGGGTAGGCAGGCCCAGGATCGAGTCGCTGGTATCGCTCAAGCGGCCGGCCCACGAGCGCAGTGCTCCCAGGCGCAGCAGCAGGGGGGTGGGCAGGTTGAGGTTGGGCAGACTTTCGAAGTTCCAGTGGATGAAACGCGGGCGTGTCTCCGGCGGCAGCTGGGCCAGCTTCTTGGGGATATGCAGGAACTTGCCGTAGGGGGCGAAGGACAGCACACTCGCCGCCCCAGCCGGTGGCGGCTGGTTCCACAGGAAAGGCTGAACAGCATACCCCAGCACTTCCAGCTCGTGCTGGATTACGCGGCTGATGCCATCGCCCGGCTCCCACTGGATCAGGGCAATCTGGGATGGTTTCATCCGGCAGGATTGCCTGCTTCCTCAGGGTTGGTTTCGCCCCCGGAAAAGCTGAAGCTTTGGTAGGGTCTGCTGACTGCCTGCCAGGTCTCCCGCTGCAGCAAATAACCTCCGGCCAGCAGCGCCGCGCCTCCGGATGCTGCCCGGCTCAGCATGGTCATGATTCGCCCACGCCGAAGGTTCCATACCATCGAAGTCAGGTACAGGCGGGCAATCCGGCCGCGCCAGTATCCCGGATGATCGCCGGCTTCGGCGGCCGAACGGCGCAGGCGCTTCCAGCAGCCGGTCCGCTCCAGCACGCTTTCGCGTGCCTGCTGCGCGGTAGTAGCATGCCTCGACCAGTCGGTGGAGCTGCCGCTGGAACCCATCGCCACCCGGGCTGTGACGGCTTCCGTGCGGGCAAAGCTGCCGGTGAAAGCGATGCGGCGCTGCAGGTCGATATCTTCCGGCCCGGATAGTTGCGGGTCGAAGCCGCCGGCAGCAAAAAATGCCTTTGCCTGGATCAGTGAAGATTGCAGCGGGATCCATTCGCCGGCCATGGACTGCACGAATAGGTTACCCTGCAGGCGCTGGTTCAGCACCTGCTGTGGCTGCCCCTGCCGGTCGACCAGCAGCGTCCGCCCGTAAACCCAGGCGGCCTCACTCTCGAGCGCCGCCTGGCGCAGCGCCTCCAGCGCCCCGGGCAAGAGCATATCGTCGTCATCCAGGAAATGCAGGTAGCTTCCCCGTCCGATGGCTGCACCCGTATTGCGCGCCACGCTGCGCTCCCGGCGTGCAGTTTCCAGGATGGTCACCTGGGGATGGCTCTGCCAGCCGGCTGCGGGCAAGGGGCGCCCGGCATCATTCACTACGATCACCTGAAAGGTCTCGCCGTTCAACGATTGGCTGAGCACACTCTCGACGGCTTGCGCCAGGGAGTCGCGGCCGATCGTAGGGATGATGGTGGAGGAGAACATAGCTGGGGATATTATAAACGAGAGGAGACGGAGGACCGAGGACGGAAGACCGGTTAGGACGGAGGACCGATGACGGAAGACCGGTTAGGACGGAGGACCGATGACTGAAGACCGAATAGGACGGAGGACGGAAGACGGAAGACCGAGTAGGACGGATGACGGAAGACGGAAGACTGAGTAGGACGGAGGACCGATGACTGAAGACCGAGCAGGACCGCCGATCCCGCGGCATACTATCGCGGGACTTCGCTCACCGACAGCCGACCGCTGTCGACGGAGGACGGAAGAAGGTACTAAAGTTCAACCACAGATGCACGCAGGTGTGCACGGATATTTTCAAGCCATCCGTGTTCATCTGCGCGCATCCGCGTGTATCTGTGTTTTTACCTGACCAGGTGAACGAGTCCGCCGACGGCTCGCGGTCCGCGGACGGCTGTCGGCGGTCGTACTCGGTCTTCCGTCTTCCGTCTACTAATCCGCTCTTGCCTGGACGACGGTGGTTGTGAACACCGCAGGGCTAGCCCGCGGGTCGGTTGCTCTACGGTTTCGGCACTACAATCACCGTCCCGTTGCTGTCGCCATCCGGATCGTGGTTAGGCAGTGTATACACGTATCCACTGCGGGTGAGGGAGGTGATCGTGAAGGTGACACTGGCCGTTCTGCTGCTCAGGTTGGTTTTGGTTACCGGGCAGGTACCATCGGAAGCGGTTGTGCAGGAGGCGCTGCCCTTAGCACCGGCGCTCCATGCGCCAGTCACCAGCACACCCGAGACCGGGTTGTGGTTGGCGTCGTGCACTGTGATCGTGACGCGTGCCGTCCACTTCGAGCCGCTCGCAGTGCTTGCCCGGTCCAGGTCGCCGACATGCATCGGTACGGGTAGAGGCGTGGCGGTGGGCAGTGGGGTTGCGGTCGGTGCGGGGGTTGCGGTAGGCGGCGGCTCGTTGCAGGCATTGCACACCGTCACCTCGAAGCCGGTGGTTGTAGCCGAGTTGACGGTTACCGTGATTTTGTTGGTCGCATCGTTGAAAACCTCGCCCACGACCCACTGTGCTCCGGAGTCGCCGGTGTTGCCGTTCAGGTCGATATCGACCACGTTAGCCGGCCGGCTGCGGGAGGGGTCTACTTGATGGATGATCACCGCCGAGCCGGGCAGTTTGACATCGTAGCCTGTGCCGGTATTGCGGCGCGCCTCCACCGTATAGTAGATGCTCGAGCCGCTGATCGGAATCTTGACCATCAGCTGGCCGGTGGTCGGCGTTTGGGATAGCTGCTCCAGGGTCACCGTTTGCTGCGTGAAGGGGTTCACCGTCGTTGCTTCGCTGCCTATCCAGCCTTCGCGGTCCTTGTGATACGAGATGGTATGCTGACCCAGGCAGCCGTAGGTGGCATCTCTCAGCCGACTGCAGTTGGACCAGGTGTCGCTCATCACGTCCCACTGGTTGTCGTAGGTCTGCCCGTACATTCCCGAAGAGTGCGGCAAGCCAAAGCCGTGCCCCATCTCATGGGCAATCACGGTGATGTCGGTATAGCCCCAGGGCGGTTCCCAGGTGGTGTAGAAGGTCTTGGAAACGCCGTCCAGGGTCAGGTAGCGACTGCCGCCCCAGGCGAAACCATCCAGGTCGGCGTTGAACATCATATTGATGCCCACGAAGTTCGGGAAGTAAATCTCGGCGTTGGCCACCGCGGTGCAGTCATTGGTGGCACGTGTGAAGTCAAAGGCATTATTGTACACATAGTACGAGCGCGGCTGCGGCAGGACGTACCATTGGGTTGTGGCCGCGCTGCCCAGGACGTTCATCAGATCGAAGGATTGTTCGCGCCAGTGGTGATCCATCCCGGGGTAGCTGCTGCGGTACATATCCTGGAAGTAGGCTGGTGTCTTGGGCTGGGTGGTGACATCGGCGAACTTGCACAGCAGGCTGACCCAGGGCTTTGAGCCAAGCACCGCGTCGGGTGTGGCGGCTTCCCCATTCAGCGTCCCGATGCGTGTAACGGTCATGCCGCCGTCCTGGCCGCCGCCGGATACCGTCACCAGCTCGCCGCGCAGGGCGGTGAGCTCCTCGCTCGAGACCGGCAGAGTCTCGCCGAAGAACAGCGGCGTGCGGCTGCCATCCGCCATCACCAGCGAGTACAGCTCCTGGGTCTGCCCGGATTGGCCGTCGCCGTAGGTGATTTCCAGCCGCCCGGTCAGGGTTTGGCCGCCTACCAGCCCGGCAGCCCGCCCGGCGCCCAGCCCGCCGGCCAGGATGGCCAGCAGCGCCGCCAGGGCGAAGACGATGCGAACACTTGCTTTGAGTTTGTTTTCCATTTCGATTCTCCTTTTTCCAGATCTAATA
>JBFYSP010000167.1:0-13742 GCA_041301395.1 Anaerolineae bacterium
CCCTGGCTCAATACCCCATCCTGAGCACGCAAATTCGCGCCCGCATGCGGCGCGAATTATTTAATCGGGGGGTGATCACCTCCACAGCCTTCGAAGCTGAAATTCGGGAGAAAGCCATCCAGTCGCAGGCACTCGAGGGTCTGCATAACCCGTTTGGAGAAGAGCCATCGGATGTTTGGGAGCTGCGTTTGCTGCGCATCCGCGACCACATGACGGACTTTTATTTTGCCTACAATCTGCCTTACAGCTTGTTCGAGCAGATTGTGCGTGACACGCTTTCGGAGCGCGGCGCCTACGCCAAAGACCTTCTAATTTCATTTAACCCCGAGCTGGCGCCTCAGAACATGCTCTTCGAGCAGGCGGTGGCGATTGAAAAGATGCCCGCCGAGGAGCGCCCGCTGGCCGAGGCACGCCTGCAAGAGATCAAGGTGGTGCTCATCCGCACGATGATCAGCGATCAGCTGACCTATGTGAAGATCGCCAAGGAATGGTTTACTATTGCCGATTTGCAGGAGATCCGCAACCGCAAGATTGGCGGAGGCAAGATTGGCGGTAAGGCGGCCGGTATGCTGTTGGCGGCGCGCATCCTTTCGGATGTAGCGGATGACGAGGTGCGGGCTTGCCTGCGCATCCCGGAATCCTACTTTATCGGCGCGGATATGATGTATACCTTCCTGGCTTTAAACGGACTGATCCACTGGGCGGACCAGAAATATAAGCTGGAAGAACAAATCATGGCCGAGTATCCGACCATCCAATCGGAATTCCTGGCCGGTGAGTTCCCTCCAGATATCCTGGAGAAACTTAAGGGTCTGCTGGATCATGTTGGGCGCAAACCCCTGATCATCCGCTCCTCCAGCCTGTTGGAGGACAACCTGGGCACCTCCTTTGCTGGTAAGTATGAAAGCCATTTCTGTCCCAACCAGGGCACAGCCGAAGAGAACCTGCGTGATCTCACCCGGGCGATCCAGCATATTTATGCCAGCATTCTGAACCCCGATGCGCTGCTTTACCGCCGCGCTAAGGGTCTGCAAGACTACGATGAGCGCATGGCAATCCTGATCCAGGTGGTGCAGGGCGAGCAGTACGGTCGTTATTACATGCCCCACGCAGCCGGGGTGGCTTTCAGTCGCAACCTGTATCGCTGGTCGCCCCAAATACGCCGCGATGACGGCTTTTTACGTCTGGTGTGGGGATTAGGCACGCGGGCGGTGGACCGGGTGGGGAATGACTACACCCGCCTGGTAGCGCTCAGCCATCCCATGCTTCACCCGGAAGCCTCACCTAAAGCCATCCGCCGTTATTCTCAGCAGTATGTGGACTTGATTGATCTGGAGGCCAACCAGTTTAAGACCCTGCCTATACAGCAGGTGGTAGACTCGCGTTACCCCATGATGCGCTACCTGTTCCAGGTCGACCAGGGCGGCTATCTGGTGCCCATGCGTGTCATGCTGCGCGAAGCTCAGGGGGGCGCCCTGGTGCTGACTTTTGACGAGTTTCTGCGTCGAACGCCCTTGGCCCGGCGGATGACACGCATGCTGCAGCTACTGGAACAGCATTACGGTTCGCCGGTGGACACCGAGTTTACCGTCTCGGTAGTTGATCCCAATGCAGTCAACCCTGAGATCGAAATTACTTTACTGCAGTGTCGCCCGCAAAGCCACCTGATGGAGTCCGATGCTCGCCTTCCAGCCCAGCTGCGCGAAGAAGAGATTGTCTTTGCCACGCGCCGCATGGCCCCCCAGGGCCGGGTGAGCCGGATCGAACATGTTGTATTCGTCGAGCCGCAGGGCTATTACTCGCTGCCTACTGCTGCGGCCAGGGCAGAAGTTGGCCGGATCATCGGGCGTTTGAATGCAGCCCTGGCGGACAGGGTTTTCATCTGTATTGGACCTGGCCGCTGGGGCACAAACAACCCCGACCTGGGGGTGAAGATCGGCTATGGCGATATCTACCATACCCGCGCCCTGGTCGAGCTCTCCGGTACGGGGATTGGTCCTCACCCAGAGCCTTCCTTCGGCACGCATTTTTTTCAGGACCTGGTAGAGTCGAATATTTACCCGCTGGCGATCGACCTGGATGATGAGGATGCAATCTTCCGAGAGGATTTCTTCTACCAGGCTCCTAACTGCCTGGCCGAGTTCTTCCCCGAAGCTACAGATCTTCCGGCATGCCTACGGGTGATCGATGCGACCGCTTACCGCCCCGGATTCCATCTTGAGCTGGTAATGGATGACGAGCAGGCACGCTCCGCTGCTTACCTGGAAGCGGATTGAAGGCAAGTCTCCCCTAAAACCGATTCCCGGGATGCCCGGGACAGGAGGTAAAGTGAAAAAGTTTGTCGCTGTAGCGGGCAACATTGGGGTTGGCAAATCTACACTGGTTACGATGCTTTGCGACCGGCTGGACTGGCAGCCTTTTTACGAGCCGGTGGGGGAAAATCCCTACCTGGCAGACTTTTACCATGACATGCGCGCCTGGGCGTTCCATTCCCAAATCTTTTTCCTCACCCGCAGGTTGCGCGCCCATCGCCAGTTGATGGACCATCCATCCTCGGTTGTGCAGGACCGTACGGTTTACGAGGATGCTGAAGTATTTGCCCACAACCTGTACCGCCAAGGTCTCATTGATGATAGGGATTACAGCGCTTACCGGGAGCTCTACCAGGTATTGACCGAATTTTTGCAACCGCCCGACCTGGTGATTTACCTGCGAGCCACTGTTCCCACGCTTGATGACCGCATTCGCAGCCGCGGCCGCGCCTATGAACGGCAAATCTCGCCCGGCTACCTGGAACAGGTCAACCGTCTGTACGAAGCCTGGATCGCCCGCTTTAATCTTTGCCCGGTGCTGACAGTCCCGGCCGATACGCTGGATTATGTCGCCAACCCCAGGCACCTCGATCTCATCGTTGAAAAAGTGGAAGAGAAGTTGATGGGCAAGGAAGAAGTGGTTTTTGACCCGGATGAAGTGGCGCGCAGACGTTGATCCGCGCAACTAAAGACCGCAGGAATCGTATAACATTAGGAGGGCCAGAATGGTCGTTTGTGGTAACTGTGGAAATGAAAACCGTGAAGGGGCGCGGTATTGCCGCTATTGCGGGCAGACGCTGGATTCTGCAACCGGTGACTCGCCGGCTGAGGACACAACCCCCATTTTGCTGCCGGAAATTCCGTACGCTGGCGAATCCGAGATATTTGCCGAGTTAGAAGAGACGCCTGAGGCTATTCCAGAGTCGGCAATGGTGGCTGATAGCCCTGAGGTGGACGCACCGGCCGAGATGCTGGAAATCGTCATCGAGGAAACTGCACCGGTCGCAACCGCAGAAGACCTTACTATGGAAGAACAGCCTCTTCCGTCGGAAGTCGAAACTCTGCCTGAGCAAGAAGAAAGCCCGGTCGAGATTTCACAGGCACTTTTACCGGATGAGACACAGGAAGAGGAGCAAATAATCGACTCCGAGGCGGAATTTGGCGCCATATTAGCCGGTGTATTGCTGGGGGGGCGCTACCAGGTGCTGAGCCTGGAGGCGGCTGAGGAAGAGTCAAAGATATACCAGGTGGAAGACCTGTTGGCTTGCTGGTCGTGCGGTGCAGAACAATCCGAGCTGGAGCAGCAGTACTGCGAAACCTGTGGCGCCGAGCAGTTGCAGAAACCCCGGCGCCTGCTGCGGGCGTACCTTTTGGACCAGGCGCCCGAAGGGGCCGTCGAATGTTTCAGCGAAGCCGGTTATCGTTTTTGCCTGGAACCACTGCCGGCAGCACCTGCCCAGGAACCGCCACCTGTGCTGCGACTGGCAGCCGGTTTCCGAACCCACCCGGGGATGGAGCGCGAAATCAACGAGGACAGCCTGCTTGTCCTGCAGCTGGCTGCGTTGTGCGGGCCGCCTGTCCTGCCGGTAGTGGGGCTGTTTGCAGTAGCCGATGGGATCGGAGGCAATGAAGCCGGCGAGATTGCCAGCCAGGCGGCTGTTTGCTGCCTGGCGGATGAAGCGATGGGAAAGATCTTCCACCCGGTGATTGGGCAGGCAGACCTCTCCGAAGCCGATCCAGAGACCTGGCTAAAGCAGATTGCCCTGACCGCCAACCAGGTAATTCTAGGTCTACGTCACCAGGCCGCTACCGAAATCAACATGGGCTGCACTCTGACTGCCGCCCTGGTGTGGGGAACCCAGGCCTTTGTGGTGAATGCCGGTGACAGCCGGACTTATCTTTTACGTGAAGGCCGCCTGTCGCAGATTACTCGCGATCACTCCGTGGTTGCCCGCCTGGTTGAGCAGGGTTACATTTCGGAGGAGGAAGTATATACTCATAACCAAAAGAGTGTCATCTACCGCAGCCTGGGTGACCGCCCCGACCTGGAGGTGGACTCCTTTCACCTCGATCTGCACCCCGGCGACCGCCTGCTGCTGTGCAGCGATGGTTTGTGGGAGATGGTGCGTGATCCATTGATTGAAGAGGTGCTCTTGGAGCGTTTCGATCCTCAACAGGCCTGTGATCGCCTGGTGGAGATGGCAAATTTTAGCGGTGGCGAAGATAATATCAGTGTGGTTGTGATTAATCTCGAACCAATGCTCTAAATCGAGATAAATGGGAGTAGGGCTTTGGCACTTGCTGCAGGTGAGGTAATTTCGGGTCGGTATAAGGTAGTACGATTGATTGCCGAAGGGGGGTTCGGGGCAGTTTACCTGGCGCAGGATAATCGCCTGGGGAACAAAACGGTGGCGTTGAAAGAAAGTTTCGACCAGGCGCCTGCCGCCCAGGATCAATTTCGCCTGGAAGCGCAGCTATTGGCTAACCTGCAGCATCCCGGGTTGCCGCGTGTTACCGATTATTTCCTGGAGCTGGATGGCCGCCAGTTCCTGGTGATGGATTACATCGAGGGACGCGATCTGGACCAGCTGGTCATCGATCAAGGTCGCCCGCTGCCAGAGCGTCAGGCAGCCTCGCTCATGGCCCAGGTGTGCGAGGCGGTGGCTTACCTGCATACGCGCCGCCCGCAGCCGGTTATCCACCGGGATATCAAACCCGCCAATATCAAGATCACCCCCCAGGGCCATTCTATCTTGGTGGATTTTGGCATTGCCAAGCTGTATCACCCGATGAAAGGCACTGCCAAGGTTGCCAAGGCGGTCACCAAGCATTTTTCCCCACCGGAGCAGCATATCGGCAAGACGGATACGCGCTCGGATGTTTACTCATTAGGGGCGACGATGTACTTTGCCGCCTGCCTGAGTGTGCCGCCGGATGCCATGGAACGCCTGAACCAAGGTGCCCAGGTGGTCAGCCCGGCGCGCATCAACCCATCGATCAGCCCGGCACTGGATGGCATTATCCTGAAATGCCTGGAACTTAATCCTGATGACCGCTTTCCGAATGCAAACCGACTGGCGGCTGCACTGCGCTCGTATCTGAGCAATCGCCCGGTTGTCTATGAAGCGCCGGGGGTTGTCTGCCCGCGCTGCGGTTGGGGCAACCGGGCAGGCGCGAAATTCTGCGTGCGGGATGGCACGCCTATCGCTCCCCGTTCCGCTGCGGCAGCCGCCTCCCGGCCGGCTCCATCCGCTGCGCCTATGCCGGCCGAGATGCTGTTTGAAATGGCGAATGCATTTGCTGCCAAGCGGGACTTCGTCCAGGCCATCCCGCGCTACGAAGCCTGCTTGCGCCAGGGGTTTACCGACCTGGCAGTATATTTCAACCTGGGAGCGGCTTACCTGGAGATTGGGCGGCCGGCGGACGCGATCCGCATCCTGGAAGACGGTCTGCAGCGCCATCCGGGAGATGCCGAGATGCATTACCAGTTGGCTTTAGCCCTGCGCAGCCAGAATTTGCCGGAGAAAGCCCTGGCCGCGGCGACCAGAGCCAGCAAGCTGGCGCCGGCAGACGCGGAGAACCAACGCCTTTATGGCGAGCTATTGATCGATGCGGGGCGTTGCCAGGAAGCGGCGCAGCAGTTGGAAAAATTCCTTGCCAGGAACGCCAACGATTATCCGGCGCAGCTCCTGGTAGGGCGTGCCTACGGCGAGCAGGGAGAATGGAAGAAGGCTGCCAATGCCCTCAACCGAGCTGCCCGGTTGGAGCTCACCCGCCCCGACCCGTACATCTGGATGGGTGTGTACTTTGTGCGGGCGCACAAGTACCGGGAGGCAGTTGCCGCGCTGGAGTCGGCATTGGCGGTAGATCCGAAGTCTGCCTCAGCCTATGCCTGGTTGGGCGAGGCCTGGATGCAGCAATCCCAGTTTCAAAAGGCTATGCCTCACCTGCAGCAGGCCGCCGATTTAAGCCCCGGCGATGCGAACCAACTTGCCCGTCTCGGGCAGTGTTATGCGCAGCTGAAGCGCCGGACCGAAGCGCGGAATGCTTTTAATAAGGCCCTGCAGCTCGATCCGGGCTGCCAGTTGGCGCGCGATTGGTTGAAAAAGTTATAATGAATAGTAGGGATAGGTCTCTGACCGGCCCCTACCAAGGAGAGATTTTATGACTGGAGAAGTAACCTTACATGCAACCTTACACCGGGCAGCCTACCTGGCTATGGATACGCCGCAACAAGCCTATATCCTGCTGGAGATCGTGCCGGCGGCGCCTCAAGTGCGGCAGGCGGTAAATTTTTGCCTGGTGCTCGATCGCAGCGGCTCGATGGCAGGTGAAAAGCTGCAGCAAATGAAGCAAGCTGCCGGTTTGGTGGTGGACCGTCTGAGCCCTGGCGATACGCTTTCGGTGGTTGTATTTGATGATACGGCGGATGTCATCCTGCCTAGCTCGCCGGTGCAGGATCCGGCCGCCATTCGTGCGAAGATCGACGCCATCCAGGAGCGCGGCGGCACGCATATGTCGACCGGAATGAGCGCCGGTCTGCAGCAGCTGCAGCGCGGCCAGGCGCCCGACCGCGTCAGCCGGATGCTGCTGCTGACTGACGGTCAGACCTGGGAAGATGCGGACGCCTGTCAGTCTCTGGCCGATCAGGTCCGCCAGGCCGGTTTCTCGCTCAATGCCCTGGGCCTGGGAGTAGGCGAACAAAGCAATTGGGATCCCCGCCTGCTGGAGGAGTTAGCGGTACGCTCCGGCGGCGAGTGGACGGTAGTGGATCGTCCGGAGACTGTGGCAGCGGTATTTGCCAGCACGCTGCAGTCGGTGCAGGGCGCCGCAGTGACCAACACAGCGCTGACGCTGCGCATGGTGGAAGGCGTAGCGCCGCGCGCCGTCTGGCGGGTAACTCCGCTCATCAGCCGCCTGGGCCACGAGTCCGTCGGCACGCGAGATGTCCAGGTATATCCTGGCGATGTCCAATCAGCCGGCGGCCAGTCCATTCTGGTGGACCTGCTGCTGCCGCCACGCAAGCCGGGCGCCTATCGCCTGCTGCAGGCCGATATCCTTTACGATGTGCCGGCCGAGGGGCTGACCAGGCAGCGGGCCGCGCTGGATGTCGTGATCCCATTCACCGATGAGGCTGCCCAGGCCGGTCAGACACAGGGTCGAGTGATGAATATTATTGAGCGCGTGGTAGCCCATAAGCTGCAGACACAGGCCCTGGACGAGGCGGCAGCCGGTGATATCCCGCGGGCGACGATGCGGCTGCGAGCGGCTGCTACCCGCTTGCTGGAGTTGGGTGAAGACCAGCTTGCCGAGGAAGCCAGCCGGCAGGCTCAGAACCTGGAGCAAGACGGGCAGCTGGATGCAGCCGATATGCAGCGCATGCGCTACGCCACCCGCCGATTGACAGAAGTTGAGCTTGGCGAAGCGCAGCCTGCGTTTGAGCAAGGGACCAGCGCCCCGCAGGAGCAAGAATCCCTACCAGAGCAAACCATCTCTCCGGA
Organism: Anaerolineae bacterium; assembly: GCA_041301395.1. Taxonomy (GTDB): domain Bacteria; phylum Chloroflexota; class Anaerolineae; order Anaerolineales; family UBA4823; genus CTSoil-045. The sequence goes on from JBFYSP010000167.1 coordinate 7,814, forward strand.
CGAGGGACCGGGAGTGGAAGCGGGTTCTGCCGCGGAGGGCGGCGAACCTGGCGAGCTGTAATTCTATCGATATACGCATCACGATTCGTAAAGGAGAAATAGCCATGTCAGAAATAATTTGTCCGAGCTGTGGAACGCAAGCTCCTGCGGGAGCAGTCTTTTGCGATAACTGTGGGTTTGACCTACGGCATGTCGCCCCTTCGGCCTCGGCGCCTGCCCCCGCGGCGGCCATGCCTGTGGCAGAGGCTGCAGGCCCCAACTGCCCGGTGTGCGGGCACCCGAACGTTCCCGGGGCGGTATTTTGTGAAAACTGCGGGGCTGAAATGAGCGCCACGCCGGCCTCGCAGCCAGTTGCCGAAGAGGCAGTGATACCGGTCGAGACACCGGCGGCGGCAGTCGAAATGCCAGCGATGGTAGTCGAAACGCCAGCCCCTGTTCCGGCGCCATTCGTCCCGCTGACGGCTATCCCAGGCGGACTGGTGGTGCGCAGCACAAACGCCAGCCTGCCGTTCCCGACCGGGAAGCAAACCATTGTGATCGGGCGTGAAGATCCGGTTAGCGGCATCTTCCCCGATATCGACCTGGACCCACACGGTGGCCTGGAATCCGGCGTTGGCCGCCAGCATGCCCAACTGGTGCTGCAGAACGGCCAGGTATTCCTGGAGGACCTGGACAGCGTTAATGGCACGGCGCTCAATCGCCAGCGTCTGGCCCCACGACAGCTCAGCCCCGTTGAGGATGGCGATGAAATCCGCCTGGGCAAACTGGTGCTGCTCTATTCGGCAGCCTGACCGGGAGGCCGATATTTCATGGCAGTGACCTGCCTGGAGAGGCTTGAATGTCTGATGTTATGCAGTTGAAGAGCATGTGCAACCGCGATGCGGTGGCCGTGCTGAACCAGCCGCAGTTGGTTTATGTCCTTACCGAGTTGTTTCCCGGCACGGCGATGTCACGCACTCGCCTGCCGCTCAATTTTTCCTTGGTGCTCGATCGCAGCGGATCGATGGCCGGGGAAAAATTGCGCACCATGAAAGAAGCGGTCAAAAACATCCTCGACCAATTGCAGGCTAACGATGTTATCTCGATTGTGACCTTTGAAAACCGCACCCAGGTGCTGGCTCCAGCCCAGGAAGCTGGCGACAAGATCCAGCTGAAACGCCTGGTTGATCAGATTCATGATGGCGGCGGGACAAAGCTGGCACAGGGATTGCGTGAAGGCCTGAATCAGGTCGCGCAACGGCATGCCGCGGATCGAGTCAGCCGGGTGGTACTGCTGACGGATGGCGAGGCCACCGACCGGCTGGACGATTCGCGCCGCCTGGCCGATGAAGCCGGGAAACAGGGCATCCCGGTGATCGGCCTCGGCTTTGGTAAAGATTGGAATGAGGAGTTCCTGATTGACCTGGCCGACCGCAGCGTACAGGCTAAACCAGGCTCGCAAACGGGCATGGTGGAGTACATCCCCCGGCCTAAAGATGCCATGGGAATTTTTCAGCAGGTATACCAATCGATGCAGGTCGTAGCTCAGAACGTGCAGGTTACGCTGCGCATGGTGCAGGGACTGGAAGCGCGCCGTGTTTGGCAGGTAGTGCCTACCATTAAGGATATTGGTCTGGATGCCATCCAGGGGCGGGCGATCGTCATCCCAGTAGGCGAGCTGGAGAAGGGCGGAGCCGCTTACCTGGCAGAAATCATGCTCCCGCCGCGACCGCCCGGTGGGGTGCGCATTGCCCAAACAGAGGCTTCCTACACCGTTGCCGGGCAAGGCCAACAGCGCGAGATGGCGGACCTGGTGGTGAATTTTACCAGCGATCCGGCGGCAACCAGCCTGCTAAACGGCCATGTAATGAACGTTGTGGAAAAGGTGCAGGCTTACAAGCTGCAGACCCAGGCATTAAGCGAAGCCGAGCTTGGCAACGTGCATGCCGCCTCGCAAAAGCTGCGCCAGGCGGTCACTATCCTGTTATCCCAGGGTGAGGCAGACCTGGCGGAGCAGATGTCCCAGGAGGCTGAGCGGTTGGATCAATCCGGCCAGATGTCGAACGAAGCCAAGAAGACGATTCGCCTGACCAGCCGGAAAACGATCCGGCTGTCTGAGTAAGCTTTTACTCCTGAGCTGAACGGCAACCCTGGGGCTGCCGACTTAACCTCATGCCGCTTATCCCCGGTACGACCCTCAACCACCGCTACCGGATCGATTCCTTGCTGGCGCAGGGGGGCTTTGGCACAATTTACCGCGCCCTGGATGTAGTCTTGCAGGCGCCCTGTGCGGTAAAGGAAAACCTGGACTCATCCGATGAGGGCCGGCGCCAGTTTGAGCGCGAAGCCCTGATCCTGGCTGGCCTATCGCACCCCACCCTGCCGCGCGTCACCGACCATTTTTTCCTGCCGGGAGAAGGGCAGTACCTGGTGATGGATTTTGTGGAGGGGGAGGACCTGCAGGCGCGTCTGGATCGCTTGCAGATGCCTCTTGACGAGCAGCAGTCATTACGTTGGATCCTGCAGGTAGGCGATGCCCTGGCGTACTTGCACGGCCAAAAGCCGCCCATCATCCACCGGGATGTCAAGCCAGCCAATATCAAGATCACTCCTCAGGGACGCGCTATGCTGGTGGATTTTGGCATTGCCAAGGTATACGACCCGCACCTGAAAACTACCCTGGGGGCACGCGGTGTAACGCCCGGTTATTCGCCGCTGGAGCAATACGGCCAGGGCACGACCGACGGGCGCAGTGATGAATATGCGCTGGCCGCTACATTGTATGCCTTGCTCACCGGCCAGGATCCCCCCGAGAGTATTGCTCGGGTAACCGGCGTTCCGCTTCCGCCTCCACGCTCGCTTAACCCGGCAATCGGCCCGGGAACTGAACGAGCTTTGTTGAAGGCACTGCAGATCCTGGCGCAGGATCGCTTCACCACCGTTGCCGCATTCCGGGCAGCGCTGCTCGACCCAACCCTGGCCGATACACAACCTGCAAAACCCCATCCGGCGCCTGCCGCAGCCAGTGAGCCACGGCCGTCTCAGCCATCTGTAGAGCCGGCCCAGCCTCAGTTCAGCGGACCAGTCGGCATCCAGTGGGTGGTAATCCCGGCCGGCAAGTTCTTGTTTGGTCCGAATAAAAAATCAATCTACTTGCCAGAATTCCGCATGGCGCGCTACCCGGTGACCAACGAGCAGTACCAGCTGTTTTTAGATGCCAATCTGCAACACCCCGCTCCCCCCGGTTGGAAAGAGCGCAGATTTCCAGCGGGCAAAGAGCGGCATCCGGTCACTCGGGTACGCTATGAAGATGCCCTTGCATTCTGCCGCTGGGCCGGCTGCCGCCTGCCAGGCGAAGAGGAGTGGGAAAAAGCCGCCCGCGGTGTAGATGGCAGACCTTATCCCTGGGGTTCTGCCTGGGATGCCAGGTATTGCAATACCAAGGAAGCGGGCATTGGCGCCACCACACCGGTCGATCGCTATCCGATGGGAGCCAGCCCATTTGGCGTGTGGGATATGTGCGGAAATGTTTGGGAATGGCTTGAGGGCATGAATCTCAAAGGCGGTTCCTGGAGTCAAAGCGGGATGATTGCGAACACGGCCAATACCAATTGGATGCGGCCCTATACCATGCTCCGTCTGCTTGACGTGGGTTTCCGTCCGGCACTGTAAGGGGTACAATTTACCCGTTATGAGCGAGCTCACCTGCCCTCATTGTTTTACATCCAATCCCGCAGGCACGGATTTCTGTTCCAACTGTGGTGCATCGCTGCAGCCCATACCGGCACCAACGCAAGAGGAAGCGCCGCTCAGCACTGCGAGTCCCACATCCGGCACCGGGCCGCTGACCGATGGCCAGGTAATGCACGAGCGCTATACGATTCTGCGTTCTTTGGGCAAAGGAGGTATGGGCGCCCTCTACCTGGCTGCAGAGACGATTGCCAACCAGGAGCGGCTGGTGGTGATCAAGGAGATGCTCGATTATTACGATCGCGCCGATCCACAGGGAGAAACCAAGGCCCTCAAAAGGTTCGAGTCGGAAGCGGCCACATTGACGCGCCTGAACACCGTCGGTATTCCTCTTATCTTTGACTTTTTCCGCGCCGCGGGGCGCAACTACATCGTGATGCAGTACATCCAGGGCGAAAACCTGGAAAGCGGCCTGACCCGTCAGGATGAAAGCGGCGCCTGGATTCAGGGCAAGCCATACCCGGTGGACAGGGTAAGGCGTTGGGGCATCCAGCTGTGCAAAGTACTGGAAACGTTATCGGCTCAGTCGGTCGTACATATGGACATCAAGCCGGCCAACTTGATTGTTAATGAGTCTGGCGATATCTGGCTGGTGGACTTTGGCACAGCTAAGGCGCCACATGGTTACACTCCAGGTGGCGCGGTCGGGCTGGAGAAATCCAGTGTTTACGGAACCCAGGGTTACGCGCCACCCGAGCAAGCCGGGGGCAACGCCGAAGCGCGCTCGGATGTGTATGCCCTGGCTGCTACGCTATATCATCTGCTCACGGATGACGATCCGCGGGACAGCCCGTTCTCATTTCCGAAGCTGGATACGCTGCCGCAAGATATGCAGGCAGCCCTGAAAGCGGCGCTCGCCTTTGATGTCAACCAGCGCTGCAGCGCACGGCAGTTTGCGGCTCTCTTAGAGACAGGCACAGAAACGATGGCCAGCGCAACCTTTCGCTGGCAGAACGGCACCCTGGCCAGTCAACCGCGCGATCTGGCGGCGACAAGCAATAAAAACTGGGAGGAAGCGCGCGGCTACTTTATTGGGGATGAGTGGGCCAGGTGGTTCAAGGAAATGCACAGGCATGACCTGGTTGCCCAGCTCCAACAGGCTAAAACTCAGCACAAAGACCCCGACCTGGCACTGGATGCCTTTTTGCGCATGCTTGACCCCAGCCTCGACCCTCCCGAAATCCACCTGCCGGTCCCGGTGCTGGATGGCGGCATCGTACCCTGGCAGAAGCAAGCCACGCTGGAGCTGGAGATATTCAACCTGGGTGGGGGAGCTTTGCAAGGGCGCTTTATTGACCTGCCGGTCGGGATCCAGGTGAGCCCAATGCAGTTTGTCACCCACGAGTGGCAAAAAGTCAGGATCACCCTGGATACCTCCGAGCTTTCGCCATCCTCCAAACAGCAGACCTTATTTGTGGGCATAGACGCCGGTAATGGCGGAAGAAAATACGTGCCGGTCACGTTGACCATCCCGGAGCCCAAGATGCGCCTGGACCGCAGCCAGCTCGATTTGGGGATCACCGGGCGCAACGAATCGGCGCTGGGCTCGCTGCGGGTGAGTAATTCGGGCGGCAGCTCCTTCCTGGCTGAAGTAAGCGGCCAGGCCAGCTGGGTGCGCATCGAGCCGGCTCGCTTTTTGTGCGCTCCAGGAAAGCCCTACCTGCTCAAGGTGTCTGCACATACGCGGCATCTCAAGCCCGGTGAAAACAGCTCACGGATCAATTTGACCGCCAGTGCTGGAAACTGGTCGCAGTCTATGCAGGTGCCGGTGCGCGTGGTCCTGCGCGAGGGGAAGCAAGAGCGGGCGCCGGTCCGTGCGGAAAAGGCCCCGCCGCAAAACACCGCGCCGGTCGCGGGGGATTGGACTCTTCCAACAGGCGGCGCCATGATCCTGGCGGTTTACGGTCTGTTCTTTGGCGGCTTTTTGGGCTACCTTGCGGCCAGAATATTTGGCGGGGTGAGCAACGTTTTTGGGGGCATTCTGACCGGGGCGATCATCGGAATGTTTCTCTCGCTCTTGCCGGGAGCGATCACCGGAGCAGCCGGGCGGCTAAACCGCCAGTCTGGTCGGCCTGGGCTGCGTGCCGGGCTGCGCTCGGGCGTGGCGGTTGGGATGCTGAGCGGCGCCCTGGCGGGCGGCGTGAGTCAGTGGGTTTTGTCGGCCATCGGGATGTCGCTGGCTACCGGCGAAGGGATGAAT
>JBFYSP010000210.1:0-6840 GCA_041301395.1 Anaerolineae bacterium
ACCAGCGCGCCCAGGCGCTCCAGCGCCCGCTCGATGGTGTAGTTGAACTCGGCGGCGTTGAGGCGCACGAAGTTGGAGTACTGGCGGGTGGCGGAGAAGACGTGTCCCGGCGCCAGGGTGATGCCTGCCGGCAGGGCGCGCTGGTAGAGCTCGAGGGCATCCATGCCTTCGGGGAGCTGCACCCACAGCACAAAGCCGCCCGACGGGCGGGTGACGCGCACGCCGCTGGGGAAGTAGCGCATGACTGCCTCGCTCATCAGTTCCACATTACGGGCGTACTCGCGGCGAATGCGCCGCAGGTGGTGGTCGTAGCCGCCGCTCTGCAGGAACTCGGCCAGGGCCAGCTGCGGGATCGTGCCGGTAGTGCCGCTCACCGTCACTTTCAGCCATTCCAGCTGCGGCTTGTGGCGCTCTGCTGCCACCCAGCCCACGCGCAGCCCCGGGCTGATGTCCTTAGAGAAGGAGGAGACATACATTACCAGCCCCTTCTTGTCATGGGCTTTGCACACACTGGGCCGCGTCTCACCAAAGTAAATCTCGCCGGAGACGTCGTTCTCGATCAGTGGGATTTCATGCCGCGCCAGCATCTCCACCAGCTCCACTTTCTTGTCGTCGGGGATGTGGCTGCCCAGCGGGTTGTTGAAATTGGAGATCACCAGCACCGCCCGCACCGGGTTGTGCTCCAGGGCGAAGGACAGCGCTTCCAGGCTGATGCCATCACGCGGGTGGGTAGGGATTTCCAGGACGCGCAGACCGTGCACCTCCAGAGTCTGCAGCGTGCCGAAGTACATCGGCGACTCGATGGCCACGATATCCCCAGGCTTGCACACGGCATGCAGGCACAGATCGATGGCTTCCATCCCGCCGGAGGTGATCATGATGTCGTTGGGACCGACACTGCAGCCGTTGAGCGCCATGCGGCGGGCGATTTGCATGCGCAGTGCCTCCAGTCCGGGCGGGAACTGGTAGGTGTGGGCTGCCGGACCGTACTGGCGGGCGGCGTTGGCCAGGTAGCGGTTGATCTTCTCAATGGGCAGATACAGCGGGTTGGGCAGCGCCGCCCCCAGCTGCACCAGGTCGGGGTTGGCGGCATCCCGCAGCAGCATCATCACCAGCTCGTGCAGGCTCACCTGGCGCGGATCGGCCTCCGGAGTCGAGATTTCCGGCTCGGGCGGGCGTGTGACAGCCCGCTTGCGCACATAGTAGCCGGACTGCGGGCGGGCTTCGATCAGCCCCTGGTTTTCGAGCTGCAGGTAGGCCTGCAGTACGGTGGACAGGCTGACGTCTTGCTGCCGGCTCATCTGGCGTACGGAGGGGATGCGCTCGCCGGGGGGGTACGTCCCCTGGCGGATCAGCTCGGCCAGCTGGCCGGCCAGCTCCTGGTAGCGGTATGTGCGGGGGAGGGTATCGAGATCATCCATGACCGAAACAGTTGCTCCTTTCTTGACCAGTACAGTCTATTTTACCACAAACTGTTATGGTTACAATTGAGTGCATGTGCATCTGTACTTGTTTTTTGTTCTATGGAAAAATAGGGACAAATACAGAGAGGAGGATCTCATGATCTCCATTAAGCAACCGCAAATTGAAATGCACTTACTACCGCACGAAACGATCCAGCTCAGCGATGCCCACCCGGGCGTGGCCATTGAGTGCAAGCAGGGCATCGTGTGGGTTACCCGCACCGGCGACAGTCACGATACCATCCTGACCGCCGGCGAAAGCTACCAGCCCGAAAAGGGCGGCAAGATCGTCATCGAAGCCATGCGCGACGCCATGATCTGCCTGGCCGACGACTCGGGCAAGAATCGCTTTGCACGCCTGGTAACTCGTAATTAGTAACCAGGGATTAGGAAATCGGGTCTCTCCCGGATCACTCATCACGGATGACTGATCACTAATCACTGCAAACAAATCACTTCCCTATTTTCTCCTCAGGAAAATAGGCTGCAACCTCCCAAGCGATACTCCCCTGGGAGGTTGCGCTTTAAACAGCCTGATCTACAATTACAATTTCTTTGCCGGCGGCTCTTGAAACCTGCTCAGCAGGCGCTGGAAGCGCTTTTGGATCGACAGCTTGCGCACCATGGCGCCGGCTGCGATGCCGGCAGCTTCATCCCCCGGGTTGGGGCTGAAAGTAGCCAGCTGGTATTCCTGCAGCAGGCGCTCGGCCGGTTCTCTGGCAGGGGGCAGCTCGAGGCCCAGGGTGGATACCCGTTCGGCAGGGGTATCGATGGGATGCGGTTTCTTTCCCAGCCGCTTCAGTGCGGCATTAATTTCTAAATATGCCCGGCTGAGCGGGCTGAGCGACGACCGGTAGGCCCACTGGCGCAGTATGGCCGGCGGTTTGATGCCCACGCGCACAAAAGCCGCTTCCAACCGCAGCGGGATGCGCTCGGTGGGGATGCGGTCTCGCATGCGCCAGGCCAGGTACAGCAGCCCGGCAGCCAGCAGCACCAGCAGGGCCCACAGGGCGTAGCGCAGGACTGGCGGGACGAGCTCCGGCTGAGCAGGCAGGTCTATGTCGCCACCGGGGCGGTCACGCAAAGCCTCGCGCATGTCTTCCTGGTCTTCGGCACGCTGGTCGTCCTGCGGCTGTTCGTTGGAGCTGACCGATTCCTGGACGATTGGCTCTGCCAGGCGGTCGATGGACGGCTGCGATACGGTCGGCTCGAACTCGACCCAGCCCAGGCCGTTGAAGTAGACTTCAGGCCAGGCGTGGGCGTCGCGCTGGCGCACCAGGTAATTTCCGTCTTCCAGGGTTTCACCCTGCGCATAGCCGACAGACCAGCGCGCCGGGATGCCGGCGGCGCGCAGCAGCACCACCTCGGCGGTGGCGTAATAGTTGCAGAAGCCTTTCTGGTAATCGAACAGGAACCAGTCTACCGGCTCTCGCCCGGCAGGCACTTCGGGCACTGTTTCCTGGTAGGTGATGTTCTCGCGCAGGTAGCTGGTGACCGCCATGACCTTATCGTAGGGGTTGTCCAGGCCGGCGGTCAGCTCCTGCGAGAGCTGCAGGGTGCGATCTGTGATCGTAGCCGGCAGCTGCAGGTAGTTTTCCCGGATGTGTTCGGGGTATTCGTCCCCGCTGTCGCGCATCTCCTGGATGCTGGCATCGCTCACGGAGGCCGCGGTACCATACAGCGTACCGGCCTCCAGCCTTGGGGATGCCCGCAGCGAGGCCAACTCGGCCGAGTCATCTAGATCTAGATAGCGCACCACGTGTGCCGTACCCGGTGCGCTGAAGAACACCGGCTGGGCCGGAGCGAAAAGGGTCGTCATGACGTCGGCTGTGACAATCTCGAAATAACCCTGGTAGCGTGCTTGCTCTATGGTGAATTTGTAGCTACTTAGTTCTTCCGGGTTGTACTGCTCGGATTGTGTCAGGGTTGAGAGCCACTGCCCATCGATATAGCGGTCGTATACCCGGGCGCGCCAGTAGAAGCGCACTCCCGGCGGCACATCCTCCGGCCGGCGCACCAGGAACACCTGTGCATCCGACAGGCTGGAGCCGCGTCCCAGCACCACGTTCGAGCCGTAATAGTCGCTGGTCACGCCCACCCGCGAGCGCAGCGAGGCGAAGGCGCTGTCCATGCGGTCGCGCGCCTCGTACCACTGCTGGCGCAGCGGGTCAACTGCCCGCGCCAGGGCAGGCATCGAGCGGGCCACCGCCGGCGCCGTCCAGGCTAGCAGGATCACCACACTGGCGGCCATCAGGCCAAAGCGGATGAAATCGAAGCTGAGCTGCGGCGGCAGGATGGTGCGGCTTTTCTGCCACTGGCTGTGAGTGTGCAGGTAGGCCATGCGCGCCACCAGCACCAGCCCGAAGAACAGATAAGCCGCCAGATACCAGGCGCGCCGGGTAATCAGGGCGTCGAAGGAATGCACCACAAACATCACCACCCCCAGGGGCAGGAATGCGATCCAGGACAGACCGTGGCGGGTCAGGGCGTAGCCGGCAAACACGCTCAGCGCCCAGAACAGCACGCTCATCAGCAGCAGGAACAGAATCGAGTCCTGCACCGCCTGGCGATTAGCAAGCTGGCTGACGACCAGGCCAAGCCGGTCGGCGATCACCCCCAGGCGCTGTGCCCAGCCCAGCTCGCCTTCCAGCAGCCCGGCCATCTGCCAGGCGATTACGTACATGCCGTAGGCCAGCGCCAGGTATCCCGCCAGCCGTCCCGAAAAGCGCGTCTGTCCCAGCGCCAGGCCCAGGATTACGCCCAGGAATGCGATCGTTTGGATAATCTCCAGGTGATTAGTCCAGCCGGTTGCCGATAGGCGCGTACTGGCGGTGATGGCCGCCATGACGATTAAGAGCGCTGCCGGCCAATCCCACCAGCGTTGGTGTTGGAGGGGGGGTAAGGTGTTTGTTTCCATTGGTTTTACCGGTAAAAGCCGGGAGTACACTACTGATACCTTCCCGCTAGGCTTGGGGTTCATCATACCGCAACTCCATTAATAAAAACTCATCGCCGCGGTTGAAGCAGGGCTATGACTTATGTCCTCGTAAGTAAGATACATTCGTCCCTTTTTTCACGAAACAACTTATCCAAAACTTATGTTATGGTAAAATAACTTCCGCCTGCCCGGTAATTATTTTTGGCATTAATCCAAGCTGTACAGGAGAGTCCATGCAAACAGAACAATGGTTGTATATCGGCGTTTTCTTGCTGCTTGCTCCCTTCATTCCTGCTGCTGCTATCTTAATTCCTCGTCTAATCGCTCCCCGCAAGCCCAACAAGATCAAGCAGGATACCTACGAGTGCGGAATCGAAACGGTCGGCGAGACCTGGGTACAGTTCCGGGTGCAGTACTATATTTTTGCCCTGGTCTTCCTGATCTTTGATGTCGAGCTCGTCTTTCTCTACCCTTGGGCGGTTGCCTTTGACGTCTTGCCTATGTTCGCAGTCCTGGAGGGCGTCATTTTCATCGCCATCCTGGTTGCGGGCCTGGTGTATGCCTGGCGTAAAGGCGCCCTGGAGTGGAAATAAAACCACACAAAAGAAATTCTCGAAAGGCTGATGGAATAAAACTCCCTCAGCCTTTCTTCCGTTAAGTACTGGTCAAAAGAATCACGTTGTTATTGCCGGTTAAAAGATAAACCGCTGGCTTTATCAGGAGAGTGGAAATGTCTGATCCCGTCACCGCAATCGCAAATTGGTTATCCGGCGTACTGTCCGGCTGGGGATTGTCACCGCTGCTGGTGGACCTGATCCTCAACGCCCTGGGCATCCTGGTTATGGTGACCCTGCTGATGGTGCTGGATATCTTCCTGGTGTGGGTCGAGCGCAAAGTAGTGGCTCGCTTCCAGGATCGCCTGGGACCCAACCGGTTGGGGCCATACGGCCTGATCCAGCCCTTTGCCGATATCATCAAACTGCTGATCAAGGAAGATATCACGCCGCGCGGCGCCGATCGTATCATTTACAATCTGGCGCCGATCCTATCGCTGGCTACCGTGCTGCTGCTGTGGGCCGTCATTCCCTTGATGCCCGCCGTGGTAGGCGCCGACCTGGATGTGGGCGTGCTGTATCTGGTAGCGGTTGGGGCTGTCAGCACGCTGGCGATCATTATGGCAGGCTGGGCATCCAAGAATAAATACGCCCTGGTGGGCGCCGCCCGCACCGTGGCCCAGATGATCTCCTACGAAGTGCCGATGGTCATCGCCCTGCTGGTGCCGGTTATCCTGGCGCGCTCGATGAATATCTACAGCATCGTGGATGGGCAGCAGGTGTGGTACATCCTGGTCGCCCCGGCGGCGGCGCTGATCTTCCTGATCACTTCTATCGCCGAGATTGGCCGCGCCCCGTTTGATCTGGTCGAAGCCGAGTCCGAGATCGTGGCGGGCTTCCATATCGAATACACCGGTATGAAGTTTGGCCTGTTCTATGCCGGCGAGCTGCTGCATGCCCTGACGATTGGCGCCCTGTTCGCAGCCCTCTTCCTGGGCGGCTGGAGCGGTCCCGGGGTCGAAGCCGTACCGGTGCTGGGTATTTTCTACCTGTTCATCAAAGCCTTCTTCATATATTGGGTGATCATGTGGGTCAAATACTCGCTGCCCCGCCTGCGCATCGACCACATGCTGAACTTCAACTGGAAGTTCCTGACCCCCTTCGCCCTGGCGCTGGTGATGGTGACCGCCATCGCCGACAAAGCCCTGGAAGGCGCCAACTCCCTGACCCACACCCTGGTGCTGCTCGGCCTGAACATCCTGCTGATCTGGGGCACGATGGCGATTGTGCGCCGCTTTTCCGCCAAGGAACGTAAGCGCGTGGGCGAACCCAAGCCGACCGCCCGCCCGCCCCAGCCCGCCGTGGTTGAGCAGTCCTGATGTCTTACCGGAACCCTCGAATAGGAGAGTGTCCATGACAGCTATGCAAATTTTATTTATCATCGTCGCAGCAGTCACCCTGGGGGCTGCAGTGATGGTGGCCAACTCCCGCAACCTGGTGCATGCCGCCCTGTGGCTGATCGTATCTTTCGGCGGCGTAGCTGTAATTTTCGGCCTGCTCAATGCCGCTTTCCTGGCCGTCGCCCAGGTTGTGATCTACATTGGAGCGATCGCCATCCTGCTGATCTTTGCCATCATGATGACGCGCCACATCACCGGCGAGAAGACCGCCCGTTTTACCACCAACCACATCCTGGCTCTGCTGCTGGCCATTGTGCTGTTCGCCGGCCTGGTGTGGATGCTGCTGGGCTGGAGCGGGTCAGCTGCCCTGGCCGTACCCCTGGATGCGCGTGCCGATCCGGTCCGTCAGCTCGGCGCAGCTCTGGTTGCCCCGGACGGCTACATCCTGGCCTTCGAGCTGGCTTCCGTCCTGCTGCTGGGAGCGC
>JBFYSP010000211.1:0-15007 GCA_041301395.1 Anaerolineae bacterium
CTTGCGATAGGTGATCACCCCTTCGCGCTCGTAGCGAAGCTGCAGGAAAGTCCCGAATGCATCCAGGAAATAATTCGGTTTCTTTTTCTTTATCTCCTTCTTGGGAGGTCCTTTCACCAGACTGATATCCTGTTCTTCCGGATGGATGTGTTGTTCATAAGCCTGGCGCAGCTCTTGCTGCATAGCCTGGGATTCATTTTCGGCGGAGACAACCTTAGCGCGCTCTTTCAAGCCATCTACATAAGCAGCGATCAACCCGGGCTTGGTCACCCGTTGCATAGCCACATTGCCGGTGTAGGTGTTGACATTGATGCTGCCATAATCGAACAATCGTCCGAAGAAAGGCCGGGTAACGTTGTTCGACTGGACTTTATCCAGGCGCGCTTCCCGGCGGCTCTCGTATAAAAAGATCACCTTCTCCAGCCACAGCACCCGCCAGTTGGTGACGACGAAATAATCGTTTTCCCAGTTAGCCCAATTCCACCAGCCCCACAGCAAAGCGGCAAACATACCCAGCATACCGACGGCAAGCGCCATCCAGGTCCAGGAGGCGCCAAATTGTATAATCGGTGCAATCAGGGCGGCCAATGCGAGCATACCGAGAAAAATCGGCAAAATCAACGACAGCCATAAAAATAATTTGTGCTTTCGGCTTACCAGGTAGATGGTCTCGCGGTCCTTCAGCCAGGAAAAATCCCGTTTGCTGGCCAGGGTCCGGCTATAGTTAACCTGCTCCAGGATCGAGCGCATGCGTGGATATGTTTTCATCATCCATTGGAAGTCGGCCGGAGCCATGCGCAGCAGGGTAGAGTCCTCCAGGGCAACAGCAGTATTTTTTCGCTGGCCTCCCTTCAGCATAGCTCCTTCACCGAAGAAATCCCCAGGTCCCAAGATGTACTGCTGGCGAACCTGTTTGCCGCTCTTTCCGGAAACGGATACCCGTCCCTGGTACAGTATATAAAAAAACCCAGGCCGGTTGCCCTGTTTATACAGCATCTTGCCCTTCAGGCGGCGAACCGGCTTGAAATGACCGGCGACCTCTATAAGCTGTTCTTCATTTAACCCCATGAAGAGATATTCGCGCGCCAGAAAATTAGCGATCTGGTTCTGGTGAAGCTCCATGACATGATTTTAGCATGAACCTCAGCAACCCGTGATAAAATGGTTTCCTTCTCAAACCTAATGAATATGGAGGGCATTTATGCCTATACACTTCGGCACCGATGGCTGGCGAGCGGTCATTTCTGATACTTTTACTTTTCACAACCTGCGCCTGGTGGCGCAGGCGATTGCCGACGCCATTCGGTCCGATGCCTGGGCATCCTTAAGGCCCAACGGTAGTGCGGATGACTCGCTCCAGCGCCAGCATGTGGTGGTGGGGTTTGATACGCGTTTCCTTTCCGACCGCTACGCAACCGAAGTCGCGCGCGTCCTGGCGGGCAACGGTTATGCGGTGTACCTGGCGCAGTCGGACGCTCCCACGCCGGCGATTTCCTATGCGGTGCGTAATCGCAATGCGATCGGGGGTGTGATGATCACGGCTTCGCACAATGCGCCTCGCTACAACGGCGTCAAGCTCAAGGCCCCTTACGGCGGGTCTGCTACCAGCGACATGTGCCGTCGTGTGGAAGTGTACCTGAATGATAATGAAGAACGCGGTCGCGGCCCAAACTTGATGGACTACGATCAGGCGAAGCAGCAAGGATTGATCCAGCGCTTCAACCCGATCCCGGAATATTACGATCACCTGCGCACCTTGATTGACTTTGACGTGATAGCCGATAACCCGCAACGCTTGGTGGTTGATTCGATGTATGGCTCTGGCCGGGGGGTGATTAAAGGCATCCTGCAAGGAACCGGCTGCGAGGTGCAGGAAATCCGCGGCGAGATGAACCCCGGGTTTGGCGGTGTGCATCCCGAGCCGATCGCCCATTACCTGGGGGCATTGGCCGGCGCAGTGAGCACCCATATGGGCAATTTTGGACTGGCTACCGACGGGGATGCCGACCGGATCGGGGCGATGGACGAGCGGGGCAATTTTGTCGACCCGCATAAGATCATGGCTCTGGCGCTGAATTACCTGGTCGAAGCACGCGGCTGGTGCGGGCCGGTGGTGCGCACCGTCTCAACTACACGGATGATCGATCGGATTGCCGCCCAGTGCGGCGTGCAGGTGTATGAAACCCCGGTGGGCTTCAACCACATCGCCGAGTACATGCTGCGAGATGATATCCTGATCGGAGGCGAAGAATCGGGCGGCATATCGTTCCGCGGCCATATCCCGGAGGGTGATGGCATCCTGATGGGACTCTTACTGGTGGAAATTGTTGCCCATTCGGGCGGCACGCTGTACGAACTGGTAGAAAACCTGATGAAGACCTATGGCCCGGCGCACTACCAGCGCAAGGATTTGCGCCTTAGTTCTCCGGTAGCAAAAAGCCGCATGACCAACCTGCTGATCAACAATGCGCCTGCCGTTATTGGAGGAGAAGCTGTGGTGGAAGTGATGGCTACCGATGGGGTGAAATATATCCTGGCGGATGACTCCTGGCTGCTTATCCGCCCTTCGGGGACGGAGCCAGTACTGCGGGTGTATGCGGAGGGGCGCAGCCCGGAAATGGTGCAGGCTTTGTTGAGCTATGGCGAACAGGTTGCCCTGCAGTGCAAGAGTACCGCGGGGTAGACTTGCACGAACTAGCCGATAAATTCCAAATTTGTGAGCGGGAGCAGGAGATCCGTCCCTTCCTCAAGGCGGACTGTGGCACCAATACCTTGAATGCCGCTGGCAAACCCGCTGGGGCCTGGTAAATCGACCAGCCGGCCGCGCCTGCCCAGGTGGGGGTGACCTAACAAGCGCACCATCTGGCCGGGATGGATCAGCCCGAGATCGGGTTGGTAGGCAAGAATTTCTCCGCTGTCTGGATTCACGTTCCTGGGCAGGATGGCTTCCGGGCGGGTAATCTTGGTGCGGTCCCATGGCCTGGCATTTAATGCCATAAAATGGTCTTCCTCGGGTTGTGATAAGAGAGAAGCCAACAACTCAAAGATGGGGGCCGGGATAGGATAGTTGCCAAAGCCCTCTAAAATCACGATAGGAAACGACGCAGCCTGGGCAGCTTCATACAGATCACCACCCAGGCTGGAGACTAACAAACCGGCCGCACCAGATGTCTGAGCGATGTGCAGGACTTCTGGCTGCAGACAAGCGCCCCCTACCAGGATGGCGCCGGGCAGGCGTTCGTCGCCTGCATTTAAAGTGAGCTGGTCATGCGGAGTTGCGGCCAACAAGACGAACCTGGCATAGGCGGAGCGATTGTTGCCCCACACGCCCTGCACCAGGGCTGCAATAAGCTCGATGACGGCTCCCCGTTCTTCCACCAGCTCAAAGATTTCTCCCGGCAGCCCGGCTCTCAACTCATCCGGTTGGGCGGCGATCTGCAAGACCAGCTCACCCTGCTGGATGCGGACGATTTTCCCAGGTAAAGGGGCACGTACTACGCGTTTTGAGTACCCCACTGGCCCGGCCAGGACATCTCCCTGGGATACGATGGCTCCTACCCCAAACTGCAGGTAGCGTTCGACTTCATCCGTCGGCTGTCTGAGACCGGCAGCGAGATCGAGGGCCAGGTGGCGCGGCGCCAGGGTCGCCTGGGCGATGACATCATCCGGTTCGATAAGCTGGCCTTTGCGTACCAGCACCCGGGCAGGGGCCGGTAACAATCGACTACGCCGGACACGTGCCAGGGGGGTGAAGGAAATCAGCGGAAGAGACATAAGTGCTTGATGACCCTTTGCTTAGTTTGATGCCTGTAATCCAGCGGACCAGCTTGCCAATCGCTGCCTGCGCTCGGCCGGATTGGCCGGTAACTGAAGAGGCCGGCCGCGGGCATCGACTACGACTCCCAGCGCGCTGCCGGTCAGCCGCAGGCTGCCGCCGCGGCCAGGGCTGCCCATCCCGATGTCAAACTGCTGCAGCGGTGTGAGCTGCAAACGGGCTGGCTGCCCGGGGGAGATAGGAATGAGACGCAGCTCGCCTTGCTTGATTTCCAGGCCGTTTTCATCTCCGTTATCGTAACTGATATTAATCCTGAGAACCGGGGTGCCTGGGCGCGCCTGCCCGACTGGGGCAATCACCGTTGCCAGATGCAGGAATGCATTCGAGCCAAGCAGCTGCACCACCTGAGTCGGGAATTTGGTCAGCGCCTGGCCGAGTCCGGGAGCAACCAGGTGCTCGTCCAGCACCAGGGTGCTGATTCCGGCTGGTTGCAAACCATCCAACAGGACCAGGAGGCTTTGGATTGGGTCGGGTGCATTCGCCAGCAATGCCCCGCTGGCTAAAACAGGTTCAACCATCGGGAGACCTTCGGGAGTGAGCGACACCGCCCTGGTGGAAAAAGCCGGACGGGCCTGTCTTAGCGCCTGCCGCAGCAGGTAGCGTGCCAGGGACTGCTCCAACTCCACGGTTTCCGGGGTTAGGGGCAGGCTTTCCGGGTAGAGCGATTTATTGAGCAGGTATTCGCGGATGAAAGCTTCGGGCAGCTCGAGGCGCGACCAGGAAGCGATGCTTTTCAGAGCTGTGGAACCCAGGTGATTCACCAGGCCGCTGCCCAGCCCATATTCCGGTAAGACCTGCAACGCTAGCTCGCCCGAGAAGGTAGCAGCAATAGTGGCGGCAGAGGCGCTCAGGTCGACACCCATGACGCCTTTCTCTCCAGGGTGCAGCCGGTTGAGATAGCGCACCAGGCGGCCAAAGGCGTACCCGCTGTATCCCAGGTTGCCCTGCACCAGGTTCTCCAGCCGGGAAAGCCAGGGGAGGCGCTGCTTGCACAACTGGTGGTAGCTTTCCACCAGCTTGTGCATAGCGGGTTCCAGGTTTTCCTGGTCGGGCCTGGGGCGCAGGTTAGGCGTGATGACCAGGTGAGCGAGCCGGCTCAGCCTGGAATCTGCCAGGGAAGCATAGGCCTGGTTGCCGCAATACAGGACCAGCGGGGAATCACCTGCCGGTAATAGGGAGCAGGCCAGGGCAAGGGTATCGATTAATTCAATGACGGCCTGCGAACCTCCGCCATCGCTGCCCCCAGCGACGAGGATCAGATCGGGTCGCAGGCGGAGGATTTCATCCAGGTGCTCGTCGGTCCGGCGACCATCCTGCATATCCATTGCATCCAGGGATTGGCAGGGAATGCAGCGCGCCAGCCGGATCAGACTGGTAAGGGAATAATCGGGACTTAAGCCGAAGGCCAGTATTTTTAGGGGTGGGGCAATTGAATAGGTGGCGCTGAGGTGGCTGGCGCCCGACTCTCCAGGCAATTGAGGGCGCAGCAAGCGTCCGCCTGAATCCACCAGGGGGCGATCCAGGGCAGCGCTAAGCTCGTCCAGTGCCCAGCGGATACCGCGGCGCATCTCGCCGGCTGGTGGATAGATGGTGCTGGGTGCGTTCCCGCTGCCCAGGAAGTTGTAGCTGCCTTCCACCACGTCAAACAGCGCGGCGCGCGTCATACTGGATCCAATGTCGAGGGTGAGGAGTGATTCTGGGGGTAAGAAGAGGCTGTCCATCGAATCGCTCATTTAGCCAGCAATGCCTGGAGAAACTGGACCATCGCATCCATCCGCTCGACCAGGGCCGCCATTGCGGCAGCGTATACCCCGGCAAAGATAGCGCCCAGGGTGATGGCTATGAACAGCTTACCGACGCCGGCGATTTCTTCAATCCAGGCTGCCCGTGAAGGAGTTTGGCCGGGATTGCGCAGGCGGGCGCTAAAGTGAAAATAAGCCAGGGTGGCGAGTGTGCCTAACAAGATCACCCCCCAATTAACTGCATCCATCCAGTTCCTGGTAGCGCCAGGAAAAGTGGTTTGAGTCGCGCCGGCATTGATAGCAGCCAGCACCTGGGGGACAATCGTACCGCTGATCGCCCCACCGATGGCCACTGCGGCACCTACTCCCACCAGGAAGGCCAGCGGCGGGCTGCCGGCTGACGATAGACGGGGGAACGCCCTGGCCAATAAAAGGATGCTCAAGAGCAGGGGGATGATCACCAGTAAGATCGTGCCCGGGTCGCCGGACCCTAGCGGCAGCAGCAGCTGCGGCCAGACGACGTTATACAAGATGACCACAGCAACATAAGCTGTCGCCACGCCGATGAAAATGTGAATGACCAACCGGAAGAGGACATTGTCGCGCAGCAGGTAGCTGAAAACGGATAGCGTGAGCAGGAAACCGATGACCATGCCAACCTGATCGGCTGAACTGAAGCTGCTCCAGGTCATTATGGCTTATCTCCCCGGGAAAGCTCGTTTTCCTGCTCCCTGACCAGCCGGAAAACGCCATACAGGCCGGCAAGCAGCAGCAGGATGGCACCGACCCACAGCCCCAGGCTGTAAGCGGACCAGGTAATGCCGGAGGTGTCGCTTTGCAGCGTGAAGACGGCCGAATCCTGGTAGGCTACGCCGCCGGAGACCCCGCTGACCATCCCCTGCACCTGGCCTGATCCACTCTCCAGGTAGGGGCGCAGGCTGGGCTCTGCCTGGGCGCTCAGCAGGAGCATCAGAGGCTTGCCTTGCAGCTGCGGGCCGGCCTGTTCTATCCAGGTGCGGGCGGTGTCCGGATCTTCGGTCATGACCAGAACCAGGCTAAAATCCGACAGACTCTGAATGGTCTGCAAGGGAGGGTCCTGCCAGGCCGAATTGCCGTCGGCTGTCAGGGGCATCACTTGCTGCGGCGCCTGGCTGAAGCTGAGCAACCCGCTGGGGCCTCCGGGCAGGTAACCCAGGTTGAGATATTGGTCAGGTGTGAGGTATGCAATGCCGGTGCTTATTCCCAGGTCGGTAATGAATACTTCAGCCTGAGCCGGACCGGTTGGGTGAGTAGATAGGAATACAGGGTAGGCGCGCTGCGCCAGGATATGAGCCAGCACGCCCTGGCCCAGGCGGGTCATCTCGCCGCTGAAGCCGGGTTGGTAGTCAACGACAAACAGGACCGGCGCACCTGGTGTGAGGGCATAGACCAGCTGGCGAGCTTCCAGGGCTTCTGAAGTTAGCGAAGGGTGGGTGAACACCGGTTTGTTCGCCAGCAATGAAAACAAGAGCACAAGGAAGAGAACCAGGCTGGTCCCGATGCGCAGCGTCGTGTAGCCTGCCCGCCTCGGCGAAATGCCCAGGAGTAAAGCCTGTCCTTCTACGGCCAGCATCTCGCCGAGCAGGCGAAGATGGACTTGCTGGGCGGGTGTAATGCGAGCCTTATTAATGAAAGGCTCTTGCCCTGGTACTTGGGCGAGCAGGTTCTCTGCAAAAGCAGCCGGCAGGTCTGCTCCGCAGTTCTGGCAGCGCTCGGCTTCCAGCGGGTTCTCAAATCCACACTCAGCGCAGGTCACCTGGTCATCCTCATCGCTCATAGGGTCGGTCGGCGCCAAGCAGGATACGCAAGCCGGTGGCTACAACGCCCAGGCCGATCCCAAGCAGGAGGCCGCGCGCCCCCGCGACAACTGGAACCTGAACGATCCAGTCGCGCAGGCTGCGCACGACCGGGATATCAAACCTGGGGAGGTAGGTGGCAGCTACCAGGAACAGAATGGCTGTGCCAATGAATAAAAGGGTGAAGGAGTCCGGGCGGCGGACAACTAAACGGGCGACGGCCACGACCAGCAGGACCGCCAGGATGGCAAGCAGGCTGGTTTCCACTGGGAGCTGGATGTAACGAAATATCCATACCGACCAGCTGCCGGTGGGCGTATCGATGGCAACCACCAGGAAAGTAATGACAAAGGCAATCAGCATGACCAGGGAATACACGCCCCCCTCCCTGGGCTGGATAATTTTCAGCCAATGCACAGTAAGCAGGTTCAGTATCCCCAGCAGGACTGCGACCCCGGTAAGGGTAGCAGCCCAGCGCAGCAGTACGTTGCGGACGGCTACCAATGCGGGGAGGTCGACCCAATAACCCATCAGGACGATGCCACCGCCGGCAACTGCCAGTATCAGCAGAAAGATGGGGAAACGCCGTTGGGTCACAGCATGCCCAAAAGTTTCAAGGTGAATCCGGCCAGGATGAGCAGGATGATCAGCCAGCGCAGGGCATCCTGGGCGGCCAGGCTGGCCTGGTGTGCCGGATTGGCTTGCAAGTAAGCGCCGCCGGCGAAAAGTTCTTCTCCGATCAAGACTTCATCGGCGGCGGCCAACAGAGTAGCCTGGGCGGGCAGGTTGTCACTGCCGGCAATCGTCAGCTGTGCGGAGCGATCTGCCGCCTCGGCAATTAAAGCTGCTTCGGGGCCAAAATGCCCCGCCAGCAGATTGGCCTCCAGCGGTTGGTCCGCCGCGGCCAGCATCGCACCGGCTGCATACGAGAATGGCGTGATGCCGGCTACCTGCTCCTGGGATGGATCAAAATTGCGCCGGCTTCCGGCCGCGGTGTAGCTTTGGTAAAGTGTATCCTGGGCAAGAGCATTCAGGATGCCATCGCCACTGGTTGCCAGAGGCGGCTTATCGTTCTTGGCACTCTTGCGTGCTATCCGTGCAAGCATCATCAGGCCAGTGAGACCCGATGCGCCGCGTATGCCGCTGACTCCGCCACTGCCACTTGAAAGATGGATGCCTTTCCCGCTTTCCAGCGCCCGCCCCAGAGATTTGATTAATTGATCGAGAGGGGCAAGCTCCCGAATACTAAGTAAACCTGACGGTTGTGATTTCTTAATAGGCCGGTAGCGGAAAAACAGAAATAATAGGGTATATATTAAGAGCAGGGCCAGCCCAAGGACTGGCGGACTGAGCCAGTTCGCCAGATTCATCGAGATCGCTCTCTTTGCAAGATATCCAGGAAGGCACGGGTCTGCCGAGGGTCTTCAAGCAGATCAGCAAGTGCTTGCAGGCGACCGGGTCCGGCAACCGGTTGGAGAAGCGGCTGGCTGATATATACGATCTGTGCACCAAGCAGGGCAATGGGGCCGGCAGATTCTAAAACGGCAGCCACCAGGTTAGCTAACCCCCATTTGTGAATGGTTCTGGCCCAGGATTGCCAGATTTGCTGCTCGCCAGTCATGCCATCGAGTATAGCACACTTCTTTTGGATCGCCTCGCTCGAATCAAATGGCAAGGTGGCCTGCCCTGTGCTAAAAATTGGATCACGGATACCAGAAATGTGACAGGTCACAGGTGTTTTATGTGAGTTATATAACTATCCGAATCGGCAAAGGTTTACTACACTATAGAGTGGAAGCAATTCCGTCATTAGACCGGAAGAATGGAGAAATTTATGATGAGAGCAAAAATCACGATCGATGGCAATGAAGCTACCGCAAAAATTGCCTACAAGCTGAGTGAAGTGATCGCGATCTATCCGATCACTCCCTCGTCGGGCATGGGCGAGTTCGCCGATGAATGGGCGGCTAATAAGCAACCCAATCTGTGGGGAACGGTGCCCCTGGTAATTGAAATGCAATCCGAAGGTGGAGCGGCGGGCGCTGTTCACGGTGCACTGCAGAGCGGCGCGTTAACCACGACCTTCACCGCCTCCCAGGGGTTGCTTTTAATGATTCCCAATATGTACAAGATTGCCGGCGAGTTGACCCCGACAGTATTCCACGTTACGGCGCGCTCCCTGGCAGCGCAGGGGTTGTCTATTTTTGGCGACCATTCCGACGTGGTGTCAACGCGGGGCACGGGCTTTGCCCTGCTGGCCTCGAATTCGGTGCAAGAAGCGCATGATATGGCCTTGATCGCCCATGCAGCCACTCTGGCTTCTCGGGTGCCTTTCCTGCATTTCTTCGATGGTTTCCGCACGTCGCACGAGGTCAACAAGATCGAGCAGCTCGACCTGGAAGATATCCGCGCGATGGTTGATGATCCCCTGGTGCAGGCGCACCGTGCCAGAGGCCTTACACCAGATAACCCGGTCTTGCGCGGCACCGCGCAGAACCCGGATGTGTACTTCCAGGCGCGCGAGACGGTCAACCCCTACTACCTTGCCTGCCCGGATATTGTGCAACAGTCTATGGATCGGTTCGCCGCTCTGATCGGGCGCGCCTACCACCTGTTCGATTACAGCGGCGCGCCGGATGCCGAACGGGTCATCGTGATCATGGGCTCGGGCGCCGATACGGCCGAAGAAACTGCTAATTACCTGGCAGCGCAGGGCGAGAAAGTGGGCGTGATTAAGGTCCATCTTTTCCGGCCGTTTTCTGTCAAGCACTTCCTGAAGGCTGTACCGCCTACGGTTAAGATGCTGGCAGTTCTCGATCGCTGCAAGGAACCGGGCTCGGCTGGGGAACCGCTTTACCAGGATATAGTAACTGCCATCAGTGAAGGCAGCGCCACCGACCCGAAACCGCGCATGATCGGCGGCCGCTACGGGCTGTCCTCGAAAGAGTTCACCCCCGCGATGGTCAAGGGCGTCTTCGACGAAATGCTGCAAGCTGCACCGAAAAACCACTTCGCCGTTGGTATCAACGATGATGTGACCCAAAACAGCATCGATTACGATCCTGAATTCGACATTGAACTGCCGGAGACGGTACGCTGTGTTTTTTGGGGGTTGGGAGCAGACGGCACAGTGGGCGCAAATAAAAACTCCATCAAAATCATCGGCGAAGAGACGGATAACTTCGCCCAGGGTTACTTTGTCTACGATTCTAAAAAATCCGGCACAGTAACCGTTTCCCACCTGCGCTTTGGTCCGAAACCGATCAAGGCGCCCTATCTGATCAACAAGGCGGGTTTTGTAGCCTGCCACCAGTTCTCATTCCTGGAGCGGCTGGATGTCTTGAAATACGCTTCTCCTGGAGCAGTCTTCCTGCTCAACAGCATCTATGGACCGGATGAAGTATGGGACCAGCTGCCGCGCGAAACCCAGCAATCGATCATAGATAAGAAACTGCGCTTCTTTGTGATCGATGCTTACGAGGTGGCTAACAAGACAGGTATGGGCGGCCGTATCAATACCATCATGCAGACCTGTTTCTTCGCAATCAGCAACGTGCTGCCACGCGACCAGGCTATCGCCGAGATCAAGCATGCCATCGAAAAGACCTATGGTAAACGTGGCGAGGTGGTGGTGCAGCGCAACTTCGAGGCTGTGGACCATACCCTGGCCAACCTGACCGAAGTGAAAGTCCCCGAAAAAGCAAGCAGCTCCCTGACACGGCGCCAGCCGGTACCCGCAGAAGCCCCAGAATTTGTCAAAAACGTTCTGGGCCGGATGATTGCCGGGGAAGGCGACAGCCTGCCGGTGAGCGCTATGCCCGTCGATGGGACTTTCCCGACCGGGACGACCCAATGGGAGAAGCGCAACATCACTCTGGAAATCCCGGTGTGGGAGCCCGACTTGTGCATCCAGTGCGGCAAGTGCTGTTTTGTCTGCCCGCATGCAGTGATCCGCGAAAAGGTATATGCACCCGCCCATCTGGCAGGAGCTCCGGAGAGCTGGTTGAATATGGATGCCCGCTGGAAAGAATTTCCGGATATGAAGTACACCCTGGCGGTTTCTCCAGATGATTGCACGGGGTGCAGCTTGTGCGTGGAAGTTTGCCCGGCCAAGGATAAGAGCCAGGTTGGCCGCAAAGCGATCAACATGGCACCGCAGCCGCCAATCCGCGAGCAGCAAAACACCAACTGGGATTACTTCCTGTCGCTACCGGAAGTCGATCGCACCCAGATGAGCCTGAAATCCGTCAAGAACTCGCAGCTGCTCCAACCGCTGTTTGAGTTCTCGGGGGCGTGCGCCGGCTGCGGCGAGACCCCTTATCTCAAGCTGCTCTCGCAGCTTTTAGGCGACAGGATTGTGATAGCCAACGCGACTGGCTGCTCGTCGATTTACGGGGGTAATCTGCCAACCACGCCCTGGGCGAAGAACGCTGAGGGGCGCGGACCGGCCTGGTCGAACTCGCTGTTCGAGGACAATGCTGAATTTGGCCTGGGCATGCGCCTGAGTCTGGATAAGCACGGCGAATATGCCCGTGACCTGCTGGGCAGGCTGTCCAATGTCATTGGCGAGTCGTTGGTCGACGAACTGCTCCAGGCAGATCAAACCAGTGAAGCCGGGATTGCCTCTCAACGCGAACGCGTGGCGCTGCTGAAACAGCGCCTGGGAGGGTTGGACGACCCCCAGGCTCGCGATCTGCTCAGCCTGGCGGATGTGTTGGTGCGCAAGAGCGTATGGATCATCGGCGGCGATGGCTGGGCGTATGACATCGGCTATGGCGGCCTGGACCATGTCCTGGCAAGCGGCAGGAATGTCAACGTCCTGGTACTGGATACCGAGGTGTACTCCAATACTGGCGGGCAGGCCTCCAAGTCCACGCCACGGGCAGCAGTCGCCAAATTTGCCGCCCAAGGTAAAGGTATGCCCAAGAAGGACCTTGGTATGATCGCCATGGCTTATGGGTACGTCTACGTAGCTCGCATCGCCATGGGCGCCAGCGACCAGCAGACACTCAACGCTTTCACCGAGGCGGATGCATACGACGGCCCGTCTCTGATCATTGCCTACAGCCACTGCATCGCTCACGGTTACGATCTGAAGAAGGGATTGGACCAGCAAAAGCTGGCGGTTGCTTCCGGAATCTGGCCGCTGTACCGCTTCAATCCGGCTTCGATTGCGCAGGGGCAGAACCCGCTGACGATCGACTCGAAAGAACCCAGCGTCCCGGTCAGCCAGTATGCCTACAACGAAACTCGTTACCGCATGCTGCTGCAGAGTGATGAGCAGCGGGCAGAAGCCTTGATGAAACTGGCCCAAAAGGATGTGCGCGGCCGCTGGGATCTGTACCGGCAGATGGCAGCCATGCACTATGAGGGCGATAACAACGAAAAACCCAGCAGCGATTGATGGATGGCATAACGAGATTAAAGGAACCTAACCCTATGGTCGACCTAACAACTAACTACCTTGGTTTGAAGTTCGCGAACCCATTATGTGCTTCTTCCTCCCCGCTGACCAACAAGCTGGAAACGGCTCTCAAGCTGGAAGAAGCCGGCGTGGCTGCACTCGTGATGCCATCCCTGTTCGAGGAGCAGGTGATCCATGAAGCCCTGCGCCTGGACCGGGATTATATGCGCGGTTCAGAGTCGTATGCCGAAGCGCTTACTTACCTGCCGGAACTCGGCCAGTACAGCATTGGGCCGGATAAATATCTGGAAAACCTGGCTAAGATAAAGAAAAATCTCAGTATCCCGGTGTTGGGCAGCTTGAACGGCGTGTCCACTGGCGGGTGGGTAGATTATGCCCGGCGAATCGAGGAGGCGGGGGCTGATGCGCTGGAGCTCAACCTGTATGAAGTGTCAACTGACCCGGAGATGACCTGCCAGGAGCTGGAAGACAGGCATGTAGCCCTGGTGGAAGCGGTACGTGCGAGAGTCAGCATCCCGCTGGCAGTCAAGCTCAGCCCATTCTATACAGCATTACCTAATTTCGCCTGTCGTCTGACCGAAGCCGGTGCGAATGGACTGGTACTGTTCAACCGCTTCTACCAGCCCGATATCGACCTGGAAATGCTGGAAGTTGTGCCGCACCTGGTGCTGAGCAACTCGCATGAGCTGCGCCTGCCGCTGCGCTGGATCGCTATCCTGCGAGGCAGGGTGGCGGCCGATTTTGGCCTGACCGGTGGTGTGCACTCGGCTGAAGACTTGCTCAAGGCCGTGATGGCCGGCGCCAGCGTCACCCTGGTGGCTTCCGAGCTGCTGATGCATGGCTTTGGCCGGGTATCCGAAATCCTGAACGATGTCCAGGAATGGATGGAAACCCACGAGTATACCTCCATCCAGCAGATGAAAGGTAGTATGAGCCAGCAGGCGGTAGGTGACCCCTCAGCCTTCGAGCGTGCGAATTATATGCGCGTGCTCAGCTCATATTAGTCAATTGAACGACGGCTGATTCCAGCAAAAAAAACTACTCGCCTCTGCTGTCAGGCAGGGGCAAGTAGTTTTTTTATTAGAGATAAAAAAAGCTTACTGCGTGATTGCAGTAAGCCTGATGATACAGAAAGAATACCTTCCGCCCGAAAACGGAAGGGCTGGTAAATTGATGGCGGAAGGTTTATTCTGCTTCCGCTTCGGGCATCTCGGCGTATTTGCGATGGCGGTAAACAATCCGGCCACGGGTCAAGTCATAAGGCGACATCTCGACGCGCACACGGTCTCCCAGCAGAATGCGGATGTAGTACTTGCGCATTTTGCCAGATAGATAGGCCAGGACTTCGTGGCCATTGTCCAATCGGACGCGGAACTGTGTGCCGGGCAGCGCCTCGACGATCAAACCTTCAACCTGAATCTTGTCTTCATCTTTTGCCATTATCACCTCAGAAGGCTGGCCCAGATTGGAACCCAACCTGGGCACAGCGCGAAACTATCGATTTATTCAGAATCCACCGTCTGGCGGCGCCGTGAACGGCGAATTGCTTTCTTTTTATTGATGCGGCGTAGCTCGCTCTTCGAGACGAACCAGCGCTTGCGGCGTACAGTGCTGAGGATACCGCTTTTCGCAACCTTCTTGCGGAAGCGCTTGAACAGCTGATCCTGCGATTCGTTGGGGCGTAAATTTACCGAAGTCAATTTTCTCACCTCCTTTCTCGGAGAGCACTTACCTTGTCACGGGCAAAAAAATAGCCCGGTCGCGTTCGCGGACGCAGCCGAGCTCGATGAAGTCGGATTATGTCCAGAGTTTTCCACAGAACCGCGCTACACTCTCTCCTGTTCGGTGACCGTGTGCAAGCAGGCCCGCGACGCAATTTGATTATAACTGATTCACACCGGGGTGTCAATTTTTAACCTGACACTCGGTGTGGGATATTAATAGAAAAAGTCTCTTGGCGATGACCTACTCTCCCAGGGGGTCGCCCCCCAAGTACCATCGGCGCGGACAGTCTTAACGACCGGGTTCGGGATGTGGCCGGGTGGACACCTGTCGCAGAAACACCAAGAGACTTAATCACAAGGTGAGGAAAGAATAGGGAAGTGGGGGGTGCAAGGAAAAAAGGTAGTGCGACAAATTTCGAGTTCTCCGCATCACAGAGTAAGCCCTC
>JBFYSP010000223.1:0-16330 GCA_041301395.1 Anaerolineae bacterium
TCCTGATGGCCGACTTTCTGCGCCGGCGCCTGCCGGCTGCCGTGGCCGCCCTGGCAGTCCTGGTTTTTGCTGTTACTCCCCTGATCGCCAGGCATGCGGTCATCGCCTATGCCAACCTGCCGCTGACCTTTTACCTGGCTGCCGCTGCAATACTGGTAAAGGAATCCATGCAAGCTGGGGAGCCATCGGTCCAAATACGCCTCATGCTGTTAGCCGGCTTGAGTGCCGCCCTGGCAGCCTGGACGCGCCCGGAAGCTGTGTGGATGAGTGTCATTTTTATCCTGTGGGTAGCCGGGTGGGTGATCTGGAACAGGCCTCGCGGCGGCCGCTCCCGGCTGATCTTGCCGGCGGTGCTGCCGCCAATTCTGCTGGTACTGGTCTGGATAGCAGCCCGCCCGGATGTCTACCTCCGTCCTATGCGAGAGGCGTCCATCCGCCAGGCAGCTCTGCAGCAGGCTCTCGCAGGCGACCTGCATTGGGCGCAAATTGTTACCATCGGGAAATACCTGCTCAGCCAGGCAAGTGACCTGCGCACCTGGGGCATCTTGATCCCCGCGATCCTCCTGCTGGTGACCCTGGGGTTGGTATTCAAGAGTCGCAGCCGGTCGGGCTGGATGCTGTTACTCCTGGGAGTGTCGCTGGTGCTGCCATTCATAGGCGTCTATTGGGCCGCATCGTATGACACCAGGTCTGACTTGCAGTGGTGGCTGAGTACCGGCTTTAACCGGATGTTGATGCCCGGCATAACCATTTTATGGCTGGCTGCCTGGGTGTCCGGCTCTGTTGTGTTCGAAAACCAATCGAAACAGAATGTTGGAGAGATGGATCCATGAAGCACATTATTATTGAGATTATTTACCGCATCCCCGCCGAGCAAATCGGCGAGGTAGTGGCTGAGCACCGGGCATTCCTCAGGGGGGCTACGAGCGTGGCTGGCTGCTCTTCTCTGGACCGAAAACTCCCAAGACCGGCGGGATGATTGTGGCACGAGCCCCTTCGCTGCAGGAGCTGGAACAGTTCTTCAGCGAAGACCCGTACCAGGTCAAGGGAATCGCCGATTATCGCTTTATTGAGTTCGATCCGCTGCTGCGCCAGGGCTGGATGGACGACTGGATCGTCGGTTAACTTATTTCTTCAGGTGGTAGGGGATATCGATGATTGCCCGCTGGTATCCCAGGGTGCGCCGCCGGTATAGCAGGGCGGTCTTGATCATCCAGGTGGTCTGATTGTGCAGCAGGGCATGCCACCAGCGAGCGGGTACGAATTCGGGCAGCACCACCGTGGCAAGCTTACCATCATTATGGCGCAGATCGGTCTCATCTAGATAATCTAACAGCGGGCCGATAATCGACCGGTAGGGGGAGGGCAGCACGACCAGGGGAACATCCGGGAACCAGCGTTCCCAGGTTTCGCGCACATGCTCGCCCTGGCCCGGCTCGATTTCGACGTATACGCCGGTCACGTCCCTGGAGATTGCCATAGCGAAATCCACTGCGTCAATAATACCGCGGTGCACGCCCGAGATGGGGATAACGATGCGCGGGCGAGGGGCAGGGCGGATATCCGGTGGCAGGCCGCGCAGGGAGAGCTGGCGGGCGACCTCCCGGTAATGCCTGGCAATGCTCAGGAAGACGCCAACCAGGATCGGGATTAGCAGGAAGATCAACCAGGCGCCTTCCAGGAATTTGCTGTAACCCACAATCCCCAGAGTGATGGCGGTTACCACAGCCCCGAGGCCATTGGCGAAGGCCTTGATGTGCCAGTTTGCGTCACGGATTTTTCTCCAATGAAGCACCATTCCGATCTGTGAGAGCGTAAAGGCCAGGAATACGCCCACTGCGAACAGAGGGATGAGCGCGTGAGTATCGCCTTTGAATACGATGATCAGGACAGCTGTGCCTGCCGAGAGCAGGAGGATGCCGTTGGTAAACACCAGCCGGTCACCCACCTGTGAGAGCTGGCGGGGAATGAAGCTGTCCCTGGCCAGGATGGCGGCCAGGCGGGGGAAGCCGGCGAAGCTGGTATTGGCTGCCACAGCCAGGATGAGCATCGTGGAGATCTGCACCAGGAAATAAGCCGGGGTGTTGCGAAACAGGTTGCGCGCCAGGGCTGAAAGGATCGTCTCCTGCGAGCCGGCGACCACGCCCAGGAACTGGGTCAACCCCACGCTTCCCAGGAACAGGATTCCCATCAAGATGGCCATCACAATCAACGTTCGCCCGGCATTTTTCGCCTCGGGTGGGCGAAAGGCCGGCACGCCGTTGCTGATGGCTTCGATCCCGGTCAAGGCGGTGCAGCCGGTAGCGAAAGCGTGCAGCACCAGGATCAGGGCCAGGGGTTGGAGCGACGGAGGCGCAGCTGCGGTAATATTCTGCGGGCCGATCATAGCCAGCTTGATGAACCCATAGACCAGCATGGGCAGGTAGGTGAATAAGAACAGGTACACCGGGATAGCCATCAAGGTCCCGGACTCCCGCAGGCCGCGCAGGTTGGCCAGAGTCAGGATGAGCAGGATCACTAAGGCTATCGGTACCCGGTATGGCCACAGGACCGGAAACGCCGAAGCGATCGCCTCGACACCGGCTGTAAGGCTGACCGCCGCCGTCAGCAGATAGTCGATCAGCAGGGCGGCGGCGGCAACCAGACCGGGTAAGGTGCCCAGGTTATCGCGTGCCACGGTATAAGATCCACCACCAGCAGGATACCCGTGGATAATCTGGTAGTAGGAGATCGCCACAATCACCAACAGGCCGGCAATTGCTATACCGATTGGCCAGGCCAATGCCAGGCCGGCAGCGCCGGCTATGACCAGTCCCAGGTAAATCTCCTGGTTGGCGTAGGCAATCGATGACAGGGCATCTGGCGAGAATGCGGCCAGCGCCCGAATTTTGTTCAATCGTAATTCTGCCAGTTGTTGTGTGGCGAGCGGGGATCCAATCAGGAGATGTTTAAGTTTACTAAACATACCTTTGGCTGTTGAAAGCGATCACTCGTTGACTGCTTTTAGCCGGGTGGTAAGCAAGAAGATATAGAGCGCCGCGAAAACGACCGGCACCAGGATCATCAGCCAACCGCCGGGGCTGAACCAGTTGCGAAATTGCTCGGTGATGGCGACCGCCGCGGCGATGGTATTGCCTAGCGCCAGGGCGGATATTATACCGCGCCGGGCATCCAGCGCCAGGCGATCATCCGTCGCCAGATTGCGTACAGAGTACAGCAGAAATCCAAGCGTGATCAATGCCGCCCCGTAGACCCGGCTGAAGGCCAGGATATGGTTGTACAGCGCCAGGCCGGCCTCGCTGTTCTCGGGGATGTTAGGGATACCAAATAAATTTATCATGAGGTAGGGAAACAGGGCAAAGGCAATGCCCAGGCCCAGCCAGATAATTGCGTTGACTGAAAGAACGGTTGTGATTTTCATGTGACTTTTTTGATTAACCTTTAGACCAGCGAGTATAAATTGCCATAGATAGCAGCCGTCCGGCGCTGTGCTCTGTGAGCACGAGCTCTCCGGTGTCCAGGGTGCCGCCCAGCTCGGCGGTCATTTCCTGCATGGCGTAGTGAATACTGAGGGCCGATGCGCGGATAGCATAGGCTGTCAGGACGATAAATAGCGGCCGGTTGCTCAGCAGCGCCCGGCAGGATTGCAGCAAGTCAGGCAGGGATTCGAAAAATTCCCAGATCTGCCCCTCTGGCCCGCGGCCAAATTTTGGCGGGTCAAGCACCAGGCCTTCATATACCGAGCCGCGCCGGGCTTCGCGCTTCACGAACTGAAAGACATCATCTACCAGCCAGCGCACCGGCCGGTCGCTCAATCCGGAGAGCTCCTGGTTCTGGCGCGCCCAGGCGATGGCTTTCTTGGAAGCATCGACATGCGTGACACTGGCCCCGGCCTGGGCGGCCGCAAGCGTTGCCAGACCGGTGTAGCCAAACAAGTTCAACACTCGTACCGGCTGCTGAGCCTGCCGGATGCGCTCACCGATCCAATCCCAGTGTGCAGCCTGCTCTGGAAATACTCCCAGGTGGCGGGAGTTGGTTGCCTGAGCCTGGAACTTCAAGCCCTTATACTGCATCACCCAGGATGGGCTGACCGGCTGGTGGAACTTCCAGCGGCCGCCGCTTTCTTCGCGTGCCGGCTCGAAGGTGGCGTGCGCCGCTTTCCAGCGGGCCGGGGGTAGCGCGGGCTGCCACACTGCCTGGTGCTCAGGGCGATTGAACAGGTAAGACCCGTAACGCTCCAGGCGTGCCCCTGTTCCGCTGTCAAGCAGCTCGTAATCCTCCCAATCCGGGGATCCGAGCAGCTGGATTTGTGGAGCGGAGGTCGATTTGGCCTTCATGGGATTGTCAATGCCGCCCTCTTATAACAGGGGCTCGAAGCGAGCGGTGAAGTGGCGCAGCGCTTCCGGGGCGTAGGTCATCCGGTAACCCCGCACGTGGTCGCGCCGGGTTGCTATTTTCGCCGTTGTACGCACGACATAATCCAGATGCGCCTGGGTATATACCCGGCGCGGCAGCGCCAGCCGCACCAGCTCCAGGTCAGGGTAGTGCATCTCGCCGCTCAGCGGATCGTTGTGGGCGAACATTACCGAGCCAATCTCGATAGCACGAATGCCGCCTTCCAGGTACAGCTCAACAGACAGCGCCTGCCCGGGAAATTCGCTCTGTGGAATGTGTGGTAGCAGGCGGCGGGCATCCAGGTAGACGGCATGCCCACCTGGCGGCTCAACGATCGGCAGCCTCCCTTCCAGCAGTCGCTCTGCCAGGTAGGCGGTCTGTCCCAGGCGAAAAGCCAGGTAATCTTCGGATAAACCATCCCGCAGGCCAACGGCCATCGCATCCAGATCCCGGCCGGCCAGCCCGCCGTAAGTGGGGAAACCTTCACGCAGGATCAGCTCGTTGCAAGCCCGGCGGTATAGCGGCTCGTCGTTCATTGCCAGGAAGCCGCCGATGTTGACGATAGCGTCTTTCTTGGCGCTCATCGTGGCGCCATCGGCTAAAGAAAAGATCTGCCGGGCGATTTCCAGCGTGCTCAGGTGAGCAAACCCCGGCTCGCGCAGCTTGATAAAGTAAGCGTTCTCGGCATAGCGACAGGCATCGATGAAGAATGGGATGCCGAATTCCCGGTAGGTTGCCGCGGTAGCCCGTAAATTTTCCATTGAAACCGGCTGCCCGCCTCCGGCATTATTGGTGATGGTAATCATGCCCAGCGGCACAGTCCCAGGCCCCTGTTCTTGCAGGAACTGCCGCAGGCGAGGAACATCCATATTGCCTTTAAAGGGATGGCGATTGGTCGGGTCGCTGGCTTCGGGGATAACCAGGTTAACCGGGCAGGCGCCGCGCGCCTCAATATTGGCATAAGTGGTATCAAAATGCATATTGGAAGGTACGCACTGGCCTTCCTTGACATATAGCGATGCCAGGATATTTTCGGCAGCCCGCCCCTGGTGAGTGGGCACAAAATATTGAAACCCGAAGATATCGTGGATAGCTTCCGACAGCCGGAAGAAAGATCTTGCCCCGGCGTACGACTCGTCGCCCAGCAGCATCGCCGACCACTGTTCCTGGCTCATTGCGCCGGTGCCCGAATCTGTCATCAAGTCTATGAAAACATCCTCTGCCCGCAGGGAAAATAGATTGAAACCTGCCTGGTGCAGGGCTTGCTCCCGCTGCGAGCGATCGACCAGATGAATAGGCTCTACCATCTTGATGCGGTACGGTTCCGGGGGGTAGCTCGCCATGGGTGCTCCTGGATTATCGGTCTGGTGAAAGTGGAGGGTAACTAGCCTGTATTATAATACACGGATGGTTTTCACCGGGCTGCGGCGTGCCGGCGGAATTGCCCTGGCATTTGCTGGGCTTGCGGTGTTTTTGTGGGGCAGCTGGCCTGCCAGGCAAATTAAACACGATATCCCGTATTCTTACGGGAAGGAGCTTGCCCTACCCGCCGGATGGGATAGCTTGCAGCCACCGCCTTCCCTGGCGGATGGAATATTCAGCTTGCAGTGGCCGGCCTGGATGCGACTTGGAGATGAAGGAAAAATCCGCCTGGAGCTTTCCGATAACCTCCCCCAATCTGCTTGCCCTGATGTTGAAAACAGCCATCCATTCACCATCGTCAGCCGCCTGGAGCTGCCCGGTGTTGTGGTTGTTCCCGGAAGCGAGCTGTCTCAGCTAATCATTCCCTGCCGGCCAATTATCCAGGGGTGGAGCTTGCGCCCGACAGGTGGTCAAAAAACCCGGGGGACGATCTGGCTGCACCTGAGCGCTGCCGGCCTGCCGCCTGGGTCGAAGCCAGAGATGGCGGTTGCGGCTGTTCCATTGGTCATCCCGGTGACCAGCTTGTTTGGTCTGAGTGGGGCCGAGGCTCGCCTGGTCGGGGTGATGGCAATCCTGGTGGGCCTGGCACTGAACATCGATTTACTGGTAAGGAGAACGTGACCATGTTGGAAATTGTCAGGATGACCCTGGGTCCAGTAGCCACCAACGCCTACCTGGTTGCCGACTCGGATAGCCGGGAGGCAGCCGTGATCGATCCGGCCTGGGATGGCGGCAGGATCGTGGCGGAAGCCGGTCGGCGCGACTGGAGAATAGCCAATATCTGGTTGACGCATGCCCACTTTGACCATATAGGCGGCTCCGCGGCGGTCGCCGACAGCTGCAACCCGGCGCCTCCGGTGGCGCTGCACCCCCAGGATGCAGTTCTTTGGCGCATGCAGGGTGGGGCGGCGCTGTTCGGCTATCACATCGATCCCGGCCCCGAGCCAACGGTCGACTTGTTCCACGGACAAATCCTGCACCTGGGGAAATACCAGCTCGAAGTTCGCCACGCGCCCGGGCATACCCCGGGGCATGTTATCTTCTGCTGCCAGGATGAGCAGGTTGTCTTTTGCGGGGATGTGATCTTTCAAGGTAGCATCGGGCGCACCGATTTGCCAGGTGGCGATTACGATACTCTACTGCACAGCATCCGTGAGCAAATCTTGACCCTGCCGGACCAGACTCGCCTGCTTTCCGGCCATGGAGCGGAGACAACCGTTGGGCGTGAAAGAGACTGGAATCCGTTTTTATAGCCGGATGTCGGCCACGTTTTGGTTGACAACCACCTGTAATCCACTATACTATTTGTTAAGGTTATTATATTAATGGATACAGCCAGTCTGGTATTTCTCACTTCAAATTGCCTGGTGGCTCTCCTGCTGGCTTTTCTGATTTTCTTGATGACAGCTTATTTCAGCCTGCCGGTTCGCTCGCACTCTGAAGGATGGCGCGTAGCGCGGCGGATGCTCTCTGGCCTGTTTGGGAGAGGGGCGCCGGTGGCTTTTGTCAAGGAAGGCGAGCTGAGTCATCCCAAAGACAGTAAGAACCACAAGGCGCTGAAACTGGCGCTGGTCGATTTGACCAGCGTTACAATTCTGGACTCGCCGCCTGCCGTGCAGGCATCCGCCAAGCCAAACAGGAGGCGTGCCAGCCAGGCCCCACTCGTTGAGCGAAGAATTGGCTTGCGCATTGCCGGCCCCGGCCTGGTGTTTGTTGGCCAAGGCGAATCCATCCGTGGGGTTACTGGCCTGCGCAAACAGATCAGGCGGGCCAGCGGTGTTCACTGCCGTACGAGCGACGGGATAGAGTTTACTTCCGACGTGTTTGTTACTTTCTCACTCGTCCAACCGCCGGCCATCTTGAAGGTTGGCTACCTCGGAAAAAGGCCGGAAGATATTCGCGTCCTGAATATTGATCCTCAAAGTGGGGTTTTGTTAACGGCTTCTGCCGAGCTTGAAGACCGCGATAAAGCCGAAGTATATATTTTCTCGCGTTCCAGACGCAATGCCTCGTTGCCATCCACCGACCTGGCGCCAGATCAACCTGTTCAGGAGTACCCACCTTACTTGCTGGATGAGTCGGTTAAACGCCGCATCACCGCAGCCGCATACTACCGCCCGCTCAATGTCGGCGAACAGACCCGGGAAGGCTGGGCCGATTTACCCCTGGATGAGGCTGTCAGGATTTTTCGGGACCTTATCTCGAGCGTAAGCTACGACGAGTTATTTGAACCCAACCCAACCTACCGGTATCCCCTCGGGCAGTATTACAAACCCCGTTTTGTCTCGGCAATGCGCAGCCAGGGCATCCTGTCATACCAATTAGTTCAAAGGATCGATGGTGCGCCCCTGGTACTTGGACAGAGAGTAGATCCGTTGACCCATCTGGTGTTCCCGGTGCAGGAATTTACGGCCCGCTCCACGCTGCGAGACTTGGGGATCAAGATCGTCCATGCCGGTTTTTCGGAGCTGGACCCAGGTGAAGCCATTCGGCAGCAACGGTTGGAAAACTGGCAGGCTAGCTGGCAGCAGAAAGCTGACGCTGAAAAGGAAAAACAGGATCTTGAATTAAAGCAGATCAAGAACCAGGCCCGGGAAAATGCCAGGCAGGCTATGCTTTCGACGCTTTCCCAGACTCTCCAGGCAACGCCTCATTCTGAGAAAGAAGTTGCACTCCGGATTATCCAGGTCCTGGAAACAACCGCAGCCGATCCTGGGACGCACACGCTCTTACCTCTCAGTGCCATCACGCTGTTACGAAACCTGCGGCAATCTGTGAGCGCGGGCGAGCAACCACCGGGGAAGTAAAGGTCTTCTATCCGATGCAATCAAACAAGCGCCGAATTCAAATAGAGCCCCAATTGCGAGAATTAGCCGCCAGCGGCATATTCCGCCTGGGCATGCTTTTGCTGGTCGGGCTGCTGTTTACCCTGATGAATTACCTCTTGTTTCGGTACCTTGGATTATCTAACTGGTACCTGGGGTTGCTGCTTTTGCCCTGGATCGCCCTGGCGGTTTCCGTATGGATTGGTGGCAGGTTCATCCGTCATCTTTACAACCTGGAAAGCACAAAAAGCGGCGTGGCCCGGCTGGTGGCAGTCTTGTTTGGCGTTTTTTATCCGCATCTGCGGGTGCCTGGAGATGAATTTCGGCCGGATTCGGACAGCTCCGAATATAAGGAGACTGAGGACGTTGACGAGTGGTCGACCGGAATTCCCGATGAAGGATCCTATCTGGGTGATATCCTGCCAGGAGTAGATAATCCGCTGCTGCATACCGGCGGACCCGGACGGATCACGGTCGGGCAGGGATATGCTGTCGTCGTCGAAAACCTGTTTGGAAGCATCCGAGTACTGAAGGAAGGGAAGCGATCGATTTCATCCCAGGAATGGATCAAGGAAATTGTCAGTCTGGAAGATCGTGAGCGCTGGTTGCCTCTCATCCAGGCCACTTGTAGTGAAAGCATCCCATTGGAGGTGACCGATATTCGCTATCGGTATCACATTTGTAGTCAGGCTGTACGCAGCCCGGCCCAGCCGTATCTGTTCGATGAGGAAGCCGTGCTGAATGTGGTCTATGGCCGTCCGATGGCAAAGGATGGGGTACCTGGCTGGGATGAAAGCATCGAAAGACTGGTTGAAGAGGTGATTATCGATTATGCCAACCGCCATCCAATAGACTTGCTCACCGCGCCGGGCATCGATAGCAGCACGCCGTTACAGGATGGTCGCTCGACGGTATTGAACCCGCGCCAAGAAATCGCCCGCAATTTCCAGGAGCCGGAAGTAAGAAAGCTTTTTCGAGACCTCGGGGTTGAGATTTCCTGGCTTGATATCGGGCATATCACCATGCCCAATAAGATGGTCGCCCAACAATGGATCAAGATCTGGCAGTCGCGCTGGAAATATGACCCGGCAAGGCTAAGTGCGGAAATCGCCTCCCGGCGTCCTACACTCCAGGCCCAGGGTCGTGCTGAAGCTCAAGCGGAGACGCTATTAAGCATCTTGCACGCCCTGGAACATATTGACCTGCGAGACAGCTCGCGCAAGCAAGTGCGTCACCAGGTAGTTATTCGTACGGCTCAAGTACTCGACTACTTGGCGTAATCCACCACGCGTGTCTCGCGAATCACCGTTACCTTGATCTGCCCCGGGTACTGCATAGATTCCTCGATCTGGCGGGCGATGTCGCGTGCCAGGTGCGTGGCAGCCAGGTCGTCGATATCGTCCGGGCGGACGAAGATGCGGATTTCTCGACCGGCTTGCAGTGCGAAGCTCTGGGTAACCCCCTTATGCGAGTTGGCGATTTCTTCCAGGGCCTTGACCCGCTTAATGTACTGCTCCAGG
Organism: Anaerolineae bacterium; assembly: GCA_041301395.1. Classification (GTDB taxonomy): domain Bacteria; phylum Chloroflexota; class Anaerolineae; order Anaerolineales; family UBA4823; genus CTSoil-045. The sequence continues at coordinate 10,163 of JBFYSP010000223.1, forward strand.
CTCTCTCGGCGGGCGCCTGGCCGGGCCCCCGAAATGGCATCCGCCGCCTCGACGATGACAGCTTCGACGCTTTCCTGGTCGATTTCGTGGTGGTGGGAAGCAATGGCGTTGACCACCTTTGGGTTGACGCCGTAACGGCGGGCAAGCTCGGCCCCCAGCTGGGCGTGAGTGCCCTCGACATTGTAATCAATTGCCTTGCCCAGATCGTGCAGCAGGCCAGCGGCGCGAGCGGTGTCGATATCGGCGCCCAACTCAGCAGCCAGTGCGGCCGAAATCTTGGCGCTCTCGACCGAATGGTAGAGCTGATTCTGGCCGTAAGAAGTGCGGTATTTCAGCCGGCCCAGGGTCTTAATGATCTCGGGATGTAGACCGGGTACGCCCGCTTCGTACACCGCCTGTTCGCCTGCTTCGATGATGGTGCGTTCGACTTCTTTTTGCTCGGTCTTAAGCACCTTTTCGATATGCGCCGGGTGGATGCGCCCGTCCTGGATCAGCTTGGCCAGGGAGCGCCGGGCAATCTCGCGCCGCACCGGGTCAAAGCAGGAGATGGTAACCGCTTCGGGGGTGTCGTCTACAATCACATCCACTCCGGCGGCTTGTTCAAAGGCGTGAATATTTCGCCCGTTGCGACCGATGATGCGTCCCTTCATATCTTCGGATGGGATGTTGACCACTGAGGTGGTGATCTCTGCAACATGATCGGAGGCAATGCGTTGGATGGAGGTGGTAATGATCTTACGAGCCCGGGTTTCGCCTTCTTCGCGGGCTTCCATCTCAATTTGGCGAATGATGCGCGCCATATCCGCGCGAGTATCCTTTTCAACTTCTTGCAGCAATATTGCCCGTGCTTCATCGGTGCTTAACTGGGAAATGCGCTGCAGCTCTTCCAATTCGTCGGAGTACAGCTTCTCCATCTCGTTGGCACGCTTGTCGATGGCGCTCTGCCGCTTGTTGAGTACCTGCTCGCGTTTGTCCAACCGGTCGAGGCGCTGGTCGAGCTCTTCGCGCCGTTTCTGAATGCGGTCTTCTTCGCGGTTGATCTCATTGCGCCGGCGGAGGGCTTCATTTTCAGCCTTTTTGTGGATTTCCAGGGCCTCGTCGCGGGCTTTCAGCTCCACCGCCAGGGCCTTCTCTTTGGCATCCTCGAGGATGCGGTCGCCTTCCACTTTTTGTAAGAGCTGCTCTTTCTCGATCTTGTTTTTCCAATACCATGCGCCTATCGCAAATCCCGCGGCCAGCGCCACTACGGCGGAGACAATTTCTATAATTATCCAAATGGTGCTATTCATTCATCGGCCTCATTGTTCATAATCGTCGCGTCATTCTGATGCTGCTCAGCCCAGAGCCGGGCGGCGACCGGGTTGCTGACTTCATAGCTGAAGCCGCGCCGGGCCAGGAAGGCGATCAGTTTTTGACGGAAATCCTGCCACTCCAGGCGCTGGTATTTGCGTACCTGCTTCAGCCCGGCCTGGTAGGCCAGCTCGTTTTCGTCAATCCCCTCCAGCGAGCTCTCGATCACCTGGGGACTTACCCCCATGCGCCGGAGCTCGAATGCCAGGGCACGCCGGCCGCGCGGGCGAAATTCGCTGCGGTTCTCGACCCACGTGTTGGCAAACCGGCTGTCATCCAGCAGTCCGTTCCTCGCCAATCGCTCTACGGCATCCTGAATGGCCTGTTCCGACAGGTCATGGGATTCAAGCTGTTGGCGTACTTCTGCTTCGGAGCGCGGTCGGTAGGATAGATATCTGACCGCCTGTTGGAAGGCAACTTCCCGCTCGTCTTCTGCCTTGAGCAGTTCAATTTTGTCATCACCGATCACTTGCCCGACTTGCAGCCAAGCTGCCACGATACGCGACAGCCCGAAGGCAAACTCTCCATCCAGGTATACGTTCACCCGCTGTTGGTTGCGCTTCTGTGCAGTCAGAGCAGTGATCCTGTGCTCCATAAAAATAGAAAACCGTGATCCTCCTCTAGAGGCCACGGCTACAAGGGCTGGAAATATAGAATCTCAGATGATCAAGACCAAACGTCGCCTGACGGTCAACAACCCCATGGATTGTAGAGCGCCTCCGGCTGGTGGGTCGCGCTGGCGACCTTCAACCTGGGCGACTGTTTGAACTTTTTTATGTCGATGGTCGGCTCATAGTTCGTATTCACTCGCCAGCTCGGTTTGTTCCCCGGCTGGGCTATGCACCGCTACAATCTTCCGTCTGATATCTACGATTTTATGGATGCGTTAACCGCTCCGTTGTTCGTCCAGCTTCGTGGCTCCCGCAGGAGCCTTGCCTTGCATATTCGTGGCCGCAGAATGATCAATCAAAAAATAACCTGCGCGGCATCTTGCCTTATTTCTTTGTAAGCTACCAATCCTGCAGCTCAATCTGGCGGCGAACTGATTTTTCGATCTGGTCGGACAGGCAGTGATCCTGGAGCAGGGCTTCGGTAGCCTCTCCCCGGCTCACTCCTAACAAGGTTTCCTGGTAATAAATCCGAGAACCCTGCTGGTGGACAATCGAAAAAGACGAACTTAGGTCAAAAATATCGCCAGCATTGAAGCGGTCTTCATTATACACGATATCCAATGGGATTGCACGGAAATTCTCGAAAAACCTGTTTTTGACACAGCGCAGCTGCAGCTCGATCCTGCCGCGGCAGTTTCCGTTGACCACTGCCTGGCATTGGCTGACCTGCAAACGGATGGCTGCATGCAGCTTGAGAGAGAGTTTTTCCGGGTGGCTGTGCAGCTGATGGTAGACCGGCGGCGTGCCGGGCCAGGTACGGTTGGTGAATACTACTGCCGTCCGGCTGTGCTGGGCTGCCACCGACAGGATCGGCAAATTACGGGCCAACAGCGCATCCGGTTGGCTCATCTGCGCATGCCCCAGGGGGGTGCGCATCTCCACATCGGTCACCAGGGCGCCAGCGGAATCTATCACTACCATTGCCAGGCAGCGGGATTGCAGCAGCCTGTGGACGATAGCAAAGGCTTGCTCCGCATCCGGCGGCTCGACCAGGAAGAACCGGTCGGGGTCCACGCCGCAGTGGATAGCGTAGCCAGGGTCAAGGGTATGGTCTGCGTCCACCCAGGCGCACAGCTCACCCTGGTGCTGAGCGGCAGCCGCCATTAGCAGGCACAGCGTGGTTTTTCCGGATTGCTCGCCCCCAAAAACCTCAGTGATCCAGCCGCGCGGGATACCTCCGGTGCCAAGGGCCGCATCCAGGCGCAGCGACCCGATGGGAACGACAAACCGCTCGCGCTGCGCTGCTCCGCCTGGATGAAGGTCCGGGTCGCTTTCCTGGAACTGCTCCATAATTAATAAGTTTAGATGAATTTTTGCCCACAGGCAAGCGATTCCCTGGCTTCCCGCTGAATTGGAACATTTGCCCCTATGATGGGGAAATGATACAATCTTAACTGGCTTTGACCAGGCCACTTAGCGCTGAAATATATGACAAAAGCAACTAGGCAAATCCATCCCGGTATGTCAAAATCAGCTAACCAATCCATCGCCACACTTGAAAGGGAATTTATCTATGATCAAGATTACTCGTGAAGACGCCCTGGAATACCACCACCTAGGTGGGAAACCCGGGAAAATTGCCATCCAACCGACCAAGCCAATGGCAACCCAGCGAGACCTGGGCCTGGCGTACACGCCTGGGGTGGCGGTGCCTGTGCTGGAAATTGCCCGCGATCCGGAGCTGGCCTATGAATACACCTCCAAGGGTAATCTGGTGGCAGTGGTCTCCAATGGTACAGCCATCCTGGGCCTCGGCGACCGGGGCGCGCTGGCCGGCAAACCTGTAATGGAAGGCAAGGGTGTACTATTTAAGAAATTTGCCGATGTGGACGTATTTGACATCGAGCTGGACAGCCATGATCCGGAGGTGATCATTCAGGTAGTGGCTGCCATTTCACCGACCTTTGGTGGGATTAACCTGGAAGATATCAAAGCGCCGGAGTGCTTCCACATTGAAGAAACCTTGAAAGCCATGCTGGATATCCCGGTTTTTCATGATGACCAGCACGGGACGGCGATTATATCGGGAGCAGCTTTGGTCAACGGCCTGGAGGTCGTCGGAAAGGATATCGCCCAGGTAAAGATTGCCATCTCGGGTGCCGGCGCTTCGGCGATCTCCTGTGCAGAGCTGATGGTGCGGTTGGGCGCCACCCGGGAGAACATCCTGCTTGTTGATACTCGCGGTGTAGTCTACAAGGGCCGCACGGATGGGATGAATAAATACAAGGAGCGTTTCGCAACGGATACGCACCTGCGCACCCTGGCCGATGCCGTGCGCGACTCTGATGTTTTCTATGGCCTGTCAACCGCCGATATCCTCACTCCGGAGATGGTCAAGACGATGGCCGAGCGCCCGCTGATCTTTGCTATGGCCAACCCGGACCCGGAAATCCGCTACGAGCTGGCGCGCGAAGCTCGCCCGGATGCCATCGTGGCGACCGGACGCTCCGATTACCCGAACCAGATCAACAACGTGCTCGGTTTCCCCTTCATCTTCCGCGGCGCCCTGGACGTGCGGGCGAGGTCGATTAATGAAGAAATGAAGGTGGCCGCTTCACGCGCCCTGGCCAATCTGACCAAGGAAGACGTGCCCGATAGCGTGCTGCGCGCCTACGGCCTGGAGAGCCTGAAATTTGGCCCGGAATACATTGTCCCTAAGCCGCTCGACCCGCGCGTGATCCTGTGGGAATCGCCGGCGGTGGCCCAGGCAGCCATGGAAACCGGCGTGGCGCGCAAACACATCGACCTGGAAGAGTACCGCGAGCAGCTGGCATTCCGCCAGGGGATGGGCGAGCAGGTGCGCCATTACATCCTGCACAAAGCTAAGGTCAGCTCACCCAAGAAGCGCATCGTATTCGCCGAAGGAGAAGAAACCAAGATCATCCGCGCCGCCGCCCAGGTGGCAGACGAGGGCATTGGCATCCCGGTACTGGTTGGCCGTCATGACGTGATTAGCGCCAAGATCGGCGTGCTGGGGCTGGATTGCTTCCCGGAGATTGTCAATCCCAGCACCTTTGGCCGCCTGGAAGAATACGCCCAAGCTTATTATGAGATTCGCCAGCGCAAGGGCGTCACACTGAACGACGCACGTAAGCGCGTGCTGGAGCCTAACATTTTCGGACCGATGATGGTCAAGATGGGCGAGGCGGATGCCTTCGTCTCCGGACTGACCTACGATTACCCGGAGGTCATCCGCCCGGCGCTGGAGATCCACCATACCCGGGAAGGGGCCAAGCGGGCGGCCGGTGTTTACATCATGGTGGTCAACGACCGCACCTATCTGTTTACGGATGCGACCGTCAACATCGACCCCAGCGCTGAGGACCTGGCCGAGATTTCCTGCCTGGCAGCGGATTTTGCCCGCAAGCTGGGCCTGGAGCCGCGCGTGGCACTGCTGTCCTTCTCCAATTTTGGCAGCACGCCGCATAAGCTCACAGAAAAGGTGCAGAAGGCTATTCAGATCATCCGCCAGAACTGCCCCGATTACGACGTGGATGGAGAGATGCAGGCCGATACGGCAGTAGTGCCGGAAATCCTGGACGAGCGTTATCCGTTCAGCCAGGTGCGGGATGCCAATGTGCTGGTGTTCCCCTCCCTGGAAGCGGCCAATATCGCCTACAAGCTGCTCGCCAGGTTGGGCAATGCCCAGGCTATTGGCCCGATCCTTCTTGGGATGGGCGCCCCGATGCATGTCCTGCAGACCGGCGATGAAGTGCGCGATATCGTCAACATGGCGGCGGTCGCTGTGATGGATGCTGTGAGCCGCGAGTAAAACCTGTTACTTGACCTGGTACGTGCCGAAAGGAGCCGGGTTGAAGCCCTGAGCGCCGGTTGGCATACCCCATAAACTGCCTGACAAAAACAGGATTGGCTGAAACCTCCCCAGCCAATCCTGTTTGTTATTAAATTTTCTGTTTATAATCTGGTTAGTTCGTAATTGCTGATACCGCGAACGCGCCCAAGTTAAAGATCGCGCTAAATATTACGCCCACAATGACGATAATCAGCCAGCCCACGACCACGGTTACGAGTGCTTTGGTATTGTCCAGCTCCATCCCTTCACGGACGGCGATGAACCCGGCCGCCAGTGTCCAGATCCACACCACCAGGCTGATCATCCAGCCGACGCAAGGGATAAAATTAAGGA
>JBFYSP010000293.1:0-2519 GCA_041301395.1 Anaerolineae bacterium
TCGACTCAAATTGTGGCGAGGTGAGCAACAGGAGGTTGTGGTCCATACCGAACATGACATAAGCGCCGTCAGATTGCAATAAATCCCGAAAGCGAGCCGGGATTGTCAGGCGCCCTTTGTCATCAAGGTTATGGTGAAACTGGCCCACAAAGAACATGCGTTCTAACTCTCCTTTAATGAACGGAACGCCGGAAGATCCGGCGCACCACTTTATCCCACTTTATCCCACAATCATCCACATTGTATACGATTCCGGTTAAACATGCAAGCGTTTTTGCCTTAAAATTAGACGAAAATGGTAGCAGTTCGCCTATGCGCAGAAAATTTTAAGGTTTCTCATGGATAGCTTTCTTACTCAAACACTCCGCAGCTTCGAAAAGGACTCTTGATGACCCATCCCACCAATCCCTACCGCTCGCTTTTTGTTGGCACCGATACCCTCGTCCCCCTGCTGGATGGCAGTTTGTCTGCTTATATCAATCTGGACAACGCCGCCTCCACCCCGGCATTGCAGGCTGTCCAGCGAGCAGTGGACGAATTTATACCTTTTTACAGCAGCGTCCATCGCGGCACCGGCTACAAGAGCCAGCTTTCGACCCATTCCTTCGAGCTGGCACGCCAGACCACAATGCGTTTCCTGGGGGCCGATCCAACCGAGCACACCTGCATCTTTGGCAAGAACACCACCGAAGCCATCAATAAACTGGCGCGCCGCTTCTCATTCCCGGCAGGTCGTGACATGGTCCTCACCAGCGGCATGGAGCACCATTCCAACGACCTGCCCTGGCGGCATGTTGCCGCCACCCTGCATGTTGGCCTGACTCCCGATGGGCGCCTGGACGAAGCCGATTTCGATGCGAAATTGAAACAATTCGGCAGCCGCATCGCCCTGGTGGCCATCTCGGGCGCCAGCAATGTGACCGGTTTCCTTAATCCGGTGCACTCCCTGGCGGAGAAGACGCACGCCATCGGCGCTGAAATCCTGGTAGACTGCGCTCAGCTGGCCCCACACCGCCGCATCCAGATGCTGCCCCTGGCAGACCCCGCCCATATGGATTATGTCGCCATCTCGGCCCATAAAATGTATGCCCCTTTCGGAACCGGAGCGCTGGTCGGGCGGCGCGACACCTTTGAGCACGGCGACCCCGACATACAAGGTGGTGGTACGGTGGAAATTGTGACTCTGGAAGAGGTGGTGTGGGCAGAGCCACCCGAGCGCGATGAAGCCGGCAGTCCCAATACCGTTGGCGCAGTAGCCCTGGCTGCCGCCATCCACAAATTGGAAGCGGTGGGCATGCAGGCGGTCGCCGAGCATGAAGCCGAGCTGACCGCTTACACGCTCGAACGGTTAGGCCGCCTGCCCTTTGTCCGCCTGTTCGGCAGTGCAGATCCGGCGCGCGCCGCCGAGCGCCTGGGGGTCATCCCGCTGGCGCTGGAAGGCATTTCGCACTTTAAGGTTTCCGCCATTCTGGGGTACGAATTTGGCATCGGGGTGCGCAGCGGGTGTTTTTGCGCCCATCCTTACATCCTGCACCTGTTGGGCCTCAACCGCCAGCAAGCCGACTCCGTGCGCCACAGCATCCTTTCCGGTGACCGCTCGGACATGCCCGGGTTGATCCGGGCTTCCTTCGGCCTGTACAACTCGTTCGAAGATATCGATGCCTTCGTGGACGCCCTGACCTGCATCGCCCAGGGGAAGTTCCGGGGAAAATACTTGCAGGATAGAAAAACCGGCGAGTATATTCCGGAGGGCTGGCAGCCCCAATTTGAGCGATATTTCTCACTGGCTGATTGATCGATGTTCTTAAATAACAATGCCACCTGCGAGGAAACCGTCTCGCAGGTGGCATTGTTCTATACCAAGAGCGGCTGGAGCTTAAACCCAGCCCTGATTCTTGATGAAATCGGTGATGAAGGGTATGCTGAAGGTTTCACCCTGATAAGCCTTGTATGCAAAATACAGCATCAGGAGCCAAATCAAGGGAGTGATACATCCAATCACGGGTATAAATGAAGGAATCACAACTAGATTCAAATGAATTGTATCAGTATATAGTTCATTTACACAAATATCGGTAAGAATTCTCCACGATCATATCCACTAGGGGAAAATCCAGGAAATGCGAACAAGAAATAATGTATAATCTCATCTATCATTCATCTTTTCCGTGTTCCAAAGGAGGATCTTCCCATGGCAACTGAAAGCATCGTTTCCCGCATGGTACGAGCAGCCAGGCTGGATAAGGCCTTTTACAATGAGGTCGAGGCCGATACCAGCCTGACGAATGAAGCACTGCTGGTGGTTATCATCGGCGCAGTGGCTTCGGGCGCAGGCGGCCTGATCTCTGGCCTGTTTGATGGATTTAGCGCCGCCCTGACAACCATGATCATGAATCTGCTCATGGTGATCATTGGCTATTTCATCTGGGTGTATGTCACTCATTTTGTCGGTACGCGCTTCTTTGGCGGGACCGGCGATACAGGCGAGCTGCGCCGCACCCTGGGTTACGCCATGGCAC
>JBFYSP010000262.1:0-8711 GCA_041301395.1 Anaerolineae bacterium
CGATCCCTGGCCTGCCACCCGACCTGGTCGCCCTGCCCAAAGGGTGCCCATTCGTCGTCCGTTGCAACTACGCTGCCGAGCAGTGCAAGGAAAGCATGCCCCCGCTGCAAGATGCCGGGGAAGTCGATCATCTGATCGCCTGCTGGCGTTGGGAAGAAATTGCCCGAGGGGTTGCCCGATGACCGCCACAACCATGCCGCTTGTCTCCGTACGCAACCTGAAGAAATATTTCCCCATCCATAAAGGAGTCCTACTCCAGCGCCATGTGGGCGATATCAAGGCCGTCGACGATGTGAGTTTTGACATTTACTCTGGGGAGACCCTCGGCCTGGTGGGCGAGACTGGCTGCGGGAAGACCACAGTAGGTCGGACGATCCTGCGCCTGTATGAGCCCACCGCCGGCTCGATCCTGTTCAGCGATCAGGACCTGGCTAAAGTGAACGAAGGCAAGATGCGCAAGATGCGCAAGCACATGCAGATGATCTTCCAGGATCCATACGCATCGCTTAACCCCCGCATGACGGTTGGCTCGATTGTGTCTGCCCCGCTGGATGTGCACGGCGTCCCGAATGGCAAGAACAAGAAGGAACGCATCGATGAGCTGCTCCAGATGGTTGGCCTGAACCCGGATTTTGTCAACCGCTACCCGCACGAGTTCTCCGGCGGCCAGCGCCAGCGCATCGGCATTGCCCGGGCATTAGCCGTCAACCCTAGCCTGATTGTCTGCGACGAACCCATCTCTTCATTGGACGTCTCCATTCAGGCTCAGGTGGTCAACTTGCTGGAGGAGCTTCAGAACAAGCTCGGATTGACCTACCTGTTCATTGCCCACGACCTGAGCATGGTGCGCCATATCAGCGACCGCATGGCGGTTATGTATCTGGGCAAGATCATGGAATTGACCGATCGCGACGAGATCTACCTGCGCCCGCTGCACCCGTATACCCAGGCACTTATGTCAGCGGTCCCGGTTCCCGACCCGGACGTGGCTGAGAAACGGCGCCGCATCATCTTGCAGGGAGATATTCCCAGCCCGGCCAACCCCCCGGTGGGCTGTAACTTCAACACTCGCTGCCCGCTGGCCAAAGACATTTGCTTTAAGGATGAACCCGAGTACCGTGAAATTCATAAAGGCCACTGGGTAGCCTGCCATTTTGCGGAAGATACAAATTAAAATCAGAGTCTCTCAACAAAAAGTATCCCACAAGCATCCTTTGCCTGCGGGATATTTTGTTCCATGGACGCCGCAGAATACCAAACGTGTACATGCCAACCGGCGCTTCACCGGGTGGGGGTGGTAAAATTGCCTTATCTATCGACGAAGAGGCGCTATGAGCGGCTGGCCAGGGAAATATGTGATCGGGTTAACAGGCAACATTGCCACCGGGAAAAGCGTGGTGCGCCGGATGCTGGAGCACCTGGGCGCCCTTGGCATTGACGCCGATGCCCTGACCCACCGCACGTTTGCCCCCGGTGCACCCGGCTACCAGCCGTTGATCCAGGAATTTGGCCGAGGCATCTTGCAGCCGGATGGGCGCATCGACCGGGCTCGGCTGGGTGGGATCGTCTTTACCGATCCTGAAAAACTGCGCAGCCTGGAAGCTATCGTGCATCCCCTGGTCCGGCTGGCAGTGCAGAACCTGGTGAGGCGCGCTGTGCAGCCGGTGATTGTGATCGAAGCGATCAAGCTGCTCGAATCGCCGCTGCGCCAGAGCTGCGACAGCCTGTGGGTGACTTCGGCAGCGCCCGAGACTCAGGCACAGCGGCTGCAGCAACAGCGCGGCATGCACCCCGAGCTGGCAGGGCAGCGCATTTCAACCCAGGCGCCACAGGATGTCAAAGTGGCCGCCGCCAACGTGCTCATCCGCAACGACGGCAGCATATCCCAGGTGTGGGACCAGGTAGAGCCGGCCTGGCGCCAGGCTCATCCAGGCTTTGGTGGTGAAGGATACGCCGTCCCGTTGGAGCAGCCTGGTTTTTCCATCAGCTGCGGCCTGCCTTCCGAAGCAAAGCAGGTCGCTGGATTGATTGAGCAGTTTGATCCAGGTCACAGGGCTCAAACCTCGGAACAAATCCTTACCGGGATGGGCTCCAGGTCTTACTGGATCTTTCGGCAGGCCGGCAGCGTCATTGGCATAGCCGGCTGGCGATCGGACCATTTCATCGCCCGGCTTGAATCCCTAAACCTGGATGGCGCGCCATCTGGCCCACCCGAGTGGGCGGCTGCGCTCACCGAGGGACTCGACCGGGCTGCCCTGGACCGCCAGTGCGAAGCCTCGCTGGTTGGCCTGTCCCCGGAGACCAAAATTCTTGCTGGCGCCCTGTTAACCGCCGGATACCAGGCTTCAACCGTTGAGCGCTTGCCCCAGCCAACCTGGCAGGAGGCAGCCAGGGAATTGGGACTGCCTGCAACGATATACTTTAAACCCTTAGCGCAGCTGGACTTTTTTGAGGCGGCATAAGCACTTGATCAGGAAGCGACATTCGTGACGGAAGCTCTCAACAACCTGCTGGCCAACCTGGTCTTTATTTTTGAACGCCTGGACTGGCTGAGCGTCCTGGATATCTTCCTGGTTGCCTCCGTCATCTTTATCATTCTGCAATTGTTCCAGGGCACGCAGGCGGTGGTTCTGCTGCGTGGCGCCTTGCTGCTGATTGCCCTGATCGGCTTGTTAACCACGCTGGACGTCTTACCCGCGTTTTCCTGGCTGGTTGAAACCACTTTTCCAGCCCTGCTGTTTGCCATCCCGGTTATATTTGCCCCCGAGATCCGGCGTTTCCTGGAACGCCTGGGCCGGGCCGGTTCGATACGCTCCGATCGGCCTATTACCGGCGCCCAGGATACCATCGGGGCCATTGTGGGCGCCTGCTCGCGCCTGTCCGACCGCAAACACGGTGCCCTGATCGTGATCCAGAATCACGACAATCTCGACGAGTACATCCGCACCGGGGTGATGCTGAACGCTCACGTAACGGCAGAACTGCTGCTGCAGGTGTTTTACCCCAATACACCCTTGCATGATGGCGGCGTGATCATTATCGGCTCCAACCTGGTGGCTGCATCTTGTGTCCTGCCGCTCTCATCCAGCGGGGTGCTGAATCGCGGCCCCGAGCGCCAGATGGGGCTGCGCCACCGGGCCGCCCTGGGAATTTCCGAGCTCAGTGACGCCGTAGCGGTGGTCGTCTCCGAAGAAACCGGGAATATCTCCATCGTTCACAGTGGAAAAATGATCCGCCGTCTGGATGCTGAACGGCTGGATAATATTCTGCGCTCATTCTTTAAACCGGCTCCCCCGCGCGGCATCTTGCAAAGCTGGTGGGCGCGACTTAACGATAGTTCTGGCAGCGAGCGGAAGGGGGAAACGCCTAAATGAAATCCAGACCGCTGCGTTGGCTGGCTGCCAACCTGGGTGCCCTGATGATGGCCCTGTTATTAGCTGTAACGGTGTGGGTCATTGCAGTTATCTCGGCCGACCCCAACGTCCAGGACACTTTCCGTGCCACACCCCTGGAGGTGATCGGGCAGGATCCTGACCTGCTGCTGGTAGGCGACATTCCAGCCACCGCCCGGGTCAGCCTGGAAGCACCAACCTCGATCTGGACACAGCTCAACAGCAATCCCAGCCTGGTGACAACCTGGATCGACCTGTCCGGCCTGGGCCCCGGCCAGCACATCCTGCCTGTAAAGACCCGGGTCGACCTGAGCCCGGTGAGGTACTTCGGTGTTGACCCGGCCCAGGTGACCGTAGTTCTTGAGCCTTTGATTGTCGAGGCTGTCCCGGTGGATTTGATCGTCACGGGCGAGCCGCCGCTGGGTTACCGCGCCCAGACTCCTACCGTCAATCCGGAGACCGTCACCCTATCCGGGCCCAAGTCGGCTATCGACCAGGTGGCATCGGTCAGCGCTCAGCTGGATATCTCCGGCTCATCGCAGTCTGTCACCCGCACGGTCCCGGTGCAGGTGTTGGACGAAAATGGAGCGCCGGTGGCTGGCCTGACGGTCAGCCCGCGGACAGTCAGCGTCACCCAACCGATCATTTTACTCGGCGGATATAAGAACCTTGCTGTAAAAGTCGTCACCAGCGGGCAGGTCGCCAGTGGATATCGCCTGACCAACCTGACCGTGACTCCGCCCAATGTAACCGTGTTCTCCGACGACCTCGGCCTGATCAACTCGCTGCCGGGCTATGTGGAAACGCTGCCAGTTGACCTGAACGACCTGACCGATGATATCGAGGTCAACGCCGGCCTGACTCTTCCCCAGGGAATTGTGCTCGTAAGTGAACCCAGCGTCCTGGTGCAGGTCGGAGTAGCAGCTATCGATGGGAGCATGACATTAACCTTGCCGGTTGAAACCCTGGGGCTGAATCCCACCCTGGCAGCCAGTATTTCGCCTCCAACGGTTGACGTGATCATCCAGGGACCACTCCCCATCCTGGAAACCCTGACCCCGGCCAGCTTCCGAGTCGTGGTAGACCTGACCGGGCTTTCTGCCGGCGTTCATCAGGTCACGCCGGTTGTTGACCTGGTACCGGATCAAGTCACTGTCCAGGCGATCCTGCCAAATATGACAGAAGTCGTCATTTTCCCGGCTACAAACGGAACACCAACCCCTGGTGCTACGGCCACGCCCGCAGCCCAACCCACTCCTTGATTGGATAACTCATGCGTAAACCAGTAGTTGCCCTGGTCGGCAGGCCTAATGTCGGCAAAAGCACATTATTTAACCGCCTGGCAGAAGAACGCCTGGCAGTGGTCGACGAAACACCTGGGACCACCCGAGATCGCCTGGTCGCGGAGGCCAGCTGGAGCGGCGCGCTTTTCGATATCGTCGACACAGGCGGGATCGACCCAAAGCATGGCGGACCGGCGGGGCAGAATGAGCCGCTTTCAATCGGATCTGCAGACTTCATTTCCGAAATCCGCACCCAGGCGGAGATCGCCATCCACGAAGCCGACCTGGTGTTGTTTATCACGGATGCCGACAGCGGCGTGACCCCTGCAGATCGGGAGATCGCCCAAATCTTGCGCAGCTCGCAGCAGAAGCGAGATGGCGAACTCTGGCCCCCCGTACTGCTGGTGGTCAATAAAGCGGAGACCGAAGACCGGCGCATGCAGGCATTGCAGTTTTACGAGCTGGGCATGGGCGACCCTTATCCGATCTCGGCTTATCATGGCATTAACACCGGAGACCTGCTGGACGCCGTGATCGCCCGGCTGCCTCGTTTCGATGAGGAAATTGAGGACGACTCGGTAAAGATCGCCATCGTAGGCAAGCCAAATGTCGGCAAATCAAGCCTGCTCAACCGCTTGCTTGGTGAAGAACGCGCCATCGTTAGTCCCATCCCGGGCACCACCCGAGATGCAATCGACACGAAAATCACGTTTAATGATATCCCGGTCACCATCATTGACACTGCCGGTATCCGCCGGCGAGGGCGCATCGAGCCTGGCGTTGAAAAATACAGCGTCTTGCGCTCTATGCGGGCCATCGAACGTGCCGATGTCTCCCTGCTGGTCGTCGACGCCACCACCGGCATGACCTCCCAGGATGCCCACATTGCCGGGTTTATCCTGGATGCCTGGAAAAGCACCGTAGTGGTGGTCAATAAATGGGACGCCATCGTCAAAGACACCCACACCATGGTGGAATTCACCCGGCATGTCCGCCAGGAGCTGAATTTCATGGATTACGTACCGGTGTTGTTCATCTCTGCCCTCACCGGCCAGCGGGTCGAACAGGTGCTGCCGACCGCCCTGCAGGTGCAAGAAGAGCGCTTGGTGCGCATTTCTACTTCGCAGCTCAACCAGATCCTGCAGGAAGCTCAGGATGTCCACCCTGCCCCATCGCAGAAAGGCCGCCAGCTAAAACTTTACTACGGCACCCAGGTGCGCAGCGACCCGCCAACTTTCCTGCTCTACGTGAATGACCCCAAGCTGGGACATTTTAGCTACACACGCTACCTGGAAAACCGCCTGCGCGCCACTTATCCCTTCCTGGGCACACCCATACGCCTGGTCATGCGACCGCGACGTTGATAAATAGACTCTAATTTTCACCCTCTTGTCCCTGCTCCTAAGCGGATATATAATCCTCTTGAAGGAGTTCTAAGGTGGAAAATTTTCATACAGAAGCCATCCCCGAGCCTGTTGCGCCTGAAAAGGGGCGCTCGGGCGCAACACGGTTTATTATCGATTTACTGGAAACCCTGATCTTGTCGGTAATTTTATTCCTGGCGATCAATGCGGTGTCGGCGCGCATCCGGGTGGACGGGTTCAGCATGGAGCCGACCCTGCACAGCGGTGAATTTGTGATTGTCAACAAGCTGGCCTATAAACTGGGCGATCCAGCGATTAGCGATGTCATCGTCTTCCACTACCCGCGCGACCCCGAACAGGAATATATCAAACGCGTGATCGGGCTTCCCGGCGACCATGTGAAGATTACGGATGGCCAGGTGTATGTCAACGAGCAGCCGATTGAAGAGCCTTACATCTCCATGCCCCCGGCATACCAAAGTGATTGGACCATTCCTGAAGATGCGCTGTTTGTACTGGGCGACAACCGCAACAATTCATCCGACTCCCATACCTGGGGGCCGGTGCCTATGGAAAACGTGATTGGCAAGGCATTCTTCGTCTACTGGCCGCCGGAACGCTGGGGGTTGGTTGACCAGATTGTCGCTGCCCGCGCGGCGGATCAGCCTTAGGGCAGCCATTTTTATGATCAAGCGAGAAGCCAGCGGATGAGAGAGCTCCCTTCGATGATGCAGGAACCATCCGAACCGGAAGAATATCGGACCATCTGTACAGAATGCCAGGCCGGCATTCTGCATCTGGAATATATTACCTATTTCACCTGGCTCAATGAAGAGCTGGTGACCGTGCCCAATTTCCCAGCCTGGGTTTGCGATATCTGCGGGCGGCGGGAATATGATGGGCGCGCCATCACCTGGCTGAACACCTTGCTGAACCCGGATGCCGGGCGGCGGGCTTCAAGTCGCCGACGCCCCGGCTCGACCCGCCCCAGCCGGCCAACCCGCTCTCCTGGGTAATCCCCCGAAATTCGTTATTCGCCTGCCGGCGGTAGCAGCTCATCCCGCGCCAGCAGCAGGGCTGCCAATGATTTGGCATCTTGGATTTCGCCTTGCCGCGCCTTGCGGTAGGCTTCTGCGATTGGAACCCTGACTACGCTTAATACTTCATCGACATCGCCCGGAAGTGGTGCATAGTACAGCTCGGTCGCCAGGTAGACATGCATGAATTCCGTTGAATAACCCGGCGCCAGGAAAAACTCCCCCATTTTACGCAATTTTTCGGCTGCCATCCCGGTCTCCTCTCGGACTTCGCGGTGCGCGCTGGCTTCAGGCGGCTCGCCGCGCTCCATCACACCTGCCGGGAGCTCAAGCAGCTCTTTCCCCGCCGGATGGCGGTACTGCCGGATGAACAAAATCTGTCCTTCTTCATCCACCGGGATTATGGTCACCGCTCCCCGGTGATCCACAATATCCAGCGGCACAACAACCCCCTGGGGTGTGCGGACACTTTCCCGCCTGACATCAAACACCCGGCCCCGGTAGACCGTTTCCTGGCTGATTACTTCAAATGTCATGGGTTTGTTCCCTATTAGAATTAAATGATCCGGAGTAGCCGGGGAATGAACCGGCTACTCCAGGTGGGTGGCGAAGAAAAGGTTCCTGGCAGAAATGAGCCTGCTGTGGAGTGGGCTGGCTCCGCCTGCTGCACCGGTCAGGGCTGTGCTTACGGAATGATCAACTCCTGGCCAACCTTCAGAGTATAGGGCTCCTGCAGGTTGTTGGCGTAGGCAATTGCCTCTGGGGTCACATCGCCGAACTGGCAGGCAACAGAGTAGATCGTATCGCCGGAGCTAACGGTGAAGGTCGTCGGATGGTTCAGTAGAGAACGCTGTCCAGGGAAGGTATTTCCGGTCTGCGGGATCTTCAAGGTGAGACCGGCATAGACCACCGAGGAAGGGCCTAACCCGTTCAACGAAAGCAGCTCGCCCGGGTTGATATCAAAACGACGAGCGATGCAGTAAACGTACTCCCCGGTACGCAGGGTGTAGCTGTTGGGCGGTGTGATGGTCGGAATTCCGGTCGGCACAACCAGTGCACCCCCAGACGACTGCTGGCCACCACTGGAGGGCTGGCTGGTCGCTGCAGGCTGGCTGCCGCCTGCGGTCTCCGTGCTGCCGGCGGGTTGTTGTTCGCCGGTAGTTTGTTCACCACCGGCGGCTTGTTCTCCAGCCGGTTGCTCACCCGATGCCGGCTGCTCGCCACTCGCCGGTTGTTCCCCGGTCGCGGGCTGTTCGCCGCTTTCAGGCTGCTGATCAACACCGGGCACCAGGGTGCCTTCCACAGGCGCCATCGGAACGGTTCCAGTGATTCCCATGGATGCCATCACCGTTTGCGTGGCAAACATTTCTAGCTGCTGCATGATATCGCTGGTGGGCATGGCCACCTCACCTTCACCCAGCGTGGCAGTGGGCAGCTCCTGTTCCTCGGTCGATGGCTCCAATGAGCGTACACAGGCTGCCAGCGCCAACATAAGCAGCACCGCCAACCCGATCAAGAGCACTTGTCTTTTCGTCATTCTATGGCCTCCTGGATTGAATATTCACTTCCTTGAACTCATACCATGCGTTGCAAGATACTCGCCAAAGCTGAACGGAAAATTAATTGTGATACTAG
>JBFYSP010000266.1:0-6451 GCA_041301395.1 Anaerolineae bacterium
ATTTTCAATAAGCTGCTGCTCAACTTTAACTGGTGGGTCAACCGCAAAGACCCCGGCGGGCGCAACGTGTTCAACGGCGGCTTCCTGGGGCTGGATAACATCGGCGTCTTCGACCGCAGCGCCCCGCTGCCCACCGGCGGCCACCTGGAGCAGGCCGACGGCACCGCCTGGATGGCCTTTTACTGCCAGAACATGCTCTCTATCGCGGTCGAGATCGCCAAGTACGACCGTACCTACGAAGAGTTTGTGCTCAAGTACGTGCAGCATTACCTGTGGATCGCCGGCTCGATGGACCGGGTGGGAGACAATCAGGATGAGCTGTGGGATGAAGAGGACGGTTTCTACTACGATGTGCTGGTAATGCCCGACGGCAGCGCCCAGCGCATTAAGGTGCGCTCGATGGTCGGATTGCTGCCCTTGACCGCAGTGACTATCTTCGAGCCGGAAGTGTTGGAGACGATGCCTGAGGTGATGGATCGCATCCGGGCATTCACTGCCAAGCGCCCGGAGCTGACCGCCAACATCCACCCGATCGGCAAGCCCGGCTACCGCGGGCGGCGCATGCTCTCGCCGCTCAACGAGGAAAAGCTGCGCCGGGTGCTGGCTCGTATGCTGGACGAGAGCCGCTTCCTCAGCCCCTACGGCATCCGTTCGCTCTCCCGCTGGCATGCCGAGCATCCCTTCTCCGTCAACGTGGGCGGCCAGGAGTTCAGCGTGGCCTACCTGCCGGCCGAGTCGAATTCTGGCCTGTTCGGCGGCAACTCCAACTGGCGCGGCCCGGTGTGGATGCCGGTCAATATCCTGCTGATTCGCGCTCTGTTGACCTACTACAGCTATTACGGCGACGATTTCAAGATCGAATGCCCCACCGGCTCGGGGCAGATGATGACCCTGTACGAAGTAGCTCGTGAGATTGGCCTGCGCCTGGCGCGCATCTTCGAGAAGGATGCCGATGGCCGCCGCCCGGTCTTTGGCGGGGCCGAGAAATTCCAGAGCGACCCCGAATGGCGCGATCACCTGCTCTTCTACGAGTACTTCCACGGCGATAACGGCGCCGGCCTGGGCGCTTCCCACCAAACCGGCTGGACCGGCCTGGTGGCGCTGCTCTACAAGGTGTTCGGCAGCTACACCCCCGAGCAGTTCCTGCAGGCGGATGTGTCGTTTAAGAGTGTGCTGACGAAGAGCGATGGAAGACGGAAGACCGAAGACGGATGATCCCGCGGCTATGCCGCGGGACTTCGCTCGCTGACCGTCCCGCGGGAAAGCACCGCGGAATATGGCATCTGGGGCTCCGCTCGCTGACGAAATTGTTTTATTCTCGCTCCAACGGTCTCCGTTGGAGCGTTTTTCTACCGCCCCGCAGTTCTCGTCGCTCTGCGGTCGTGAATCCCGCAGCTTTGTCGCCGATCGTCCATCCTGTCTTTAGGGACAGTGCCCTCGATTCTCCAGGACTATACTTTTTCTGTCCCTTGGGAAAGTTACTTTCCCTCCCCAATTTGCTACAATCTTATTAGTGCCTTCAGGCTAATTCGTTTCCGGCAGCTTCGTGCCGTAAATATAATATCAATCATGAGGTGAGCTATGAACAAAAGGTGGTTCGTCGCAGGCTTGTTTGTATGTGCGCTGCTGCTGGCTTTTGTCTGGCCAGCTCAAGCTGGGGGCATCCTCGGGGCGAGTCCGGCAGAAGGGACGCTGGGCAGCATCATCACGATTGCCGGCGCAGGTTTTGGCAATAAGCAAGGCGAAGTCCTGATTGGGGAGGAGAAATGCCGGGTGCTGGATTGGAGCGATGGCCAGATCACCTGCCTGATCGAAAAGCCGCAGCCCACCGGCGAGTACACCCTCACGGTCCTGGCACAAGGGGATAAAAAGCCCGCTCAGTCCATGACCTACACACCCTTCACGATGCGAGCGCCCCAGATCATCCCGGCTGATACCCCTAGCGGGCTGCTCTGGGACGGCACGGCGGTTACCATCCAGGGAGCCTTCTTTGGCGATAAAAAGGGCGAGGTGTACATCGTGCACCGGGAGGGGGAAATCATGGTGGAGTCGGCGAAAGTCCTGGATTGGAGCATGGACTCGATCCGTTTCGCGATCCCCAAAAAGCTCGAACCCGCTTACACCACTTACATCCTGGCGGTGAAAAATGCCGTTGGCCTGGATTACCGCGTCATCGAGCTTGCCCCCGATGAACCGCCCATGTTAGGGAGCCCTCCTGGCATCGGTGGCGAGCCGGTGGATGCCAATTCCAGCGGCATCTACTTCAACGGTAAATTCTATATTTTTTCGGTCAAGTGGGCCTGCGGACTTATCTGCGGTGATGCTCATCGCATCCAGATGCGCACCCTCACCAACGGCCAGCTCTCTGCATTCCTGCCGATTCCGAATACCCAAACCAACGCCGCCGTCGTACCGATGGTGGTTAATGATAAGCTCTGGGTGTTCTACACCGGGCAGAGCGGTAAGCTTTGGTACAACATCTACGATGGCTCTGCCTGGGCAGTAAGCAACGGGTGGATCCAGATCCCCAATGTGTCGACCAGGAACGATTGGGAGATTGCAGCGGTGTTCAATCCGCTGCTCCACCGGATTATCGTCTACCACGAGTATCAGGATTACCTGAACATGGTGTATACGGATAATTACGGCGCCGATTGGATAGATATGGGGAAGGTGGTTGGCTTTGGAACGATCTCGACACCTCCGGGTGCCATGATCTATCCGGAGACACCGGCTTTCTACAAGGTAATGCTGGCAGTGGGCGACTCGACCCCCGCGCTGGTCAAGGCGCACCAGGGGCATGTCTACCAGAGCTACGACGGCGGGGGCTTCAGCAAGGTGCTCGATATTGGTCCTGTTTGGGGCCGGCCTTTCCTGATGGATCTGAGCGCCGACTCTATCGCACTGATCTACGTGAAAGACTGGTGCTATTATGCGGCTACCGCGCTCTACGACGGCGATCCGCAGATCCGCAAGATGAACAAAGTCACCCGCCAGTGGCAGGCGCCCATCACGCCGCTGCCGGTCGCTTATGAGAGCTGGTACCCACCCAGCGGCGCAGTCAACCCGCTGGACGGCAAATTCTACCTGTTCTGGTCTACGATTAACTATTCGACGGAGCTGAAGGATTGGTGGATGACCGCCATACCCAACCTGCTGCCCTGAAAATGTATTTGACTGGGGTATACCAATCGTCAAAATCTGTCAGTCAATCAAAAAGGAGTTCGCACTTCGTGGACCACGCGAATCGAGTGTCATTCTGAGTGCAGCGAAGGATCTAGATCCTTCGCAAGCATCGACATGATTCATTCTTGGCGTCCCTGGCGCTCTTAGCGGTTTAATATCGAGGCCTCAGCAACTTGGACAGTTTTTCTGCGTTATTAATACTAAAATGAAAATGCATCAAACAAGGAGGCTCATTATGAAAACCAAAACATTCCTGTTCACCCTCATATTCTGCCTGCTGCTGGCGCTGCCGGCCTGCTCCTTCACCATCGGCGACACAGAGTTCACTACCGTGACCGGCTCCGGGAACACCGTCACCGAAGATCGCCCGGTTTCCGGTGTGGAACGCGTCAGCCTGTCCAACCAGGGTGACCTGACGGTGGTGATCGGCGATAACGAAAGCCTGGTGATCGAAGCCGAAGACAACCTGCTGCAATATATCCAGACAGAGGTGCGCGGCGGCACGCTGGAAATTGACACCCAAAACGGCGTCAATATGGATAATACCGATCCGATCCGCTACACCCTGACCGTCAAATCACTGGAAAGTATCGACCTCAACAGCAGTGGGAGTGCGTCCGTTCCGGCGCTGACCGCCGACAGCTTCGAGATCAATATCAACAGCTCGGGTGATGCCAGCGTCGAAAGCCTGACCGCCGAGAAGCTGACGGTGCATATCTCCAGCTCCGGGCAGGTAGATATCGCCGGCGGCACGGTGGCCACGCTGGACGTCACCATCAGCAGCTCGGGCGACCTGCACATGGAGGACGTTGCCGTCCAGGACGCCAAAGTGAGCATCAGCAGCAGCGGCTCGGCTTACCTCCAGGTCAGCGGCGACCTGAAGGGCAATATCTCCAGCAGCGGCAATATCTACGTCAGCGGCAACCCGCAGGTGGATGTTGACACCAGCTCTTCAGGAAAAGTTGTTCAAAGATAGGCATTTTTAACCACAGATAAAGACAGATTTCCCCAGATAAACACACAGGTTGTTTTATACCCACCTGTGGCTTATCTGTGCTTATCTGTGGTGAGTTCTTATTCAGCAATCGGCAGGTACAGGTCCATACTCCACTGGCCTGGAGGCGTTTCCTCGTACTGGATTTGCTCCTCCAGGCATTGGTGCGCCCCCACCTGGTAGTCGCTGGCCTCCAGCCAGGTGGTCAGTTGTTGCCAGCCGTTGGGGATGCTCAGGTAGGGGTCATCCTGGAAGGGGGCCGGCAGGCGCAGCACGGCGTACAACCCGCCTGCGAAGCTTATGATGCGCATCTCGCCTTGCGGCTCATCCTCCGGACCGACGACCATCCAGAACTCGTAGCCATAATTCGGGCTGCCGGCGGATGGATTCGGGTTATTAAAGCCGAAGATGCGGTGCTGCGCAAGGTCATCCAGGTAGCCGCGCGACCCGGCCCAGGCTTGCAGCTTGCCGAAGGCCTGCTCCTCTGGGGAACTGCCGAAGCCGTAGAAGCTGGCGGCGCGAAACGGCTCGAGTTTGACAATGCGTATAGCTGTGTTTTCCATCTTATTCTCTCCTTTAGAATTTGTGTTTCAATCTCGATCAATTAAAATTATCTTACCGCATCTACCCTGACATCTTATGTCAGGGTTTTATGGTAAAAATAGGGTGGAGGTGACTCTATGCGTGCCGACCGACTGTTACAACTCATTCTCTTGCTGCAAACCCGTGGGCGCATGCCCGCCTGGCGCCTGGCGCAGGAGCTGGAGGTCTCCGAGCGCACGGTGTACCGCGATATCGCCGCCCTGAGCACCGCCGGCATCCCCGTATATGGCGAGGCCGGCCCGCAAGGGGGCTTCTCGCTGGTGGATAGCTACCGCACCAGCCTGACCGGACTGAGCGCCGGCGAGGCCCAGGCCCTGTTCATGCTCAACGTACCCGAGCCGCTGCGCCTGCTGGGGCTGGACGAAGCCCTGAAGACAGCCCTGCTCAAGCTCTCGGCGGCTTTGCCTGCCTACCAGGCCGATGAAGAATATGTCCGGCGGCGTTTCTACTTGGATACCGCCTGGTGGCCGGACGCCACCGCCGGGCAGAATGCTGCCCCCCACCTGCACACCGTCCACCAGGCGGTGTGGCAGGATCGCTGCCTGCAGCTGCGCCTGCGCCGTTGGTCGGTTGAGGTGGAGCGTGTGGTGCAGCCCTACGCCCTGGCGTCGAAAGCCGGTGAGTGGTACCTGGTTGGCGCCGGGCAGGGCCGGCTGCGTGTCTACCGGGTGGCCGAGCTGCTGGATGCCCGCCTGCTGGTTGAATCCTTCGAGCGGCGGCCGGATTTCGACCTGCCGGCCTTCTGGCGAGCGTGGTGCGCCCGGCAGGAGTCATTGCACTCCGGCTACCAGGTGCTGCTGCGGGTACGCGGCGATTTCGTTGCCGCCCTGGCCGCCCAGCTGGGGGCGGGTGCTCCGCTGCGTCTGCAGCCACCGGAAAGCGACGGCTCCCGCCGGCTGGTGTGGGAGTTCGCCTCGCTGGAGCAGGCCCGCGACCGCCTGCTGGGCATGGGAGGCGGCGTGGAAGTACTGGAGCCCCTCGCCCTGCGCCGCAGCCTGCTGGACTATGCCGAGCAGGTGGTGGGGGTGTATATCCAGAGGTAATGTTTTCCCCCTTGACAGCTCACGAGTCGTCCATATAATTAGTTAGACTAACTAATTATATGGAGCTTGCATGCAACAACTGCTGATTGCATTCATCAATACCCTGGACATATCCCTCAAGAAGATGCTCCGGGAAGCCGGGGATGGCTCGGGGTTCGCCGGGCTGACCATCCCCCAGCTCAATTACCTGGAAGCGATCCACGCTCTCGGCCAGCCGACCATCACCGATCTGGCCGATCGCTTGAATTTCTCCAAGGCTTCGGTCACTGCCGGGGTGCAGAAGCTGGTCGAGCTGGGTTATGTGCATAAAACGCAATCCGCTGCCGACCGGCGGGTCTATCACGTCGGCCTGACCACCGCCGGTGAAGAGCTGGCGGCTGCCAAATCCCGTGCTTTGAGTGAATACGATGCTTTTATCAAAGCTGCCCTGAGCGAGGAAGAATCCAGCCAGCTGGAGGCCATCCTGACCAAGCTGGTGAGCCATTTCGGAGGCCGCCTGTGAAAATCGCCATCCTCACCGCCGGGTCGCGTGGCGACACGCAGCCTTTCATCGCCCTGGGGGTTGAGCTGCAGAAAATGGGGCACACCGTGCGCCTGGCCACCCACGAAAACTTTGCCGGTTTCG
>JBFYSP010000282.1:0-9178 GCA_041301395.1 Anaerolineae bacterium
GGGATTCCAGACCCGCCCCTACAGATCCGGATTGTCTTGACATCCCTTTCCCGCGCGGTATAATCCAACCCACATTAACTAACGACCTGCACAGAGACAAGTAACTCCCATCCCTTTCAGAGAGCCGCCGGGTAGTGCGAGGCGGCAGGCGCCGGGAGCCAAATCCCCTCTGTCCGCCTTAACCGGCAGGTCGACCTCGCAGGGCATGAATCCCGTGCGCAAGCACGGGGGAATCCCGTGTATAAGCACGGGGGATTTCCAGCATGCGTAAGAGGACCGGGTTCGCCCGTTAGCGCGAAAGCAAGGCCGTCTCGAACAGGATACCCACCGGGAGGTATTCCACGATCGGCAAAAGCAGGTGGCACCACGAGCGCCCCTCTCGTCCTGCACGCGGAGAGGGGCGTTATCTATTTTTTTGGATGGAGGTGCTATATGTTAGACATCAATATCATTCGTGACAACCCCGAGCTAGTACGCCAGGCCTTGCTGGACCGCCAGATGGACGCCGACCCGGTCGACCG
The DNA here is from genome assembly GCA_041301395.1 of Anaerolineae bacterium. Classification (GTDB taxonomy): domain Bacteria; phylum Chloroflexota; class Anaerolineae; order Anaerolineales; family UBA4823; genus CTSoil-045. The sequence goes on from JBFYSP010000282.1 coordinate 522, forward strand.
CGTCCTGGCGCTGGATGAGCAGCGCCGTTCCCTGATCGTCCAGACCGAGCAGCTCAAGGCCGAGCGCAACACGGTCTCGAAAGAGATCGGCCAGATGAAGGATCCCGCCGCCCGCCAGGCAAAGATCGATGCCATGCGCCAGGTGGGCGACCGCATCTCCCTGCTGGACGAGCAGCTGCGCGGCGTGGACGAGCAGCTCACTGATACCGTCAGCCGCATTCCCAACCTGCCCGACGCGCGCACGCCGTACGGCAAATCCGAGGACGATAATGTTGTGCTGCGCACGATCGGCGATCTGCCGCACTTCGATTTCGAGCCCAAACCGCACTGGGAGCTGGGTCCGCAGCTTGGCATCCTCAACTTCGAGCAAGGCGTCAAGCTGACCGGCTCGCGCTTTTACGTGCTCAGCGGGGCAGGGGCGCGCCTGCAGCGGGCGCTGATCGCCTACATGCTCGACCTGCACATCCGCCAGGGCTACACCGAGAAATACACTCCCTTCATGGTCAAGGGCGAGACCCTGTTCGGCGCCGGGCAGCTGCCCAAGTTTGCCGACAACCTGTATAAAGACCATGAAGAGGATTTGTGGATGGTGCCGACCGCCGAGGTGCCGCTCACCGGCCTGCATATGAACGACATCCTGGAAGAGGCGACCCTGCCGTACTACTACACCGCCTACACGCCCTGCTTCCGCCGCGAGAAGATGAGCGCCGGGCGGGATGTGCGCGGCATCAAGCGCGGCCACCAGTTCGACAAGGTCGAGATGTACATCTACTGCAAGCCGGAGGACTCGGAAGCCGCCCTGCAGAAGATGCTGGCCGACGCCGAAGAAACCTGCCGCCTGTTGGGCTTCCCCTACCGAGTGAAGCAGCTGTGCACTGGCGATATCGGCTTTGGCTCGGCCATCACCTACGATCTGGAAGTGTGGGCGGCCGGCTGCCAGGAATGGCTGGAAGTTTCGTCGGTGTCCAATGTTACCGATTTTCAGGCCCGCCGCGCCAACGTGAAATACCGCCCGGCGGACGGCGGCCGGGCACGCCTGGTGCACACCCTCAACGGTTCGGGGCTGGGCATGCCGCGCACCCTGATCTCCGTGCTGGAGAACAACCAGCAGGCCGATGGCTCGGTGGTCGTGCCGGAGGTGCTGCGCCCCTGGATGGGCGGCGTGGAAGTCCTGCGCTAATTGATGTTGGCATGGCCCGGCGCTAACGCCGCCGGGCCATGCTGGAGAAGCACTGATGCCCAACTGGCTCGAAATCCTTGTGACCGTCTTGCTCTTGCTGGTGATGCTGGCCGGCTTGCTTGGCCTGATCATCCCGGCGTTCCCTGGCCTGACCGTGATCTGGCTGGCCGCCCTGGGCTTCGGCGTGATCCATGGCTTCAGCACGCTGGGGATCGTGCTCTTTGTGCTGCTCACCTTGCTGATGATCGGTGGAAACGTGGTGGATAACTTGCTGATGGGGGCCGGGGCGCGCAAAGGCGGCGCCGCCTGGGCCTCCGTAATTGTCTCGCTGGTGGCGGGGATCATCTTTACACTGATCTTCCCGCCTTTTGGCGGGCTGATCGCCGCCCCGCTGTCGGTCTTCCTGCTGGAGCTTTACCGCCTGCGTGACTGGCGCAAAGCCTGGCAGGCTACCTTCGGACTGGCGGCCGGTTGGGGGGCGTCGTTCTTCGCCCGCTTGTTGATTGGCGTTATGATGCTGTTGCTGGCCCTGGTGTGGGTCTGGCAGGGCTAAAATTTAGGGTTTGAAGTAGACCGTCCCAACCCCCATCTTCTCAAAACCGATCGATATCCAGTAATCCAACAGGGATGACCCCTGCTCACCGGCAGCAAACAGCGCCGGGATGGTGCGCGGGTCGCCGATCTCGGCCAGGGCGCGCGCCGCCTGCACCTGGGCCGGGAAGCTGCCGTTTCCCAGTACCTCGATCAGCGCATCGACCGCCTCGCCACCCAGGGCGACCAGGGCGTCGGCGGCCATCGTAGCGCACAGGCTGTCCTCGTCTTCCAGCCGCCGCGCCAGCGCAGGGATCGACTCTGCCTGCGGGCGCAGGCGCATCCCCAACAGAGCCGCCTGCCGCACCGCCGGGGAGGGGTCGTCCAGCGCCTGGCGCAGGGCGGTTGCGGCTCCCTCAGCAGGACTCTCGGCCAGGGCGCGCAGCGCCCACCAGCGGCTGTCTTCATCTGTAGCGGAGAGCAGGTCGCGCAGCGCAGGTAGTGCTGCCTCCCCCTGCGCAGCCAGTTTCTTGGCCGCCCGCTCGGCGGCCTCATCGTCGCCGCTGGTCAGGTCGAGCAGCAGCGGACCCAGGCTGTCACTTTCCATCAGTTAGGGTGGCGGGATGGGCAGGTCTTCGACCCGCACCGCGATCCACTTATCCCCTTCTTCGATCAGCATGACCGGGATATCGTCCTTCACCGGGTACTTGCGCCCGCAATCGCGGCACACGAACCAGGTCTCTTTATAGAAGTCGAGCAGGCCGTCTTTTTCGCGCACGCAGTTCGGGCAGCGCAGGATTTCAATCAAGTCGGGGTGTACCATGGCATGTTCCTGATAAGCTGGATTCGGGCCGGGAAGGTATCCCGGTGCGTTCATTTTACCAAAGAAAGGGGGTGCTTTGGACGGATGGGAGGTATTCGGAGTGGGAAAGACTATTATTCAGGAAGTGGCTAGTCTTATACATGTTATAATACATATTACAATACAAAGAAAGGAGCCAGTTATGCAGCAAATTGTTGGCGTCACCGAGCTTCAACGTCGTTTCCGAGCATTTTTTGACGATGTGGTCCGTAAACGCACTCCATTGGTGCTGACGCGCGGCTCGCGTCCTGAGGCCGTGATCATCCCATACGAAGATTTCCTGCGCTTCCAGCAGATGCAGGAAAGTGAAGTGCTGGCCGGCTTTGACCGGGTATGGAATCGCCTGGCCGAGGTGAATGCCGCCTACAGTGAAGCCGAAATTGCTACCGATATAAAGGCAGCGCGAGGCTAACCCATGCGTGCGGTTGTGGATACTGGTGTGTTGATTAGCGGGTTGATCCGGCGCCAGGGGACAACCGGAGATGTGCTGCGCTTTCTACGAGACGGGCGTTTTCGCATTATTTACACAACCGACATTTTAGTGGAATTTGTTGATGTCATGGGACGCCCTCCTTTTCGCTTAAAATACCACATCGAGCCCGAGGACATCACTGCCTTACTGAATCTCGTGCGCTTGCGGGGTGAACTGGTAGTACCGGCCCGTCACGTTACTGCCTGTCGCGACTCCAAGGATGATAAATTTCTCGATGCGGCCTTGGCCAGTGAAGCTGACTATATTGTATCCGGTGATGCCGATTTACTAACGCTGTCGCCATTCGAGGGCATTCTTATATTACGCCCAGCAGAGTTTTTGGCTAGGCTAATGTGACGTTACTTGAAAAAGACTTCATTCATCAGCCTGCAACGGTTTCCCATCCCAGCCAAGATATCCAACACATCCTCCAGATAGCGTGCTGAATCCTTCAATCGGGTTTTGCGATCCTCTGTCTCCAGGATCAACTGCCAGGCTTCCTCAATCAGCGCGGCGCGGGTGGTTGGGTCGCTGACGACTGGGTCATCCCGCGGACCAACCCCGCACCAAAACCGTGCGGGGCTCCGCTTCGCTCCGGTCGCTCTCGCTGCTTTTCCCGCCAGGGGCGCATGATGTCCAGCACATCCGCGTCGTGGACGAGGCGCTTTTCCAGGGGCCAGGGCTCGGCGCCGTCATGGGGGATCAGCCCGGCAATCGACGCCGCATTCTTGCGGGGATTGATTTTTTCAAGGTAAATCCGGCAGCGCCGGGCGCTGTCGGGCTCCCAGAGGTCGGCTCCGTTGCCCTGGCGGCCTGAATCGTGGAAGGCGATGGCGTAGCGCACCCATTCCAGTTTAGGCCACAGACTGGTTTGCCGGTAGTAATAGCGGCTCATAAACTCGGCGAAGATCAAGCAGCGGCAGATGTGCATACGCCCGTGAATGGACCAGGAGTCGAAGGTCTGCTCGTGGGTCTGGTAGAGCGGCAGGATTTCCTCCTGCAACTCGGCCACGAACAGCGGCCAGCTATCTTTGGGATCGACGGCCTGCTTGGGGTGTTCACTCATCCGCAACCTGAATATCCCTCTTGCCCAGAAATTTTGCATACTCAGCCGCGGCTCCCACAATAGCCTCTTGTTCGGGCTGGTTGCCAGGAGCGAACCATTCCACATCCACCATCACTTTGTCTTTCTTAATTACTCGCTTCCATACCCCCCTTACCTGCCCATCCACCAGCACCACCGGCCAGAACACGCCGTTGCTGGAAACGGCCCGCTTGAAAGCATCGTCCGGCAGGACAGCGCTTCTATCCTGGTAGCCGATGATGTATTCGTCGAATGCCGGCAGCAGGTGGAGGCTGGCCTCAGCCGAATCCGTGACCGTGGCCGGATGCCACCAGTATGTCTGCGACTCAATCGTTTCGGAAACCAGGCGGTCTTTGGCCAGCTCCAGCGCCAGCCGGGAGTCAGCGGCCGGCAGACCCGACCACCAGGCTAAATCTCGGTAGGCGGCGGGGCCGTGGCTGGAGAAATATCTTCCCGCCAGGGCGGCCAGGGCTTCCTCTTTGGTCATGGTTTTTGCCTGCGGCACACGCTCGGCGAGCAGGGCGTAGGTCGGCTTGCCGGCCTGGGTCGGGCCGCTGCAGACCAGACCTTCCAACTCGGCGGCCGCCAGCAGGTGCGAGGCCCGGTTTTCGCTGGTTGCGATGCCACCCTGCTCGAATGCGGCGATCAACGCCTGCCGGGTGGCGTGCTTGCCGCCCTGCAGGGATTTCTCCAGGATGGTAAAGCTCGTTGAGAGCAGGCTCTCGCTGAGACCCAGCTCCAGGTGCCGGGACTTCAGTTTGGCTTTGATGTTGGGCGCGGTCAGCGCCAGCATCCAGGTGATATCGTCCGCCGAGACCAGGTGCCAGGTGGGACGGAGTACATGCGTGCGCAGGATATCGCCCGCATCCAGGGCTTTTTCGATATCGGTGACGGTGGAGCCGGGCAGCCGGATGCCTACTGCCCACAGGCACATGGCATAATCCTGGGCCTGCATGGCGCCCATCCAGCCGACCACTTCTTTGGCGGTAACGAAGCGAGTTCCGGCAATGTGGTGGGCGGCAAGCCGGGTCCTGGCAATTTCGGCCGGATTCATGTGCAGGCGCTCAGCGTTCTCCCACTTGGTAGTTGGGCGCTTCTTTGGTGATCACCACATCGTGCGGGTGGCTCTCGATCAGACCGGCGTTGGTGATGCGCACCAGGCGGGTCTGTGTGCGCAAATCATGCAGCGTGGCCGCGCCGGCATAGCCCATGCCCGAGCGCAGGCCGCCGGCCAGCTGGTAGATGTAATCGTGCAGGTTGCCTTTGTACGGCACGCGCCCTTCGATGCCCTCCGGCACCAGCTTGCCGCCGTCAGTCCCTTGCCCGCTGGCATAGCGGTCGCGGCCCAGCCCCTGCATGGCTGCCAGGCTGCCCATGCCGCGGTATTCCTTGAAGGTGCGTCCTTCGTACAGCACCACCTCACCCGGCGACTCCTCCAGCCCGGCCAGCAGGCTGCCCAGCATGACCGCCTCCGCACCCCCGGCGATGGCTTTAACCACGTCGCCGCTGTACTTGATGCCGCCATCGGCGATGACCGGTACGCCATGCTTGCGCGCCGCCCGGGCGCACTCGAAGATAGCCGTCATCTGCGGCAGACCGGCCCCCGAGATAACGCGCGTGGTGCAGATCGAACCAGCGCCCACCCCCACCTTGATCACGTTCGCCCCGGCCTGGATCAGCGCCTCCGTGCCCTCGGCGGTCACCACGTTGCCGGCAATTACCGGCAGGTTCGGCCAGCCGCCGCGGATGCGCCGGATGGCGTTCAGCACGCCCTGCGAGTGGCCGTGGGCGGTGTCGATGGCAATGATATCCACGCCTTCAGCGACCAGCAGCTCGAGGCGGGTCTCCAGATCGGCGCCCACGCCCACCGCCGCCCCCACCAGCAGGCGCTCCTGGGCGTCGCGGGCGGCATTGGGAAAATCACGCGCCTTCTGGATGTCCTTGACCGTCAGCAGGCCCTTGAGCACGCCCTGCCCGTCGACCAGGGGCAGCTTCTCGATGCGGTGCTGTTGTAATAAGCGCTTGGCATCTTCCAGGGTGATTCCCACCGGCGCGGTCACCAGCGGCTGCGGCGTCATGAAGCGGCTGACCGGCAGGTCGTAATCCGCTTCTTCGACGAAGCGCACGTCGCGGTTGGTCAGGATGCCCACCAGGCGCCCATCCGGGGCGGTGACCGGCACGCCGCTGATGTGGTAGTTCGCCATGATGGCGACCGCCTCCCGCAGGGCGGCTTCCGGCGGCAGGGTGATCGGCTCGACGATCATCCCTGACTGCGAGCGCTTGACCTTGTCCACCTCGGCGGCCTGCGCTTCGGGGGTCAGGTTGCGATGAATGATTCCCAGCCCGCCTTCGCGTGCCAGGGCGATGGCCAGCCGGGCTTCGGTGACGGTATCCATGGCGGCCGAAAGCACGGGAATATTGAGCTGGATGCCTTCCGCCAGCCGGGCGCGCAGGTCGGTCTGATCGGGCAGCACCTCGGTGTAGCCGGGCACGATCAGCACGTCGTCGAAGGTCAACGCCTCAAATTCAGTGAACAGGTCCTCATTCATGACACCCTCCTTACCAGGTGTGTCGTCCTGAACGACGAAGTTTCGAATGAAGTGAGGAAAGTGAAGGATCTAGATTCTTCGGTCGCTTCGCTCCCTCAGAATGACATCCGGTTTTTTGGCCCATGTAGTGCGAGCAACTAATGCCGGAAATGCCGCGCCCCGGTAAAGACCAATGCTATGCCGTGCGTTTCAGCGGCTGCAATTGCTTCAGCATCTCGCAGCGAGCCGCCCGGCTCGACGATGGCAGTGATGCCGGCTTTAGCCGCCTCCTCCACCGAGTCGGGGAAGGGGAAGAAGGCGTCAGATGCCATCACCGCCCCACGCGCCTTTTCGCCGGCGCGCTGGGCAGCGATGCGCACGCAATCCACCCGGTTCGGCTGCCCCCCACCGATGCCCACGGTAGCCTCGCCGCGGGCGAAGACGATGGCGTTGGATTTAACGTGCTGGCAGGCTTTCCAGGCGAAGCGCAGCGCCTGCCATTCCGCTTCGCTTGGCGGGCGGCTGCTTACCACCTTCCAGTCGGCTTGCGGCGGATCGCCCAGGTCGATGGCCTGCCGCAGCACGCCCTGGTTGACCGAGCGCAGCTCGAAGAGTGGCTCGAGCTCGAGGACGGGCATATCCACCAGCCGCAGATTCTTGCGCCCTGCCAGCATCTCCAGAGCCGCGGCAGTAAACCCGGGCGCGGCGATGCACTCCACGAACAGATCACCTAAAGCCCTGACGGCTCCGTCGTCGAACGGCCGGTTGGCGGCAATCACGCCGCCGAAAGCCGAGACCGGATCGGAGCCAAGCGCCAGGCGATACGCTTCCACCAAAGTGTCACCGCAAGCCACCCCACAGGGGGATACGTGCTTGACGATGACGATGGCCGGCCTGCCGAAGGAGACAACCGCCCGCCAGGCTGCGTCCAGGTCGAGCAGGTTGTTGTAGGACAGCGCCTTGCCCTGCAGCACCTTTCCGCCCAGCGGTCCCGCCTCCGGCCGGTAGGCGTACAGGGTGGCGGATTGGTGCGGGTTCTCGCCGTAGCGCAGTGATTCGATGGGGTACAGCTTGAGCTCCAGCGCATCGGGCTCATTGCTCGCCGATTCGGCGAAAAAGTCGGGAGCTGCACCTTCCGAGAACAGGCCGCCGCTCTGCTGGTGCGCCAGGTAGGTGTGGATGGCACTGTCGTAGCTCGCCGTGTGAGCGAATGCCTTGATTGCCAGGCGGCGGCGCATCTCGGGGGTCACGCCCCCGGCCTGCAGCTCGGCCAGTACCGCCGGGTAATCTTGCGGGTCGGACAGCACGGTGAGGCGGGCGTGGTTCTTGGCTGCCGCTCGCAACAGGGTCACACCGCCGATATCAATATTCTCGATGGCATCTACCAGGGTGGCGCCCGTCCGGGCGATGATCTGCTCGAAGGGGTACAGGTTAACCGCCGCCAGGTCGATTGGCTCCCAACCCTGGGCCTGCAGCTCGTCCCGGTCGGCGTCGCTATCGCGTGCCAGCAGCCCGCCGTGGATGGCTGGGTGCAGCGTCTTGACGCGTCCGCCCAGGATTTCCGGCGAGCCGGTGTACTCGGCCACTTCGGTGACCTGGATGCCGTTCTGGCGCAGCAGGCTGGCGGTGCCGCCGGAAGCCAGCAGCTTCCAGCTCAGCGACTGCAAGCCGGCCGCCAGCTCCAGTAAACCGCTTTTATCATATACGGATAAGATTGCAGTGGGCATGGTTTTCTCCTGTGGTAAAAAAACACCCCGGGTCACCGGTCGAAGGCCAGGGGTCAGTTATCAATAGTGGTTAGTGCAATTATCCAGACAAATGCTTGCCAGGATTTTATCACGGTTTCCGTTATCGATATTTACCACGAAAACCACGAACCATGAATTAGTCAGTTGCACATTGCACCTTAACAACATAGTTACATGAGCCAAATACGTTTGGCGAACTCGTTTGGCGATAAGCCCGGGATGGCTAAACCTTGATGAGGTCGCTGGTTATAC
>JBFYSP010000028.1:0-4020 GCA_041301395.1 Anaerolineae bacterium
GTGAGGTTCTGAGTGACCCGTATTTGCTTACGTTAGCATCTACGGCTTTTGTGATACCCAGGATGATTTATTCGGCAAGACATGTTCAGTTGTTAATGTGCAGTTTTTTCAGAGAAGTCACAGATAGACGCAGACAGACACAGATGATCCCAGATGTTGTATTGAATTCTATCTGGGTTTATCTGAACATATCCGAGTTTATCCGTGGTTTGTTCTCATTTTACCCCTGCGGCTGCGGCACCCGCATGCAGGCATCCTTCACCTTGTAGTACTGCCCGGCAGCGACCCCCGCGCTGCACAGTCTGTTCCAGGCATCATCGGGTATCTGGTAGGCTGGGAACTGTTGCAAGATTTTAGTGAGCTTCAGCAGGGCTGCGTCGATGCGCCGCTGATCGAGCAGGTCGTCCATCTCGCTCAGCAAGCTATACAGCTCCAGGCCTAAAGGGTCAAAGCCATACAACGTACAGGCCGTTTCTACTACGCCATACTGCCCGGCTTGAGAAGCTAACTGGCAAAATTCGAAAACCTGGGTTTGATCGGGCGGGTAGCCGCTGTCAAAGACATTCAAGAGAAATTGAGAGCCGCCGGCATAATCGCCGCTGCTCATCAGATCGTTCAGGCGGTCGTATACTTCTTCACTGCGCAAATCTCTTAGCAGCGATCCAATCTCAACCCCGGTCAGTTCGCAGGTTTTCCGGTAGGCTTGTAGCTGGTCCAGGCTGATCGCCAGAGAACAAAAATCGTACATCCCGAAGGAAAAAATATCTTTCGGCGGTGCTCCAAGCTCCTGGCGGATGTCTTCCGCTTGTGCCAGCAGTTCGATGGCATCCATAATATTTCCGGCACCGTATTCATCATTTGCGCGCGCCAACAAGATGGTGGCGCGGAAGGGTAGACCTTCCACGTACACAGTGTCGCACAAGCGCTGGATCGGCGAGATATCACCGCCGCTGAAATATTGCGAGCTACACAGCTCGCCGACCAGATCATCTGCCTGCGCGGCATAGGCTGCGAAATCCGGTTCCTGGCGGATGGCCTGCGCCATTTGCTGGGTAGCCTGCTCGTATTCGTAGTTGACGCGTAGCAGCGTTTCAATCCGGTCCAGCTGGTACGACCAAAGGGCAACCTGTTCGCTAAGCCCATGCTCTTCGCAGGTTTTCCGCACATCGTCAAAAGCGCCTGCCGTAACGGCTTCGCGGCATAGCAACTCGTAAGGAGCCTCTACGGTTGGGTCGAGTGTTTGCGCCAGGCTTAAGGCTTCCGCAGCCAGGGCGTACTCGCCCTGGGTTATCATCGTCCGGGCATCTTCAAGTGCGGCCTCGGCCTGCAAGGGATTCTCTTCGATCCCGGCGGCTTCGCAGGCGGAGCGAACAATATCATATTCAAAGGCGTAGGCAGCTTCCTTACAAACCAGAAACCAATCGATGGAATTTTTTGGCAAGAAAGGCTCTTGCTCCACCAGCTCGCGCCCGAGGCGGATGGCCTCTTCATAATTACGTCCGGCGACCAGCTGGACCATATCGGCGGAAACGGCACTGGCTACTGAGGTGTGCAGCGGCAGGTTGGAACAGGTTTTACGGTAAGGCTCGTTGGGGAAGTAGGTCTGCCACTCGGTGATGGTCAGGTTGCGGCCGGCTGCCTGGCAGGCGGCAATTTCCAGACGAGCTGATTCCAGCGGCCACAGGTTTACCCTGCCGCCGCTGTCGGCCGTCGCCAGCCAGCGGCTGTCGGGTGTGAAGCCCAGGGCGCTGATGGATGATTCGGCCTCGGGAAGGAGGACGGGCTGCAAGGCTTCGCCACGCGTCGCCGTCAGTAAATCCCACAGGCGTAACTGGCGGTCGCTGCTCAAAGTTACTGCCCAGGTTTCATCCTGGCTAACCAGGAAAGATTGGATTTCTCCGTTGTGGCCACCCAGGGCGGTTGGCACGGTATCCGGGTCGTTGAATAAGGCATCGACCGGCCAAAGGTAGGCGCTCTGGAAGGTCTGGATATCCAGGCCAATCCCGCCGCCTCCGCCGCCTCCGCCGACACCGCTTCCTTGCGCTATGTACCCCAATCCACTTCCTGAAAGTGAGACCACCGGCATGGATGCCTTTAGCGGTAGGGAGAGGGCGCCGAACAGGGAGATGCGCTCGAAGTATGCATCGCTGTTTATAAACCACTTGCCGCCGGCGCTGTACTGCATGGCATTGGTGCTCACCTGCGAAGCGCCGGTCCCTGTGGGCGAGACTTCTGGAGGTGTCCCGTCGATCCCGGTGTCCGGGACTTCTGTGGGTATCTCGCCGGTCAGGTCGATCAGGTTGAAGGTCTGGCCGTCGGCAACGGCCAGCAGGCGGCTGTCCGGGCTAAATTGTAGATAACCAAAATCACTGGCTGGCCATGACCAGATCAGAGAGCTGTTCTGCTCCCCATCCAGCTTCCACAGTTCGTAATAGCTCTCCTCCCGAGTGACCAGCCAGCTACCATCCGGGCTGATGGCGAGAGGTGCACCAAAGCTGAAGCCTGATTCAACGGTCATTGTCTTTCTGGTGGCATCCAGAGAGAGCCAGTGGACGCTACCATCATCAGTCACGGTAACCAATGCTTGGCTATCGCTCGTGAAAGTCACGCTACCCGACGGGATGGAGCGGGCGGGAGGTTCTTGAGTAGAACTTTGAACTTCGGGCAAGTACCAGAGTTGGCCGCTGGTGTCGGCCAGCCAGCGGTTGTCCGGGCTGAAGGCTAATCCGCTGATCTCAATTTCCGATGAAAGCAATGTGTATAACCCATCTTTAAAGTCATTGGCTTGCGATTGCAGGTCCAGCAAGTAGACCACGGCATCCTGGGATGCGGTGGTGTTAACTATGGATTTCCCATATTCGGTGGCAAAGGCCAGCCAGCGGTTATCGGGGCTGAAGACTGCTACCAATGCTTCAACGCCTGGCAAGGTTATCTGATCCGGTTCTCCCCCGCGAGCTAACGGCGCCAGATCCCATAATGATTGCACATAGAAGAGCCAGCGGCTGTTGGAGCTGACCGCCAGAATCGGAAAATCCGTTTCTTCTGGCACCTGGCCCAGCCGTAATGGGCTGGCGAAGAAACCGGAGCGATTCAGGTTCCATAGACGGATGCTGGTATCGGCGCTGGCCGTTACCAGACGAGATCCATCCTGGCTGAAGGCATACAGCCCGATCCAGCTTTCATGACCGCCCAGGACGATAGGATCCTGGCCGGGGTTGGCGCGGCTCAGGTCGTACAGGCAGGCTTGCGAGTCGTAACAGCCGGTCAGCAGCCAGCGGCCGTCCGGACTGAAACGGCGAGGAACCTGAATATAGCTGTAGCCCTCAAGATTGAAGGCGCTACCCGAAGAATCACCGGCCAGGTCCAGCAGAGTGGCTTTTTTCTCAGTCGCCTGAAGCAGATAGCGGCCGTCGGAGCTGCGTAGCCTGATCGGTGCGAAGGGATGCTCGCCGGTGGCGAGGGGCGGTTCGGGCAATTCTAGCGCGACAGTATCCAGGACCGGTTGCGCCTCTCGCAGATCCCAGGTGCTCCACAGGCCGTCTTGCGCCTGAAGCACGTTGGCGAGTCCCCGGCTAATGCGGCTGCGCTGAAACGGACCAGGCCGGCCCCCCTCCTGCGCCAGCGCCATACGGCCGATGTCGTTGCTGCTGTCATCGATGAAGATGAGGTCATTCAGATCGGTTGCTCGGGCGGGAAATCCGGCAGCGGCCAGGTCCCAGTAGCACAGGCTGCCATCTGCCTGGTTGAGGCCGTACAGGCGCTCCCCGCCTATACTGAAATCCAGCGCCCCGCTGCAGGTACCCTCGGGCAGCTGGATGAGCGCCTCTCGATCTTGCTGCACCGCCTGCAGGTCTACCAGGTTTACGGTCGGGTTTTGGCTGCCGAAAGTCTGGAGCCACAGCCAGCGGGAAGCGCCTTTTTCATCTGGTGGGGAGGCGCGCAGGCTGAACATTTCACCGGCATCCGAGATGGGAATGCGGCGGATGGGCAGCTTTGCGTCGTCCAGGTCCACCAGCCAGA
>JBFYSP010000030.1:0-2507 GCA_041301395.1 Anaerolineae bacterium
GTGCGCGAGTGCATCGAAAAAGCGCTGGACGTGGTTGCCGCCCGGGTGGTCGAAAAAGGGCTGGAGCTGAGCTTTGTCGTCGAGCCCAATGTCCCCACCACGGTAGTGGGAGACTCGACCCGCTTGCGGCAGATCCTGCTGAATGTATTGAGTAATGCGGTCAAATTTACCGAGCGCGGCGAAGTCGTCCTTACGGTTTCCGGAGATACCGAGGGGCCGGCGCCGTCGTCCGGCTGGCACACCCTGCAGTTTGCCGTGCGGGACACGGGCATCGGCATCCCTCAAGACCGCCAGAACCGCCTGTTCCAGTCTTTCAGCCAGGTGGATGCTTCGACCTCCCGCAAGTACGGCGGCACCGGCCTGGGATTGGCGATCAGCCTGCGGCTGTGCGAGATGATGGGCGGCAAGATGTGGGTGGAGAGCAGCGGCATCCCAGGCGAGGGCGCTACGGTGTATTTCACGGCCCGGGCAGAGGCGCTGCCATCCGCCGTCGCGACCCGCCCGGCATTGCACGGCCTGCAGTCCCATCTCGAAGGGAAGCGGGCTCTGATCGTGGATGACAACGATACAAACCGGCGTATTCTGGTGCTGCAATTAAGGAATTGGGGATTGGCAACTCGAGATGCGGCTTCACCGCAGGTTGCCCTGGATTGGGTGCAGCGCGGCGACTCATTCGACCTGGCTATCCTGGATATGCAGATGCCCGAAATGGACGGCATCACCCTGGCAGGGCAGATCCGAAAAACCTGCACACCGGAACAGCTGCCGCTCATCCTGTGCAGCTCCCTGGGGCGGAAAGAAGCCGGGGCGGATTCCCTGGGATTTGCGGCCAACCTGACCAAGCCCGTCAAGCCATCTCAACTTTTAGATACCCTGGCGGGATTGTTTGCCGAGCAGGCCGTCCCGCAGCGGGAAGTTAAGAGCCGGGCCGGGTCGATCGACCGTGAATTCGCCAACCGCTTTCCTTTGCGCATCCTGCTGGCGGAGGATAATGCCGTCAACCAGAAACTGGCGCTGCGCATCTTGCAGCAGATGGGCTACCAGGCGGAGGTGGCGAACAATGGCCTGGAAGTACTGAAATCCCTGGAACGCCAGCCCTACGACTTGATCCTGATGGATGTGCAGATGCCGGAGATGGATGGCCTGGAGGCCACCCGGCAGATTGTGCGGCGCTGGGCAAGACCGTCCCGCCCCTGGATCGTGGCGATGACGGCCAATGCCATGCAGGGAGATCGAGAGATGTGCCTACAAGCCGGGATGGACGATTACATCGCCAAGCCAATCCGCATTGAAGAACTTGTCGAAGCTTTAAGCAAAACACGGCCACTTAAGGAGGAGGAAAAATAAAAAAATGGAAACCCAATGCATCGACCTGGCAGTCTTTGAAAATTTAAAAGAGATGATGGGTGCAGATTTTATGGTTGAGTTGGTGGATACCTACCTGCAAGATTCTCCCGAGATGCTGGCGCAGATGCGCCAGGCTCTGGACGCACAGGATGCAGAATCATTCCGGCGGGCGGCCCACTCGCTCAAATCTAACAGCGCGAACTTCGGCGCCATGCAGCTCTCAGCCCTGGCGCGCGAGCTGGAGATGATGGGAAGGGAAAACCGCCTGGAGCAGGCCGGAGAAACCCTGGTAAAGGCGGAGAAAGAGTATGCCCAGGTGGAGCAAGTATTGGAGGCGCTGAAGAATGGAGCATAAAGGATCAAACCCACCCGGTAACCTGCTGGTGGTTGACGACAATAAAGTCAACCGCCTGCTGCTAGGGCGCGGTCTGGAACAGGAGGGGCATAAAGTTTCGTTTGCGGAGAACGGCCGCCAAGCGTTAGATGCGATGCGCAGCCACTCCTACGACCTGGTGCTGCTGGATATTGAAATGCCCGAGCTGAACGGTTACCAGGTGTTGGAGCAGATGACTGGCGACATGGACCTGCGTAATATCCCGGTGATTATGACCTCTGCCCTGGATGAGGTGGACAGCGTGGTGCGCTGCATCGAGATGGGCGCCGATGATTACCTGACCAAGCCGCTCAATCCCATCTTGCTGCGGGCGCGCGTCAGCTCCAGCCTGGAAAAGAAGCGCCTGCGTGACCAGCAGCGCGAGCTGATCCGCAAGTTTGCTACCAGCGCCGTAGCCGAGCAGCTGGAAACAGACGGCTTTTCACTGGGCGGGAAGTATGTTTACGCCACCGCCATGTTTTCGGATATTCGCTCCTTCACCACCATCGTCGAGTCGCATTCTCCGGCCGAAATTATCGAGCTGTTGAACGATTATTACACCTTGATGTTTGAAGCGATTGGCGGGCATGGCGGCGTTGTCAACCAGATGATTGGCGATGGCTTGATGGCGATCTTTGGCGCGCCACAGCCCCATCCCGACCATCCGGAACAGGCCGTAAAAGCCGCCATGGAAATGATTGAAATGGTGGAACTGTTCAATTACGACCAGTCAGCACGAGGGAAGGTAAATATTCGCATCGGCGTTGGCATTGCCTCGGGCAATGTG
>JBFYSP010000045.1:0-4972 GCA_041301395.1 Anaerolineae bacterium
TCGCACGGGCAATCGCCGATGGCAGCTTTGCCGGCGGCATCCACACCGGCACCTTGCAGACCGGAGAAGTCGGCATCTCACCTTTCCACGATTTGGAATGGCTGATCTCTGATAAGGTGAAGGCCGACCTGGTGCAGATCCGGGAGGATATTATTGCTGGGAAGATCAAGACCAGGCCTTGATCGTCTCGCCTGACAAAAAAAAGCACCCATAACGCTTGACGTTTAGCGTAACACGTTATACAATTGAGTTGTGATCAAATCCTTGAAAAAATCGACCCTACTCCCTATACATCCTGGCGAAGTCCTGCTGGAAGAATTCCTGCGGCCCATGGGCTTGAGCCAGAACCGCCTGTCCCTGGAGATCGGTGTGCACCCGCGCCGCATCAACGAGATCGTGCTGGGCAAGCGCGCCATCACAGCCGATACCGCCCTGCGCCTGGCGCGCTACTTCGGCAATTCAGCTCAGTTCTGGATGGGACTGCAGACGGATTACGACCTGGATGTCGCCGCCGATCTGCTCGGTACCCGCCTGGCACGGGAGGTCCGCCCGCGCATGCTGGCTGAAGGAAAAGAAAATTACGAGTAAGAATTTCCTGCTATCTAATCCAGGTTGGCTTCTGCTCTAAGTAGAGAATAAACCTTCAAATCGTACATCTGCCCGGCATTGAAGATCGCCCCACGGGCGGTGCCTTCGTAGGTAAAGCCGCATTTTTCAGCCACGCGCCAGGAGGGAGTGTTCTCCAGCGTCGCCAGGATCTGCAGGCGGTTGATCTTGAACACCCGGAACAGGTAGCGCACTAACAGACTCACGGCTTCGGTCATGTAGCCCTTGCCGCGTGCCGCGGGATCGAGCATGATGTAGCCCAGCTCCAGCCCATCGAAGTAGGATGGCTCTTTGAAGAAATGCACCATCCCGACGATGCGTCCATCCGGCTCGCAGATCAGCAGGCGGCCAAAATTATCGCCCCAATAACCGTCCTCCGCGAAGCGTTTGCGCATCGCCACCTGGGACGGCATTTCCTGGGGGTAGTACTCGCCACGTGCTTCGATATCCTCCAGCATCTCGAGCAGGATATCCAGATCGCTATCGCGCATCGTGCGCAGGGCTATTTTCTCGCCGTGAATCATAGAACGCCTCCGTTGTGGGTTAACTATACACGGAAATGGGAATTTCGAAATTCGAATTTGGAATTTGGAATTTGGAATTTCGAAATTGGAAATGGGTGACTACTTTCACCGGCCAGGCGTGGTACATTGCGGTCTTCGGTCGGGCGTCGTCGGCGAAGTCCCGCGGTGCTTTCCCGCGAGGCGGTCGGCGGTCATCGGTCATCGGTCGTATTTGGTACACATCTTGCACCCTCCCCACCATCGATGAAACGCACCCTGCTTGTCACCTGGATATGCATGCTGGCGCTGTGCTCGCTGGCGCTGGGAGCCTGGTTCCGCTTCGGGTCGCAGCCGGCGCCGGCGGCGGAACCCGCGCTTGCCGAGCAGGCGGCCTCCAACCTGCTGCTGTACCTGCCCATCGTGGTGGAAGCGGTCCAACCGGTTTGGCTGGGGCCGGATGGCGGCTTGTTCGCCGCAGTGGCGGCATCGCCGCAAGATGCCAACCGGGTCTATGCCGGCTCGTGGGGCGGCGGCGTGTACCGCAGCGATGACGGCGGCCTGACCTGGCGCTGGGCCAGCCAGGGGTTGGGCAACCTGACGGTCGTCTCCATGGCAGCCGACCCCTCTAACCCGGATATTGCTTACGCCGGCACTTACCGCGGCGGCGTGTACAAGACCATCGACGGGGGGAGTACCTGGAGTGAGGCCAACCAGGGCATCCAGGGCAATGCAATTGTGTATTCCATGGTGGTAAACCCGCAGGTTCCGCAGCGGGTGTATGCCGCCACGCGCGGATTGTCCAATAACGGCGGGCAGCCCTGGGCGGGCGTCACCTACCGCAGCGATGACGGCGGGGCCAGCTGGTACTCAGTGCTGTCCAACCTGGGCGGGTCGAACTACCAGGACTGGACCTATATGCTGGCGATCAGCCGGACCTCGCCCTCCACGCTGATGGCCGCCACCCATGAGCACGGTATTTACAAAACCACCAACGCCGGGAGCGGCTGGGGGGCGGCCAATAACGGCATCACCCGCTTCACCACCCGGGGGATCGGCATCGGCCCTACCAGCGCCAGCGCCGGCACGGCCTACACCGGGGTGTGGACCGGTGAAGGCGCTTTCAAAACCACCAACCTGGGCGGCTCCTGGACGCAGAAGAGCAGCGGCATCAGCGGGGCGAACATTTACGGGCTGGACATCGACTATGCGAACCCGCAGAAGGTGTACCTGGCGACCTACAACAAAGGCGTGATGAGCACCAGCAGCGGCGGCAATTCCTGGTCTAACGCGGCCCTATCCAACCGGCCGGTATCCACCGTGCGGGTGCACCCGGGGAACAGCGCCCTGGTCTTCGCCGGGACGGCCGGGTTGGGGCTGTTCGCCAGCCGGGACAGCGGAGGCAGCTGGTCGCCCAGCATGGACGGGCTGCAGGCGTCTTCCGCCACCGGAGTGGTCGTCTCGCCGATCAACCCGTCGGAACTATATGCCGGCGTGGATGGCGGCGGGGTGCAGGTTTCCAGCGACGGCGGCCTGTCCTGGAGCGATTTCAGCAACAATATTGGCAGCGCGTGGGTCAACGGGCTGGTGCAGCAGCCTGGCAGCAGCGTACTGTTCGCCTTCACCGAAGGCGCCGGCCTGTACCGCTGCGACCTGCAGAACCTGGCTCTGTGCTGGGATCAGGTAGGCGGCAATCTGCCGACCGACAGCCAGCAAGATGCCATGCAATCGCAATCTGAAGCCGGTCAGCCTGGTCAGGATGCTCCACCTGGTGACCCCGCATCTCCAAGGCTGCGCGTCCCGCGCCCCTTCTCGCCCTTCACCACCTTCCAGGAAGCCTACCCGCCGGACTCTCTCTCGATCGAAGCGGTGCCGGGCAATTACGGGCTGCTGGCGCTGGCCTTTGCCCCCTCCAACCCAAGCATCGCCTACATCGGCAGCTCGTCGGGCGGCGCATTTGCAAGCAGCGATGGCGGTTTCAACTGGCAGTCCGCCGGTCTTTCCTCGCAGACGGTCTGGGCGCTGGCCGTAGATCCGCTCGATCCGCAGACGGTCTACGCCGCCACCAGCCAGTCAGGCGTCGTGAAAGTCTCTAGCAATGGGGGCGGCTCGTGGAATAATTCTTCCATCCCCAACCGGGATGTGTATGCCCTGGCGGTGCCGCCGGCCAATCCGGGCGCGCCGCTGGCCGGCACCGACGACGGCGTGTACCAGCTGACCGGCGGCAGCTGGCAGCCTTTGGGGCTGAGCGGTCAGACCGTCGCCTGGATCAGCATCGCTGAGGCCGACTCGCAGCATATCCTGGCGGGAACGACGGACGGCGCTTACACAACGATCGATGGTGGGATTACCTGGCAGCCGGTCTCAGCCGAGCTGGCGGGGCACACCGTGCAAAATATCAGCCTGGACCCTTTCAATCCCAGCATCGCATACTACAGCACCACGGTACACGGGGTATTAAAAGCAGGCAGCGGGAAATAGCCGCTCGAGGGGATTATTCCAAGGCACCGGCGGTTTTTTGCCCGATGCGGAAGATGACAAACTCGGCCGGCCTGACCGCCGCCAGCCCGATCAGGCAGATCAGACGGCCGTGATCGATATCGTGCTGAGTCATCGTGCTGCGGTCGCAGCGCACGAAGAAAGCCTGGTCCGGGGTTGCGCCTAGCAGAAGGCCGCTGCGCCACAGGTCAACCAGAAAATTCGTGACGTTCTGGCGCACCCGAGCCCACAGTGGCTCGTCGTTGGGCTCAAACACCACCCACTGGGTACCCCGGGCGATCGAGTTTTCCACAAAGATAAACAAGCGCCGGATATTCACATAGCGCCACTCTGGGTCGGAAGACATCGTGCGCGCTCCCCACACCCGGATGCCGCGCGAGTCCGGGCGAAAATCGCGCAGGCAGTTTACATTGCGCGGATTTAACGAGTCTTGGATTGCCTGGGTCACCGGCAGCTCCAAGTTGAGCGCTTCGCGCACCACCTCATTGGCCGGCGCCTTGTGCACCCCACGTTCCAGGTCGGTGCGGGCGTAAATTCCAGCCAGGTGCCCTGTCGGAGGCACCAGGCGCTTCTTTTGCAATTGCGGATCCAAGACTTCAATCCAGGGGTAATAAAAAGCCGCGTAGGCGCTGTCCCTGGGCGGCAGCAGGGGCGGATGGTCGATATCGCTGCGACCCGCCTCCGCCGACAGGATGGCGAAGCGGTCGCGGTGGGTCTCGCACTGGTTCAGGATGGCCGCCCGCAGCGGGGTACGCAAAGCGGCCAGGGTCGGATGAACTTCATCAGGCACACAAAGCAGGGCGATTTCATCGATCGCCTCCAGGGCTTTCAAGCCGCGCCCGCTGCCCAAGGGTGCGCCTGCCAATCCGCCGATCGGGTCGAGATCGCCAACAAAATCTGCCAGCTGCAGGCTGCCGCCCGAGGCGGCTCGCCTCAGGCGCACGGTCAGTGGATTGGCCGGTAATGCAGGCCGGCGGCGTGCATCCCAGGCCACCCGCACCAGGTTGGAATGTGAATTGATCACATCAAGCAGGTAGTTTTCCGCCCCCTGCTCGCCGGTCAGATTGTCATACTGCTCGAAGGCCTCAGGTTTTCGGCGGTTGGGGCTGGCATCGGGTGCGCTGGGGTCGGGGTTGCCGCGAGGCACCGGCGCCCGGTAGTACCAGATGCTGATCTTGTAGCGGGTCTCGCCGTCGACGGGCGCCGCGGAAGGCTCGAACTTGAAGAAGATATTCTGCCCCCACGAGCCGCGGCCGATGGCCTGCACAACCAGTCCTCCCAGGCTGGCCGAAGCAGCCCTGGCTGCCCCCGGGACCACGCGGGTGATATAACTGCGTTGGCCGCCATTGGCGAAAAACCCATAGACG
>JBFYSP010000061.1:0-8296 GCA_041301395.1 Anaerolineae bacterium
TGACCGTCACCGCGAAGTCATCCGAAGCCGAGGCTCCGGCTGGATCGGTCGCCGTGACCGTGATCGCCGCCGCGCCGTTGGCGTTGGCCGCGTACGCCAGGGTCAGGGTCGCGCCGTCCAAGGTGGCAGCGACCAGGCCGGCGTTGCTGTTCTCGATGGTATAGGTCAGCGGATCGCCATCTGCATCGCTAAAGCCGCTCGAGAGGTCGATGGCGCTGTTAGCGGCATCCTCATCCGCCGTGACGTCGGCCAGTGGGGTGGCGGAGAGCACCGGCGCGTGGTTCGCCCGGGTAACCTGCAGGGTGACGGTGGCATCGGCCCCATAACGATAACCGGCATTGTCCGTACCGTGCCAGGTGAAGCTGGTCGTGCCGTACCAGCCCGCCGCCGGGGTGAAGGTCAGCCATGCAGACCCCGCAAAACCGAACTCCTGCCCGGCGGTAATGACCGGGCCACCTGTACCACTTGTCGTCAGGATGCCGGTCTCCGCAGGAGGCAGGCTGGTGATCGTGAGACCGCTCATGCATGTCCCAATGAAGCCGGAGAAGTACGGGGCGAAGTCAACGCCATCGATGATAATCGGAGCATCCTGAACGCCGGTCTTGGTGAAATCACTCTTCCAGCCTAAGGCTTGGGCGACCGACAGGTAGGTGTTGCGCACCTGGGCGCTCTTTTGCATGAAGGCGTTCTTGCGCAGCGCCTGGGCGTAGATCGCCTGGACGGTGAAATCATCCGGGGCGGCTTTGTAGGCCATGAAGGCCAGGTAGAGCGCTTTCTCGGCGGAGGGCAGGTCCTGGGCGCTCAGCTCGACTTGTTTGGCCGCCTCGGCCAGGCTCGGATAGGCAAAGGCCGCCGCCAGGGCTTGCGCTTTCGCCGTTTCGGTCAGGGTGGAGGCCAGCTCGGTCACGTTCCCGCCGAACCAGCCCATCTTCTGCTGGTAGACAGCCTTCACGATGGCGGGGATGGTGGAGACAAATTCCTGGTTGTAGGGGCTGGCCGCAAGCTCAGATGATAAAGTGACTGCCGCAGCCGCCTCGTCGAGGGTGGCGCCCTGGTTGATCTGGGTAATCGTCTGATCGATGATCGACTGCAGGGCATCCCGCTGGGCGGTCAGGGCGGAGACAACGGCCGCATTCGTGCTGATCGGCTGCCCGTGGATGGGGACATAGATAGACGGATTCAGGGCAAGCATCTGGTCCAGGAGGGCGATCGTTTCGGCTGCGGATAGGCCCGGCTGGTAGATGGAAGCCGCCTCGGGAAGGTATTTTCCAAAATCCCCGCCGGCCAGGATGGCCTGATTTGGGAGTTGGATCATCAGGCTGCCGCCAGGTCCTGGGATGAGGTTCAAAGGGACATCAACGCTGTCGATGTTAAAGGAGGTCGTGCTCGAGATCAACTGGTCGGGGGCAATATAATAGGTCACAATTGGTTTGTACTGATTCATCGAGCCGGCGCCCAGGGTGCCGTCCGCTCCCCAATCCAGGATCGGATAGCCGTTTGTGTCCCAATCCAGGATCGGCCCCATGGCATTCATATGTCGGGCGGAATAGCCCGCCGCTACCGCCTCCCAGCTCGCTCGGGCATCCGGGTAGGCGGCGTTGGCATAGATCGGGAAGGGAGGATTGTAGCGGAAGGCATTCCGCCAAATGGTGGTGCCCCACGCTTCCTCCGGGCTGGCGCCGGTCAGGAGGATGCCCTTCAGGGTAATGGTGCCAACTTTGGGATAGAAGTATTGAAAGGCCATCTTCGCCGCGTTCGCCTCATCCCTTCCGCCGCCGGGTCCCACCAGCCACCAACTCGATGGACCGATCAGTGCGGTTACGTTCGGGCCGTTGATGGAACTGTAGACCAGGACTTTCAGCTTAGAACTGCTGTAAACCTGGCTGACCTGCCCGGTGAACTCGTCGGCGCTGTGCTGGGCAATGGCGTTCTGGTTCGCCGTGTCGCGCCACCAGCTCACGCTCGGGTCGAGCGGGTCGGTCATCGGGCCAGAGGGAATGATATACGGGCTGGTTGCCGCCCATACCGTCGTCGCCGTGATGGCGAGCAGGACCACAAGGGTCAGGATGGTGAGGAACTTTCTGGTTTTCATGGCATTCTCCTGTTTCTGTTGAACATCTGGTGTTCTTGAGTAGATTGAAATAATCGATTCTGTTGGATGACCGCCAGCAGCTCCTGGCTGGACAGCTCGCTCAGCTGCTGCCCGGACCATACCAGCACCTGGGCTTTGTCCGGGTCAATGCCGATCAGCTGCAGCCCGCAGCGCCGTTGAATCAGGTTAAAATGAAATTCGGGTTGGATGGAATGGGTGTCAAATATGATGACATCCGGCCGTAAGGCGAGCAGGTCCGACTCACCTCCCTGCGTGGGATCCAGCACCTGGACTTCGAGAGATGGGTTGGCAGCCAGGCTGAGATGTATTCCCGCCAAAATGATGGTATTCCCGTACAAGATGACCCGCAATTTCGTTTTCATGGTGACCTCAGGATACCAAATCCAGTCCAGGGTCACAATGTCGATCACGGCAAGAAAACGACAGTCTCCCCGGCAAGGGAGACTGTCGTTTCTGACAGGGTCAATATCCGCCTGCTATGTTCGCTATTTCAAGTCGCGCTTACCCGCATAGGCAATCACCTGGGCGCGGTTCTCCAGGTGCAGGCGGTCCATGATCTCGGCCATGTGGTAGCGCACGGTTCGCTCGCTCAGCGCAAGCCTCTGCCCGACCTCTTTATAGCCCAATCCCGCTGCCACCAGCCGCAGCACCTCGGTCTGTCTCTCGGTCAGCCCCACCTTCTCCGCCTCCCTTTGTCCCCCCTTCTCCGTGTCACTTTGTCCCCTCGTCCCAGAAGCCATCCTGGCAAACTCTTCTAACAGTGCTGCTGCCAGGCCTGGAGAAAAAGGAGGCGTTCCCTGCTCCAGCCCGCGCAGGGCTTCGATAAAGGCCTCGCCGCTCATGTTCTTGATCAGGTAGCCGCAGGCCCCGCTTTTGATCGCATCAAACAGATCTTCATCATTGATGGAGGTGGTCAGCATGACGATCTTGATCTCCGGCTGGTGGGCTTTGATGGTCCGCGTCGCTTCCAGCCCATCACAAACTGGCATGCGGATGTCCATCAGAATCAGATCGGGATGCAGCGCCTGAGCCATGGCTTCTCCTTCCCTGCCATTGCTGGCGCACCCCAGCACCTCAATCCCATGGGCAGCAAGCAGGTTCTTCAGGCCTTCGAGCATTAAGCGGTTATCATCTACCAGAAGTACGCGCATAGGCCATCTCCAAATTCACCTGGGTTCCTCCACCTGGAGCAGAATCGACTCGCAGCACGCCTCCGATCTGCTCGGCGCGCTCGTGCATAAACCGCAGCCCAAAATGGCCTTCGCCAGGGGACTGGGTGGGGTCAAAGCCAGCGCCATCATCCTGAATGGTCATCCGAATGCAATCCTCATCCAGTGTAAACGCTACCTGCACGCAGCGAGCCTGGGCATGTTTGCGAGCATTCGAGAGCGCCTCCTGCAGGATCCGATAGACCTCCATGCGCTCGTCCAGCGAAAAGGGCTCCTCCCCCAGGCGCTCGTCGATGCTAAGCGCAACCTGGATACCGTAATTATTGGTGTACCCTTTCAGGTAGCGGCGAAGGGCGCTAAAGAAAGGCTGCTGAGGAGCGGGGGCGGAGTGCAGGTCCAGGATGTACGCGCGCAGATCGTCATGTGCCTCGCGGACGATCCCCGCCAGGCGGTTGATCTGGGCAATGGCGGAGACTGCCTGGCCATCCTGGACCAGCTTGGAGGCAGCCTCCAGCTGGAAACCGGCATATCCGAGCGTTTGTCCGATGCTGTCGTGCAGCTCGCGCGCCAGCCGCTCGCGCTCGTGTAGCATGGCCAGCGCCCGCTGCTGCTCCAGGAGCTGGGCCTGGGCGCGCTTTTGCTCGGTCACATCGTGCAACAGCAGCAGGCGGCCCACCACCTGCTCGCGAAAATCCTTTAAGGTAGAATATTCCATCTCGTAACAACGGGTTTCTGACCCTGTCTCAAGGCTGATCTCAGCCCGGATTACCTCCGTGGCCTGGAGATCGCCAACCAGAGCGGAATCTGCGGGCAGCAAATCCTGGATCGGGCGCCCGAGCAGACTCTTCGCAGACGATCCCAGGATGCCGGCTGCAGCCGGGTTCAGGCTGACGATCGCTCCTTGGGGATCGAGCACCATCATACCGGACTTGAGCTGCTCAACGGTCGTCTGGCGGGCGAGCGATATCGGGTCGAAAATACGGAAACCGAACAGGACGGCGGCATAGATCAGGAATTCTAAGGACATCCCCAGTATGTTGAGGGGCAGAGCCGATAGGCGTGGATTGGCATTATATAGCAGGAAGAGGCTGCGCCCCACGATCTGCCCTGCCAGCATCAGCGCTACCGGCCAGCGGTGCTGTGGGCTGCGCCGGAACAGCCAGACAAAAACGACCAGATTCAAAGCTTCCAATACCCCAAAAAAATAGAACGCCAGGATCCAGCTACCCAGGCCGAACTGGGGCCGCAGAGCTCCGTTGACCAATGAAAAGCTGCGCCAGGCTTGATGATGGAGGTCATTGGTCAGGAGTAAAATGACGCTCGGCAGGATTGGGAAGTACAGCAGGACCAGGTTGCGGCGGGTGAGCCAGCGCCGGGGCCAGGCATATTCCAGGATAAAGCAGGTGATGGCGATGAGAATGGGCAACTGGACGATGGCCTGGATCTTGAGCCAGAATATCTTGGTCGCCGTATCCACCGCCGCATAATTCATCAGTAAGCAGGCCGCCCAGGCAGCGGCAAACAAGCAGGCGGTCATTAATTGCAGCGCCCCAGGTGCGCTGCGCCGCCGGTAGCTGAAGACGGACAGCGCGATCATCAGGACGACCATCAAGATCGGTGGCCAGATTTGGGGAGTGTAGGCGTAGAGCGTGCTCATATCCGCTCTGGAAGACGACCCTGGTATTGTTATGGATGCGATTCGCAGCGGTTAAGCGTTAGAGGCAGGCGAGATGGATTGTTTTTATTATACACGCGTGATGTGAAATACCCCTAAACCAATCGCATCCATACGTCTCTTGACCCGCTTTGCTCACCGCCACTTCATCGCCTGCGATAATCTCCCCATCCACTACCGCCTTTCTCCGTCCAGCGCGACAGGGCAAGCAAGGTATTGATAATTAGACAACCATAAGATTATTTTAGGCCGGCCCGCCTCATCTTACCCGGCATTGAGTTGCATGCTATAATCGCTGCGCCAAATGGACGGTGAACCATGAAATATGACTCGTTAAGAGATTTCATAAAACTGCTGGAAGCACGCGGGCAGCTCAGGCGCATTTCTGAACCTTTCTCGCCCCTGTTGGAGGTCACCGAGGTCACCGACCGGGTGATCAAAGGCCCTGCGGAGCGCAACAAAGCCCTGCTGTTCGAGAATTTACCGGGTTACAGCATGCCGGTGTTGATCAACGCCTATGGCTCGCCCCAACGCATGGCCTGGGCATTGGGTGTGGACGACCTGGACGAGCTGAACACCGGGCTGGCCAAAGTGATCGATCTGCGGCTGCCGCGCGGCTTCCAGGAGTCGGTCAATCGCGGGCGGGACCTGTTCCAGGTGTTTAAGTCAATCGGCCTGCGCCCCAAGAAAGTCCGCCAGGCAGCAGTGCAGCAGGTAATCCACACCGAGCAGGCTTCCCTGGGGATGCTGCCCATCCTGAAATGCTGGCCCAAGGATGGCGGGCCTTTCATAACACTGCCCCAGGTGATCACGCGTGACCCACAGACCGGCATCCGCAACGTAGGCATGTATCGCTTGCAGGTGGTCGACGAGCGCACCCTGCTGGTGCACTGGCAGCGCCATAAAGGCGGCGCCGAGCACGAGCGGTTAGCCCGGCAAATCCACAAAGAGCATATCCCGGCTGCCATCGTGCTGGGCGGTGATCCAGCCAGCATGTGGTGCGCCTCTGCCCCCCTGCCGCCGAACATCGATGAATACCTGCTGGCCGGCTACCTGCGCGGTGCCCCGGTCGCTTTTGTCGATTGTGTCTCCCAACCACTGGAAGTGCCTGCAGAATCCGAAATTGTCATCGAAGGCTATATTGACCCCAACGAGCACCTGCCGGAAGGGCCGTTTGGCGACCATACCGGCTATTACACCCCGGTCGAGCTTTTCCCGGTATTCCATGTCACTGCCATCACCCACCGCCAGAACCCCATCTATCCGGCCACGATTGTTGGCATTCCGCCTCAAGAGGATGTCTGGATGGGCAAGGCGACCGAGCGGCTGTTCTTGCCGCTGATGCGCCTGTTCCTGCCGGAAATCGTGGATGTCAACATGCCGGCCGAAGGCGTTTTCCACAACCTGGTGCTGGTCTCAATTAAGAAGCGCTTCCCCGGGCATGCCCGCAAAGTCGTCTTCGGCCTGTGGGGGCTGGCATTAATGTCACTGTCCAAGGCCATCGTGGTGGTGGACGATTGGGTGGATGTGCAAAACCTGTCCCAGGTTGCCTGGCAGGCGCTGGGCAATGTCGATTGGTCGCGGGATGTGATCATCTCTGACGGCCCGGTGGACCACCTGGACCATGCCTCCTACCACCATTCCTTTGGCGGCAAGATCGGTATCGATGCCACGGCTAAATTGCCGGAAGAGGGCTACACGCGCACCTGGCCGGAAGTGGCGGGTATGGACCCCGAAGTCAAACGACACATTGACGAAATCTGGGGACAGCTTGGCCTCTAAGCAAGGTACGTTACAAATATGCGCTTTTCGTATATAATTCAGACACAAATTGCCCGATAATTACCACGAACCAAAGGAGTATTGTAATAAAATGCTATTCCGCAAGTCTCTTCGTTACCGGTATGTATTGCCCGTAATTTCCGCCATCCTGGCGCTTGGCCTGGTCCTTTCCGCCTGCCAATCCGCGACCCCGGCCGGGCCGGCCCCAATCAAGCTGGCCCTGCTTCCGATAATCGATTCCTTGCCTGTGCTGGTCGCCCAGCAGGAAGGCCTGTTTGAAGCCAACAACCTCGATGTGGAATTGATCTCAGTGGCCTCGGCGGCAGAACGCGACCAGGTGATCACCTCCGGCCAGGCCGATGGGATGATCAACGAAGCCCTTTCGACAATGTTCTACAATAAAGAAACTCCCCAGGTGCAGATTGTGCGCTTTGCCCGGGCAGCTTCTGCGGAAAGCCCGCTGTTTTCCATCCTGGCCTCCGCTGCCAGCGGGATCAATGCGGTAGAGGGTCTTAAAGGGGTCCAGGTCGGTATTTCGGAAGGCACGATTATCGAATACCTGCTAGACCGTTTATTGGAAAAAGAAGGCTTCACTGGGGATGAGATCCAGCACATCGCCGTGCCAAAAATTCCCGACCGGATGAACCTGCTGGGCACCGGCCAGATCGACGCCGCCATGCTCCCGGAACCGGCGGCGACTGCCGCCCTGGGCCAGGGGGCCGTGAAGGTGCTGGATGACAGTCTACACCCAGAGCTCAGCCTGAGCACCTGGGCTTTCCGCAAAGAGTTCATCGAACAAAACCCGCAGGCGCTGCGCAATTTCCTGAAAGCGCTTGAGGAAGCCGTGGCTAAGATCAACGAAGACCCATCCAAGTACAGCCAGCTGCTGGTCGATCAAAAAATCCTGGCTCCCGCCCTGGCTGGCAGCTTCGAGGTGCCGTCATTTATCACAGCGGGCGTACCTTCTGAAACACACTGGGATGACGTGCTGGCCTGGGCCAAAGCCAAAGGACTGCTGGCCAATGACGTGATCTACAGCGATTCGGTGACCGGCGAATACCTGCCGTAATTCCCCCCTCTCCTGAATAGAGGACAATGACTCGACAAGCCTGGCAGTGATATGTGTATCACCGCCAGGCTTATCGGGAGTACAATCTCCTGAAATGCAATGATCCAGCTTGACTCGTTGACCTACCAGTACGGCCACAGCCCGACCATTTTCCAGGATTTCTCCTGGGAAGCAGGCGATGGCGAAGCCTGGGCTATCCTGGGACCCTCCGGCTGCGGCAAGACCACGCTGCTCTACCTGCTGGCCGGGCTGCGCCAACCGACCGGCGGCCGCATCTTGATCGATGGCCAGCCACTGGAACGCCCCCGCCCTCGCAGCGGGCTGATCCTGCAGGATTATGGACTGCTGCCCTGGGCAACCGTGCGCCAGAATGCCGCCCTGGGGTTGAAGGTGCGTACGTTTTACGGACCGGATGGCAAACACGCCCCCAGCACTGCTGCAGAGAAGAAAGGCACACGCGCATCCGATCTTTACCGCAATGCCGATGA
>JBFYSP010000066.1:0-3200 GCA_041301395.1 Anaerolineae bacterium
CGCGCCCAATTCTGTAAGCGCCACAATCCCACCGCCACCGCGATGATCAGACCTGTTAGCACCAGCATGGTGCCAATCTCAATCATGCCGGCTTCATCCACCCCGACTGCGATGGCCACAATGATGCTGAAGAGTGCATACAGGACGATGCCTATCGCTGTGAGCAACGCGTAGGCAGTCACGCAGCCGGGTCGCTCCTGCGATTTAGCCGCTTGCGCTACTTCCAGTGGTGCAGGCAGCGCCTGAGGTTCGATAGATTCGCCACGTTCTTCCAGGATACGCTGGATGGCTTCGAAGGCATCATCCGTCCAGGCTGTCCGGTCGTTTTCTTCCCAGATCTGGCGCAGCTCTTCGCTGCTTTTCTGATTCAAAGTCAGGCGGACTTGCTCAATCCAGTTTTCGTCCATCGCAACGCCCTCTCCCTCCCGGCAACCAGCTCGGCTCGACGAATTACAGGCAGGTGGAACGGCCACAGCCGAAGGCTGATATCCAAGCTGCCGGGTCGATGCTTTCAGTATATAGAATTATTGATCCCAAATCAATAGGCAAATGGAGATACTTAAACCGGATCCAGGGCAGGTTCTTGCCGCCTATCCCACATCGCCCTGGCGATATAGCGCCACGCCCACCGTTCCCGGCCCGACATGGGCACCAATCACCGGGGAAAGTTCGAAGGTGTAGCTTTCCTGGCAAATAATCCGGCTTTTCAGCTGCTCCAGCAAATACTGAGCTCCCTCGGGCGCGTTGGCATGCATCACGCCGATGTGAGCAGGTTCGGCGCCGGCTTTTTCGCTGGCCAGCTCCACCAGGCGGTCCAAAGCTTTTTTACGCGTACGTACGCGCTCCAGTGCATCGATCTTGCCCTGCTCGTTCATGAACAGGATCGGCTTGATATTGAGCGCCGATCCCAGGTAGCGGGAGGCCGCGCCAATCCGGCCGCCCCGGTGAAGATACTTCAAAGTGTCAACCATGAAATAGACGCCCAGGCTGCGAGCTACTTCCCCGGCAGTACGCAGCACTTCTTTCATGGATGCTCCAGCCTGGGCTGCCCGGGCGGCTGCCAGCACCACCAGCGCCAGCCCGGCGGATGCCGAGCGCGTATCCAGGACCTCAACCGGCAGCGCAGAGAACTGAGCTGCAGCCATCCGGGCCGAGTCAACCGTGCCGCTCAAACCCGAGGAGATTAGCGGCACGATAATACCGTCATGATCGGGGGCAAGCTGCTCAAAGATGCCTTGAAAGTCAGCCAGGGATGGTTGGGACGTCGACGGGATTTCCGAGTCGCTGTCCAGGCGCGCATAGAAATCGGCCGGCGTGAGCGTCACGCCATCCAAATAGGTTTCCGTTTTCCAGTGAACCTTCAGCGGGATTATGCGAACATCGTAGGCAGCGACCATCTCCGGCGATAAATAAGCGGTGCTATCGGTAACGACAGCGATACGAGCCATATAATTCCTCCAAAATATAGATGAGTGAGGCTAAGCTTATCATAAATCGTCATGGGGATAAGAAGTCTCATCCAAAGAATCATCTCTCATCTGCTGTACTAAACCCAAAAAATCTTGCGTCATAATTCTCGACCAGTGCTATAGTAAATATGGTCAACGAGTACAAGAGCTTTACACTTCGCACCACTATTGAGGAACACCCCCATGACAAAACAACCATTTACCTGGAAACTGCTCAGGTTTGTGCTGCTGGTGGCTCTCCTGCTCAGCGCCTGTCAGTCTGCGACACCCACGGCGACGGTCGTGCCCAGCGTCCCTTCCCTCCCAAGCGCAACTCCCCTACCGAGCGCAACCCCAGCGTCCCCTGTAGAGGCGCTGAACTTCCGCGGCGACCCACAGCGCACCGGTGTCTATGCGCAAGAAGGCGACTACGGCGAATGGATGTTTAACGCCGAGGCGCCGATTGCCAGCTCGCCGGTGCTGGCAGAGGACGCCCTATATTTCGCCAGCATGGCGGGCGATGTTTACGCCCTGAATCCGGCTACCCAGGAAGTGCTGTGGAAAGTGAAGCTGCCGATTGCTATCTTCAGCACACCGGCTGTGGTAGACGGCGTGCTGTATATCGGCACGCTGGGTGGCACTTTCTATGCCCTGGGTGCCGGCGATGGCAAAGAGCTGTGGAAAGTTCCGGCAGGCCCGTCGCTGGCTTCCTCGCCCGCCGTCGTCGATGGCGTGGTGTTCGTGGGCAGTACCGATGGCAGCATCTATGCCTTGAACGCCGCCAACGGAGAGACGATCTGGAAACACGCTACCGGCAACGAGGTGATCAGCTCGCCCATCGTACAGGATGGCGTGCTCGTAGTGGGCAGCTCTGACGGTTTTGTCTACGCGCTGGATGCCGCCAACGGCGAAAAGCTGTGGCTGTATATGGCGGATGGCCAGGTGCTGGCTTCGCCAACCATCCGGGAAGGCGTGGTCTATGTCGGCAGCCTTTCCACCGGCTCGTCTTTCCATGCCATCGACCTGGCGACCGGCGATGCCCTCTGGAAAGCCGCTTTCAACCCGATCCTGGCATCCTTTGCCGCCGGCGAGGATGGCATCTTTGGCGTCAGTGTGGGCGGCGGCGTGGGCGCGGTGGACCTGGCAGAAGGCGATCTGTTGTGGGCACGCGAGACGAACACCTTTATCGCCTCCTCCCCAGCCCTGCTGGAGGACCGCCTGATATACGGGGATGGATCAGGGCAGGTGCACGCCATCGACCGGAGCAGCGGCGACGAGCTGTGGACCTACCCGACCCAAGGCGAGATCTGGTCGTCACCGGCGGTAGCCGGCGAGACGGTCTTCGTCGGCAGCACCGATGGCTACCTGTACGCCCTGAATATTAATGAACCCGGGTTGGCGCCGCGGCCTGTCGCGGCTTCGATCCCCATCCAGCCTACCCCCACCATGTTCCCCCAGGAGACGGAACCACCCGCCAGCGGCACCAACGACCTGCCCTGGTGGAACGACCTGGTCTTCTATGAAGTCTTTGTGCGCAGCTTCAAAGACAGCAACGGCGACGGCACCGGCGACTTGCAGGGGCTGATCGAAAAGCTGGATTACCTGAACGACGGCGATCCGTCCACCACCAACGACCTGGGCGTCACCGGCCTGTGGCTGATGCCCATCACCCAGTCGCCCAGCTACCACGGCTACGACACCACCGACTACTACACCATCGAGCAGGATTACGGCACGAACGAGGACTTCAAG
>JBFYSP010000067.1:0-4476 GCA_041301395.1 Anaerolineae bacterium
CGGTTATACCTGGAACCACGCGCTCTTCCCCGACCCCCCGGCATTCCTGCAGTTTTTGCATTCGCTGGACCTGAAAACATCCCTCAACCTGCACCCGGCCGAGGGTGTGCACGCCCATGAAGAGAAATACCCGCAGATGGCCGCTGCAGTCGGCATCGACACGGCATCAAAGCAGCCGGTGGCTTTCGAGCCCACCGATCCGGCCTTTGCCCTGGCCTACCTGGAACACCTGCACCACCCCCAGGAAGCCGACGGCGTCGATTTCTGGTGGATGGACTGGCAGCAGGGCAATCCCTCGCCTCTACCAGGGCTCAACCTGCTGTGGTGGATTAATCACCTGCATTTTTACGACTCGGGCAGGGATGGCTTCAAGCGCCCCTTCCTGTTCTCACGTTGGGGCGGCCTGGGAAACCACCGCTACCCGATTGGCTTTTCCGGCGACACGATCATTACCTGGTATTCGCTGGCTTTCCAGCCTTACTTCACCGCCACTGCCGCCAATGTGGGCTATGGCTGGTGGAGCCATGACATCGGCGGGCACTTCAACGGCATCCAAGACGCCGAGCTGTACGCCCGTTGGGTGCAGTTCGGCGTGTTCAGCCCGATTCTGCGCCTGCACAGCACCAACGACCCCTTCCTGGAACGGCGCCCCTGGGGCTACGATGCCGAGACCTTCCGTGTGACTCGCACCGCCATGCAACTGCGCCATGCCCTGATCCCATATATCTACACTATGGCCTGGCGCGATCATACTCGGGGAATCCCCCTGGTGCAGCCGATGTATCAACTGTGGCCGGATCTCGAGCAGGCCTACGCCTGCCCTAACCAGTATGCTTTCGGGAGCGAGCTCATCGCTGCCCCCTACATCACGCCGTGCGATCCTGACACGCGCCTCAGCCGCCAGGTGGTCTGGCTGCCGGATGGCGATTGGTTCGGTTTCTTTGATGGGGATGCCTACCCGGGGAACGCTCACTATGCCTTCTATGGCGGCCTGGATGAGATCCCGCTGTTTGCCAGGGCTGGCGCCATCGTCCCTCTGGCGCCCCTTTCCGGCGAAAACGGCGTCACCAATCCCACCTCGCTGATCTTGCACATCTTCCCCGGCGCAAACAACCACTTTGAGCTGTATGAGGATGATGGCGAGACAACCGGCTATTTGAAAGGCGATTACGCCCTCACCCCATTCCAATTGAAATGGGGAGGCAATCATCTCACTTTCCACATCGAGCCGGTCAAGGGACAATCGGGATGCACACCGCCGATCCGGGAATATACCCTGGTGTTCCACAATTTGCAGGAGCCCGAAGAAGTCACACTGGACATAGAAGGCGGATCACCTACCGCTCCGGAGTACGATCCCGCCAGCCACCAGCTCATCTTGAGCGGTTTGCATCTTCGTCCGGATGAGGGCCTTATCGTCAGGATGCAAACCAGCCAGCCATCCCTGGCTTATACCCAACCGCAAATTCGCCTGCGGGTGGAAAAGCTTCTGGCAGCTTTCCGCCTGGGGAATAAAGCTCGTGGTACGATCGCGCACCAGGCCGACAGCTGGATCTCCGATCCAGTGCAGCTGGCCGCTTACCAAGTCACACTCACTCGCTCGCAGCTGCGCGCCTTGTTGGAAGTCACCACCCAGGCGGGAGTCGAGCACATCACCAATGCCGGGGAAGAGCTTGTTATCCTGTGGAATTCGCACGCCAATACCAGCTTGAGGTACCTCTTATCCAGTGAAAAGAAAGGCTACCCCAGGCCGCAAGAGCATTTCCACTGGCAGCGCGAGCAGATACCACCCTTCAAGGTTTTTAGACCCGCTCAAGATTTCTCAGATCATACCACCCTGCTCCAGGTAGACTACTTTGACCTGTTGCGTATCGTCAGAACTTGGAACACAGAAGGCCCCTACCCTCATGCTGAATCAGGGATGTACTAACCATGGAAATCCAACTTACCGACCATTCTCTCACCGTAAACGGCCAGGTCATCCTGGCGAGCCTGCCGGCTAATGTGCAGATCATCCCAGGGCCTATCGCGAGCGGCGCCTTCCTGCATTTTGTCACCGGCCACCCAGGCCACCGGCTGGTCTTCCCGATCGGCGAATTGACCGGCATCCGCCGGTTTTCCGCCTGCCACCGCTTCGAGCCCTTTTTCATGACCGCGGCCTGCGGCGAGCGCGGCGGACAGGTGCCGGTCGAGACCCAATCGCTGCTGCTGGAAACAGCTGCCGGTGATTGCATCCTGATGATTCCATTGGTGAAAGGTATCTTCCGGGCCTGCTTGCAAGGTGTCGGGGATGACCGGCTGGAATTGATTGCCGAGACCGGTGACCCACAGGTAACCGGCCGAGAGCTAACCGGCCTTTATGTAGCCGCTGGCGATGATCCCTATCACCTGGTCGAGCAAAGCGCTCTGATCGTAAAGGACTGGATGGGGACCGGACGACTGCGGCGGGATAAATTGCTGCCGAAATTTATCGACCAGTTCGGCTGGTGCACCTGGGATGCATTTTACAAGAATGTCTCCCACGACCTGGTTCGCCAGGGCCTGGAGACCTTCCGCGACGGGGGCGTACAGCCCAAGTTCCTGCTGCTCGACGACGGCTGGCAGTCCGAGCATGAGATGCATGCAGGCGAGCGCCGCCTGACAGCCTTCGAGGCCAACGAGAAGTTTCCCGGTGACCTGGGCCCAACGGTGCGGATGACCAAGGAAGTATTCGGGATTGAAACCTTCCTGGTATGGCACGCCATGGTCGGATATTGGGGGGGCGTGGATGGTAAAGCCCTGCCCGGCTACGAAGTACGCACGGAACGCCGGGATTGGTCTCCCGGTATCCTCTCCTACTATCCCAATATGAACGAAAAATGGGGCAACCAGGTAGGCGTGGTCCCTCCCGAAGAGATTTACCGCTTCTTCCAGGATTACCACCGCCACCTGCGCTTGCAGGGTGTGGATGGAGTTAAAGTGGATAACCAATCGGTCCTGGAGGCGGTAGCCAAAGGCTCTGGGGGGCGCGTCGCTATGATGCGGCAGTATCATGAGGCCCTGGAAGGCTCCGTGCACGCCAATTTCCAGGGTAATCTAATAAATTGCATGTCCAACGCTAATGAGATGATCTACAGCGCTTTGAGTTCCAATTTGATGCGCACTTCGATCGATTTCTGGCCTAATATCCGCGAATCACACGGCATCCACATGTATGCCAATGCCCAGGTTGGCATGTGGTTTGGCGAATTCATTCATCCCGACTGGGATATGTTCCAATCCGGTCACCCGATGGGAGCGCTGCATGCCGCCGGCAGAGCGGTGAGTGGTGGCCCTGTATATGTTTCCGATAAGCCCGGTAAGCATGATTTCGAGCTGCTGCGTAAGTTAGTTTTACCGGATGGCAGCGTGCTGCGTGCCCGCGACCCTGGGCGCCCGACTCGCGATAGCCTTTTCATCGATCCGGTAGCAGAGCCGGCCTTGCTGAAAGTGTTCAATCACAATCTGGATGCCGGTGTGATCGGGGCATTTCACCTTCACAACCTGTCGGATATGCCGGACCCAGGATCAATCTCGGGAAGTATTCGCCCTGCTGATGTGGTAGGACTGGAGGGCGATCGCTTCATTATTTACCAGCATTATTCTGGTGAAATAATCGCCCTCGACAGGAATCAGTCCTGGCAATTCTCATTGCCATCCATGAGCGCCGAAGTGTTTACAGTAGTGCCCATCGACCAGGGCATTGCCCCCATCGGTTTGGTTGATCTGTTCAACAGCGGCGGGGCAGTGCTCGAGAAGGAATGGGTAACTCCGAATCTGTATCATCTGCTGGGGCGCGGTCCGGGTCGTTTTTGGATCTGGCTGGAGCAGGCACCCCGCCGCGTCCTTGTGAATCATGCGCCAGGAAATTTCAGCTACCAACCCGATACAAATATCCTTCAACTGACTTTGCCGGCTTCCGGTGTCCATCGCATCGCAGTCGAACTTTGACCGGCCGTTTAGCAGGATTTTGCCTGGCTTGAACCTTTGTAAACTTCAAATCATATCGCTGCTATGCCTGCTGCTGATGTTCACCGCCTGCAGCCCGCTAGAGGAGTCTCCAGACTGGGCGTATGCCGATCTTCGACTGCTGGACCCAGCCGACGACGCTGTAATTCCCAGCCATGACCTGGTAGCCCTGTATATCCGCACAGTAGAGGATAAGCTGCAATTACGCCTCGATCTGCTGGACCTGGCACCCATCCCAGAGATGGATCTATACCTGGCGTTGGATACTGTCCCAGGGGGGAGCAGCTGGCTTCCTTTTGAGGCCAGCGCGGCAATCGAATGGGATGTGCTGCTGACTATCCCGGCTGCAGGCTCAATCCAGATAGATACTCCTGGGGCAATGCCTGGCAGCCTGGTACCCCTGCCGGGGGCGGGTTTACGCATCCTGCGCAACCCTGCAATAGACAGCCTGGAAATCAACCTGAACCAATCAGCTATCTGGTATGGCAA
>JBFYSP010000069.1:0-8311 GCA_041301395.1 Anaerolineae bacterium
GGCGAGCAAAGGCACGCGGCGAAGCCGCGGGATCAGCCCCCAATCTGGTTCATCACCCGGTTCAGCGGGATCAACCCCTCCGCCAGGCCATGCCCCCAGGGTTTCTGCCACACACCATCCAGCACAATCGTGCGCAATTCAGAGAGACTTGCCCCAGCCCGCAGAGGCGTTAGCAGGTCGACTTCGCCTTCGCGCAGCAGGCATAATCGCAGGCGGCCATCGGCGGTCAGGCGGGCGCGGGTGCAGGATGCACAGAAGGGCTCGGTGACCGTCGAGATAAATCCAACCGTCCCGGCTGCGCCTTCCAACTGATACAAGCGCGCTTCGCCATCCATCTTTCCGCCGTTGGCGCTGTTCAGCGGGCCCAGCTCGGCGCTGATGCGCTGCATGATCTGCTCGCTGGTAACCGCCTGGTTGAGCTGTAAATCGGTCGCCCCTGCAAAAGGCATCATCTCTATGAAGCGTACCTGCCAGGGCCGCTCAATCGTCAGGCGCGCCAGCTCGACCACATCGTGTTCGTTATAGCCCCGCACCACCACGGCATTCAGCTTGATAGGCGTCAGCCCGGCTTCTTCGGCCGCCAGGATGCCCTGCCAGACATCGTCGAGCGAGCCCCAGCGCGTCAGGCGGCGAAATTTCTCCGAATTGAGTGTGTCAATGCTGATGTTGACGCGCTTCAAGCCGGCTTCCACCAGTGGTCTGGCAAGTTTGGGCAGCAGCACGCCGTTGGTAGTCATCGACAGCGAATGCACACCGGGCGTATTGGCAATCTCCCGCACCAGCTCAACCACGTTTTTGCGGATGGTTGGCTCGCCGCCGGTCAGGCGGATCTTGTCAAACCCCAGGCCGGCAAACAGATGAACCAGTAGCACCAGCTCTTCGTCCTGCATCAACTCACTGTTCGGCTGGAAGGTCATGTCTTCCGGCATGCAGTACACGCAGCGCAGGTTACAGTGGTCGGTCAGGCTGATGCGCAGATAATGGATGTTGCGTCCGAAGCGGTCTAAAGCCATAGATCAATACCGGTAAAGATGAATATTTATCACAATTATGAATATTATATCGTAAATCTCGCTAATTTTGTCCAATTTATCCCCACCGCAGCCTGCGAATATGGGCCGTGTGATCGCGTTCGTGCCAGGCTGCCCGTCGCAGCAGCTTGCGCGGGCTCCAAAACTCACCGTTAACCCCGCGTACCTGCCGCGAGCCGGCCAATTCCGGCAGGACCTGGTTCAACCGCCTGCGCACTTTATCCAAGCGTTCAAACGGATCTGCGGGGAGTTCAGCTTTCGGGAAGGCCAGCCCCAGCCGGTCCAGGTACCACCATTCAGCGCCGGCGACGTGCTTCAGGATGCCGGCAATGTTCCACTTTTCTCCCAAACACTCGGCTTGCAGCGCTAAAAGGTCCAGCCCTTCAGCACTTTCCAGCAAATCAACCCGGCTCCACTCCAGAACCTTCAGCCCGCGCAACACCTCTTCATCGATCAGCGGCTTCCAGTCATGCAGGTACCAGGCATTCACCTCGTAGCCCTCATTGGCCAGGTCGAAGGCTTCATCAATGGCATACACGTCCCAGCTGCCGTCCAGATAGAACTCGATCTCGCCATCTTCTATCCAGCCTCTTCCATTGGCGCGTGCCTGGATCCAGGCCTGGTAATCCCAGATGGCTTCCGGCAGGCCGGCCAGCGCCCGCTCGGCAGTGGGCCCGTAGCTGAAGCAGCCCGGGTGATCCAACGCCCAGGCCATCGAACGGCCTTCTACATTATTCTCAATTCCTACCCGGTAAAGCATAGCTGTATCCCTTGATTACTGGATATTGGTGACTGTTCCGCCGGTCAACGCCGGCAGGTCGGCCGGGTTGAGTTCAAAGATGGCGTGGGGTGTGCCGGCTGCCGCCCAAACCCGCTTGTACTGCAGCAGGTCTTCGTCAATGTAAGTATCGAGCGGCTGGATATGCCCGAGCGGGGGTACCCCTCCAATGACGAAACCGGTCTGCTGGCGCACGAAATCGGCGTCTGCTTTCCCCAGCGGCTCACCGATCAGCGCCTCGATGCGGTTTTCGTTGACCCGGTTAGCCCCACTGGCTATCACCAGGATGGGCTTGTTAGAACGCTTGCCCTTAAATACCAGCGACTTGACGATCTGACCCACCTCGCATCCCACTGCCTGGGCCGCCTCCAGCGCCGTTCGCGTCGAACCGGGCAGCTCAATTACCTGTAAAGAAAAACCTGCCTTTTCCAGAGCCTGCTGCACCTTACTGGCGCTGGGGCTTAATTCATTCGCCATCAACTAACCTCCTGCACAGGTGTCAATTCTACCCTCAGAACCAGCCGCGGTGGCGCATCCACCAGTACATTAAGATCGGCGTGATGGCCATGATCACCAGGGAAAAAGCGAAAGCCAGTGAATCAGTCCACGGCCTCAAATTGACCGCCGGGGCGAAAAAATTCATCCCGAAAAAACCAACGATAAATGTCAGTGGCATAAACATCGTCGTGATCACCGTCAGCGTGCGCATGATCTCGTTCATGCGGTTGTTGACCACCGACAGATAAGTATCCAGGGAGCCGCCGATCAGGTCGCGCAGGCTCTCGGTTATTTCGTACTGCCGCACCAGGTGATCGTAGACATCCCGGAAATACACCCTCGCCCGGGCATCGATGGTTGGATATTCGTCGCGCGCCAGCCGGTTTAGCACTTCGCGCTGCGGGGCAATAATGCGCCGCAGGTGAACAATACTGCGCTTGATAGAAAAGATGCGCTCCAGCGTTTCCGTTGTTGGATGGTTGAACAGTTCATCCTCGGTACGGTCGATTTCGTCATCCAGCACCTCAAAGATCGGCATGAATCCGGCTACGACTTCATCCGCCAGGCGGTACAGCAAGGCATCCGCGCCGTTTCGCAATGTCCTGTCATCACGCTCCACGTATTGCCACAGGTGGTTCACTGCCGGGATCGGACGGTTGTGGTGGGTAACCATATACTGCCGCCCCAGGAACACATCCAATTCCTCTACAGATAGATCGTCAAATTTTGTTTCCCCATTCAGGTAAACGGCTTCCAGCACGATGTAAAGGTATTTATCCCAGTCATCCACCTTCGGCACGTGAGTCTCTTGCAGGGCGTCATCAATCGCCAGCGGATGGAAGCCAAAATTTTCTCGCAAGATCGGCTCGTCCGTTTCGGGAGGTGTATCCTCGAAATCCACCCACACCAGCCCGTCCGGGTCCTGCAAAATCTCCGGCAGGTCGCTGAGTGCCAGGTCTTTGCGCACCCCCTGGTCAGATTTGTAGAACAGAATGCGGATCATAGAACGTTTCCTGTGATGAAATTGCCTTTTTTGCACGTAACAAACCCAATTTTACCTCACCCAGGCAAAGCCCTGTGTTTTGTTGTAGAATTGGGGGAACGGAGCGAAAGCCTCGCTCTTTTCTTATCAAGCCGGATAAATCCAGATGACTGCCTCTGTGGCTTCTCCCCGCGCATCCTGGCGCCAGACCTTTGCTGCGCTGCGCTACCCCAACTACCGCTTGTGGTTTGCCGGGCAGCTCGTCTCGCTGGTTGGATCCTGGATGCAGACCACCGCACAGGGCTACCTGGTCTACGAGTTGACCGGATCCCCCGCCTTCCTGGGATATGTCGGCTTCGCTAATGGCCTGCCTTCCTGGTTGTTTATGCTCTATGGCGGTGTCATCGCCGACCGGGTCTCCCGGCGCACGCTGATGGTGATCACCCAATCCGCCATGATGCTGCTCGCCTTCCTCCTGGCCGGTCTGGTGTTTTTCGGGCAGGTCCAGCCCTGGCATATCATCCTGATTGCCTTTGGCCTGGGGATTGCCAACGCTTTCGATGCCCCTGCCCGCCAGGCCTTCGTCGTCGAGCTGGTAGACCGCAAAGAGCTGACCAATGCCATCGCCTTAAATTCCACCATGTTTAATTCGGCGATTGTGGTCGGCCCCGCGGTCGCCGGGATTGTGTATGCCGCCTTTGGACCGGCCTTGTGTTTTGCGATCAATGGGCTGTCCTTCGTGGCGGTCATCGTTGCCCTGCTGTTGATGCGCCTGGAACCTGTCGCCATCGACGCCTCAGCCAGCCGCTCTACCCTGGTCGCCCTTAAAGAAGGCATCCACTACGCCTATTCCGAAAAAATGACCCGCACTTTGATCTTGAACCTGGGCGTGGTTGCTCTCTTCGGAGTCAGCATGATGACCCTGGTGCCGGCCTGGGCGGTGGATGTGCTGGGTGGGGATGTGCGCACCAACGGACTGCTGCTATCCGCCCGCGGTTTGGGGGCCTTAATTGGGGCCTTGATGATCGCCGCGCTCAGCCACCGCGGTGTCCGCGGCCGCCTTTGGACGATTGGCAGCTTTGCCCTGCCGTTGACGATGATCGTTTTCTCTGCGGCGCGCTGGGTTCCAGCTTCGATGCTGATCCTGGTGATGGTTGGCTGGAGCTTCATGGTGCAGGTAAATACCTCCAACGCCATGGTGCAGTCCAGGGTGCCGGATGAGCTGCGCGGGCGGGTAATGAGTGTGTTCAGCCTGATCTTTTTCGGTGGCATGCCCCTCGGCTCGCTGCTGGTAGGCTCCCTGGCCAGCCAGGTAGGAGCGCCGCAAACCTTGGTAATTAATGCCTGCCTGCTGCTGGTCTTTGCCGGTTTTGTTGCCCTGCGGCTGCCATTTATCCGGGAGATGAAATGAGCCTGCTGCTCGTCCGCCACGGCGAAGCCGAACACCATATCCAGGAAATAACCGGCGGGTGGACCGACACCGACCTGACCGAGCTGGGCCGCCGCCAGGTGGAGCTGCTGGCAGAGCGCTTGAGACGCGAGCTGGCTGACGTACCGCTGCTGCTGGCTACCAGCCGCTTGCGCCGCGCCATCCAGACTGCCGAAATCTTAAGCCGGAATTTGGCGATTGACTATGAAATCCACCCTGCCCTGGTAGACCTGAATAACGGGATTGCTGCCGGCAAGACGCATGCCGAAGCAAGAACCCTGGCCCTCCAACCGGTCGAGCCGCTTTTAGACTGGCAGCCCTATCCGGAAGCGGAAAGCTGGCGCCAGTTCTATAATCGTGTTGCAGGATATATGCAGGCTTATATAAATGGGCAAAGCAGCACGGCGCTTCTGGTAACCCACGCCGCCAATATCCACGGCATGGTCGCCTGGTGGCTCGGCGTGCCGGTCGAATCACGCAGCCACATCGCAGTGGGGCCGGCCAGCCTTACGGTGCTTAATCTCAACCGCGGCCAGGAGCGCACACTGGAGCGCCTTAACGATTGTGCTCACCTTTATCCTGCCTATCTGGAGAGCCGCCGCTGAGCCCCGCAGTACTCTCCTGCGGGGTGAAGCGTCTTAACGATTGCGCTCACCTGTATCCTGCGTATCTGGAGAGCCGCCGCTGAGACTCGATCTCGCAGCTAACTCAAGCTGCCGTGCGCGCCGCGGCAGTCAGCGCCAGGATGATTACACCTAATACCAGGTTCAATCGCATCAAATTGGCTTCTTGCTGCTGCAGTTTGGCTGCAGATAGGGCATCCGCTTCGGACTGGCTTTTCGCCATCCGCAGCGCCGCCCGGCGCATTTGCGGAAACAGCACCCAGGTAGAATAGGCGGAAAGCCCGACCATCACCAGGAATACCAGGTGCTTGATCAAGATTGCAACCGCCCATTGGTTGTTGATCGCTAATAAACCGCCATAGTTTGGGTTAGCGCTCATCTGGAACATCCCGGTAGCCACCAGCGCTGCCAGGCAGAACCAGCCGATGGGATCCAGCCTGCGCTGCAAGCTTTCCAGCAGGGCGGCGAATGCCTTAGCATCCAGGGTCTGGCGGGCAGCCGGGAGCACCAGCAGCGCCAGGGCGGTCAGCCCTCCGATCCAGACCACCGTAGCCAGCATGTGCAGCCAGTAGGCCAGGGTTAACGCCCAATCGGGGATGCTCATGGAACTGGAGGTGGCGGCGGCTGGGTGGAGTTCGGATCAGGCGTGGGAGCCTGGGGATCCTGGGTGGTTTCCGGTGGCGGAGCCTCTTCTTCTCCTCCGCCGCTGCATAGGTTGGTGGCTTCGGTCAGCGCCTGTTCGGCTTCCGAGTCGGTGCCGTAGGACAGGGCCAGGGTATATCTCTCCACCGCGGTGCAGTAATCGCCTTCACGCATCAAGGTATCGCCCAGACCAATCAGACCCAGGCGGTAGCGCTCAATCGCCGTCAGTCCAGAACCATCGGTCAGGTAGGGTAGCTGAGGCGCAATTTGCTCGAAGTAGAATACCACCTGGCGCCAGTCCAGGTCCCAGAAACTGGCCCCGGTCAGGTACAGGCTGGTCCAGTTCATGTAGCCCTGGGCCTCGTTATCCATCGGCCCAAAACGAGCCGCCAGTGCCAGGTCGTACAGCCCGCCTTCCAGGTCTGCTTGCTTGGCTATCTTATCCATCCCCCGGTTGCGCAGCGCCATGAAGAGCATCCCATCGATATCGACTGCCCGGTAGGTCGGGTCCTGCTTGCGCAGCTGCAACAGCGTCTCGATAGCCGTATCCCATTCGGTATTGGCAAGCTGCTGCCCTGCTGAATCATATAGCCCATCAATGCCGCGTGTATCCGGCGTGGGTGTTGGTGCAACAGTCGGGACCAGGGTAGGTGTAGCGGTGGTATTGATCTCCAGCAGAACCCCGGCCAGCATATCGGCGGCTCCCGGGTAGCTCGGATCCAGGCGGATCACGTATTCAAAGCGCTGGCGGGCACGCTCGAAAAAGCCGCTTTGCATATCCTGCACACCCAGCTCATATTGCTCGGCCGCCTGCTGGAAAACCAGGGTTTTTTCGGCTGTGGTGCGCATATTGATTCCGGAACGGTAGCCTGCCAGCCCGCTTAAAGCAGCAATCAACAGCAGGATGATTATCCCCGCCAGGGGAATCAGCGCCCGCCTGCCCCGCCCGGATTTGCCCTTCAGCGGGGTCTCTTCTTCAGGCAATGCCAGTGGGGGCGCAGCAGATACCGCCGCCGCGTCTTGGAGTTCTTCCCGCGCAGGCGCTTCAATCGCTTGCGTCTCCGCCAGTCCGCCATCCTGCTCAAGGCTTTCTGCCGGCGTCTGGGCCATAACAGGTTGTGTAACCGCCAACTCGGGTTCCTCCGCTGGGGCGGGCCTCTCCCAACCGGAAGATACCGGAGTCGGTAATGTGTCGTCTAGCTTGTCGTCCATCATGCGGCAGATTATACCGCACAACCCGAACTGCCCATCTACGGCAAATGGCGTAAAAACCTGCGTTTCAGCATATAATTCGAGTTGATGAACGGCTTTCGCTTTTTCCATCCTATCGAAGTCCGTTATGGCGACCTCGATCCCCAGGGGCATGTCAACAACGCCAGCTATCTGACTTACCTCGAGCAAGCCCGCATTGCATACATCCGCCAGCTTGGCCTGTGGCCTTCCGACTCATTCCTGGATATCGGCATCATCCTGGCGGACGCCCAGCTAACTTTTCGATCCCCCATTCTGTTCGGCCAGCCGGTGCGGGCAGGCGTACGTGTTACCCGCTTAGGCAACAAGAGCCTGTCCATGGAATACCGCCTGGAGGATGAGCAGACAGGCCAGGAACTGGCCTCCGCTTCATCCGTGCTGGTGGCTTATGACTACCACGCTCGGCAATCCATCCCTATCCCGCCAATATGGCGAGAATCCATCTCTCGTTTTGAAGGATTGATAGACTAGCATGACTCAACTTCCCCCTATTGATCAAGATACCCTGGTAAGCCAGCTCGTAGATCTGCTGAATACCCCCAGTCCAACCGGTTTCGCCCATCTTGCCGTCGAGAAGGTACAGGGCTGGCTGCAGGCTTACCCTCACATCGAAGCCGCCCAGACGCGTAAAGGCGCCCTGGTAGCGACATTACCGGGTGCCTCCGGCGATATGCCGCGCGCCCTGACCGCCCACGTCGATACCCTGGGAGGCATGGTCAAGGAAATCAAATCCAATGGGCGCCTCAAGCTCACTCGTATTGGGGGCTACGCCTGGAACACCATCGAAGGCGAAGGCTGCACCGTGCATACCGCCTGCGGCGTGCCGGTGCGCGGCTCATTCCTGCTGGCGAAATCTTCCTCCCACGTCTATGGGACGCAACAAGTCAACGATTTCAAACGCGATGAAGACAGCATGGAAGTGCGACTGGATGCCCGCACCAGCTCTGCCGATGAAACCCGCCAGCTAGGCATCCAGGTCGGCGATTTCGTATCTTTCGACCCGCGCGTGGAAGTGACCAACGGCTTCATCCGCTCGCGCCACCTGGACGACAAGGCCTGCGTGGTCTGCATCCTGGC
>JBFYSP010000073.1:0-4548 GCA_041301395.1 Anaerolineae bacterium
ATCTCGCTCAAGGCAGCCATCTCAGTGGCGCGCTGCTGAATCTGCTCGAAAAGCCGGGCATTCTGCAAGGCCACACTCATACTCGAAGCCAGCGTGGTCAGCAAGCGCACATCCGCCTCGCCAAAGGCGTTCTCGCGCTCGGAGTCATCCATATAGATCAGGCCGAAAACCTGGTCGCCGGATAAGATTGGGATAGCCACCAGGGACCTGGGCATATCCGTTCCCGGCAGTACCACGCTGCCGGTCTCTGCCATCATTT
The DNA here is from genome assembly GCA_041301395.1 of Anaerolineae bacterium. Lineage (GTDB taxonomy): Bacteria > Chloroflexota > Anaerolineae > Anaerolineales > UBA4823 > CTSoil-045. Next base: position 260 of record JBFYSP010000073.1, read on the forward strand.
TTTCCATTTCCTGGTTGATGATGAGCGGCCGGCGATTCTGGATCACGCTCCGGCTAATCCCTCTGAGTTTTTGGGGCTCAATATAGATTCGCTCTCCATGCTCGAACATATAAGGATAGGAAATCAGGTCGGTTTGTGGATCATACAGGCGTATATCCAGATTCGGGAAATTGAAGACTTCTCTCAGCTTATCGCCGACCAGCTCAACGACCCCCTGAAATTCAAGCTGCGTCGAGAGACCTTGCTGGACGGCGTTAATCACCGCCAGCTCGGCAAATCGCTGCTCGAGCTCCTGGTTAGCGCTTTGCAGCTCTGCCGTGCGCTCCGCCACGCGCTGCTCCAGGCCGGTATAAAGCTCGGCGTTCTCCAGCGCGGCGGCTGCCTGGTTGGCAAATGCCGCTAACAGGTCCAGGTCCACCGGTGTGAAGCGGCCAAATATGGCATGGTTGTCCACGTAGATCATCCCGCTCAACCTGCCACCCGAGGTCAACGGCACGCACATCACCGAAACGGCTTGTGTCAGACCGCTGGCGTCTGGATGCGACCCGGCATCCTCCAGCTCCTGTTTCAATTGCGGCTGCTGCGAGCGGGACACTTCATCGATAATCTTATCAATCGGCTGCAGGATTTCGTGCTCTGGCATCTCTCCGAAACCCCGGTCGCAGATTACCCGGCGGCCACCGAATAAGTCCTGTGACACCAGGGCTGCCCGCTCTGCTCCGGTCAGCTCAATCAACTGATCCATGATGAACTGCAGCAAAGCATCCACAGAGCGCTGCTCGTTCATGCGCACGCCGATCGATAATAACCGCTTCAGCTGTTCCTGCAGGTTGCCCGACTGCAGTTCTTCTTCCCCAACCGCCTGTCCATACTCCAGCGCCCATCCCGCCGATTCCAGGATGATCTGGCGATTGATCTTGACTTTATTCAGGTAGTTGCGCCGCAGGCCTGAATCTCCTACCCCGATAATCCCTGCCAGGGTGAGCTGCCGGGCGCGTTCCAGCACCAGGTGCGCATGCGTCTCTACCAGGTCATCTTCTGGGGAAATCGAAGCGCGCAATACCTGGTAGTGCAGCCACCAGGACTCCTGCACCGGAAGGTCGGAGGACTGGTTGCCTTGCTTTTCGAGCAGAGCGACAGCCTCTGCCGTGAAAGGCAGTGCTGCCCGCCAACCTTCCTGCTCCAAGAGAACTGTGCCAAGACGAGCTAAGCCAGTGGCTAACTCGTTGATCGTTCCTAGCGAACGTCCCAAATTAACGGCGGTTTCAAAACTCTGCCTGGCGTCAGCCAGTTTCCCATCCGCAAGTGCCATTGCCCCCAGGCCAAGGTGGTAATAAAGCTGGCCAAAAGGGTCACCGAACGATAAAGAGATTTCTAATCCTTCAAGGAATGCCTGGCGAGCTTCGCTTATTAGGCCTAATTCCAGGCAGGGCCGTCCTAAAGTATCCAGGAACAGGCTCAGTCCCTGGGTAGATTGAGTTTGCCGTGCAAATTTAATCGCTCGCCGGGCTAAATCTGCTGCAGTGGAATATAAACCCAAATCCGTATATACCAGGCTCAGGTTGTTATATTGTTGAGCCTGTTGAGCTTTTTCACCAATAGACTGGTAAATATCCAGGGTCGCTTCCAGGTACTCACGCCTGCGGGCTTTGTCCGAGCAAGCCAGGGCCAGGTTATTAAGCGCCTCTGCTTCCAATAATGGGTCCTGCAGCATGCGTGCAATGGCCACAGCTTCCTGGGCAACTTCGAAGGCAGGTGAAAAATTCCCCCGGGAGCTTTCCAGGGAAGCCAGCCCCATCAGGCAGCGCACTTCTCCCGTTCGGTGGCCGACCTGGCGAGACAACCGCAACCCTTCTTGGATATGCTCTTCAGCGAGTTTATCCTCCCAGCGCACCATTGCTATGCGCCCCATGGCAATGTGGCCATCGGCAATTAGCACGAGATCCCCACTTTTCTGCCCGATCTCCAGCACTAACCTGGCGATCGCAACAGCCTGGTCCAGGTTCCCAGAGCGAATCAATGGGTCGACTTGCAGATATTTTGCCCGCGATAATCGCTCAATATCTTCCAACGCTCGCGCCAGCTCAGCCATGGCCTCGCGATCGGCAATCTGGGCCTTGTAGTCCATCAAGGACCGGTAGCAGTTGGCCCGTCTCTCAAGCAGATCGTATTGGGCTGCCGGATCTGGTGTCTCGCTCTCCAGCTTCAGCTGTTCCAGAGCCTTCGTGTACAGCTCGATGGCCTTCTCAAACTCGTATACGCCATGAGCCTGGCGAGCCTCTTCTAACAGCCGGATATACTCCTGCGCTGGAGGTACGCTGGCCTGTCCTGACACTTTCTTCGATCGGGGTTTTTTCTTTTCTTGTTCCATACCGCCTGTTTTGCGAATTATATATACCAGAGCCTCTGGTCTTAGCTGGTGGTCTCCACCGGCTGGGCGGTGCGCAGATCCAGCAAGGCCTGCTGGTCCAACTCGGCAAAGCGTGGCAGCTCGGTGGTGCTGCTGCGGTTCAAGCGCTCATTCATCTTTTCCATGGTCAGCTGGCTGAACGCCGGGACATTCATCAGCTGGCGCATTCCAACCGCCGATACCTGTAAAAGCGTCACGGGCTCATCCGCAACCACATTGGCAGTGCGCCGGGCGCCGGTCAGTGCGGCAATCTCGCCAAAGAAATCGCCCGGGGTGATCGTCGAAAGCGCCCGGAAATCGCCGCCTTCCGCTGCCAGCCCGGCGATGGCCTTGCCTTTCAGGATGAAATAAGCCTCGTCGGTGGCATCCCCAAACTTGATAATGGTCGTCCCGGCCGGGGCTTCCACCACACTGGCCTGGGCCACCAGGCTGTCGCGCTCTGCCTGCCCTAAGCGACTGAGAGTGGGCAGCAGCCCAACCAGTGTATCCAGGTCCGCCAGGACGGCAAGCCGTCCAGCCTGAAGACCGGGCAACTCAGGCGCCTGGCGCAGCAGGCTGATCCGCCGGCGGCGCTCGTCGGCTACGACACCCAGCCCGGTGATGAAGGCGGTCATAATTCCTCCGACCAGCACCAGCACCGCGCTGAAGAAGTACATCACCCGGATGTCCAGGATATCCGCCAGGCCAGCCGCCAGCATGCCGATCAGGAACAGGACGTCGCGGGAGACGAAGAACGCGCTGTTCACCCGGCCGCGCATCTCACGCGGTGTGTTGCGCTGGATGATCAGCCGGCGAGCTATGGAAGCCGGCGCATTCAGGAATCCAGAAATCATCACGATGATAATTGCCAACGGAATAGATGAAACAAAGGAGTAGGCCATCCCGGCGATCGCCATCCCAACAAAGCCGATCACCAGCCACTGGCCTTCTCGAAGCCGGTCGGCCAGCTTGGCCATCATCAGGCTGGCAATCACAAATCCGACCGAGGTCAGCCCTTCTTGCAGTCCGTACTCAAACTCGGTAGCCTGCAAGGCTCGCTCGGCAAACGGCAGCAGCAGCGAGTTGGACAGGCCAAAACTGATCAGTACCGGGATCGAGACAAAGAATAACGAGCGCAAGATGGTAGTACTGAACAGGTAGTTGACGCCGATTTTCAAGTTATCCACTACCACTTTTACGCTGGTTTCTCCGGCATCTGCCATCGGCTTGATGCGCACGAGGGCGATACATAAGGCACCGAATAAAAATGATACCGCGTCCAGGTAAAATGCCCACTTGATATCGAACTGGGAGGCAATCAGGCCGGAGGCTGCGAAACCGATGGCGGTCGCGCCAAAGCTGCTGATGGCCATCAGCGAGTTGGCGGCCGCAAGCTCCTGATCATCGGCAATCTCCGGTAGCACGCTTTCATGCGCCGGGTCAAAGAACTGCCCCACGGTGCTGGTGGCAAAAATCATGACATACAACCAGGCAATATTGGATGACACCAGGAAGGGGATCAGCAAGACCAGCACGGCGCGCAAGATATTGGCAATCACCATAATCCGCTTGCGATCATAACGGTCCACGTACACGCCGGCAATCAGGCCAATCAGAACGCTGGGCAGGGCAGTCGCCACCAGCATCAACCCGACGCTCAGCGCAGAGCCGGATTCTTTGTAGACCATGATCGAGGCCGCCAGGGAGGCCAGCGCCGAGCCGGCTGTATCGATAAGCTGGCCGATCCACATCAGGGTGAAATCACGATTGCGGAATACAGCCAGAGGGGAAGGTGCGGGTTTTTGTAACGGAGGTGAGATGGCTGCCATAGTTCTCCTCTTAATCGTCGCTAGAGCATCAAGCTTGAAGCTGTTTTAATTGCTCGATCATATCTCGCAGC
>JBFYSP010000076.1:0-3437 GCA_041301395.1 Anaerolineae bacterium
CTTATCGAGCGATGTCTTTCGTCCACCTGCACGTGCATTCCGAATATTCCCTGCTGGACGGCTTCAGTAATATTAAGAAGCTGGTGCGGCGCGCCAGCGAGCTGGGCATGCCGGCGCTGGCACTGACCGACCACGGGACAATGTTCGGGGCGATCGACTTTTACAATGCAGCAAGCGCAGCCGGCATCAAGCCGATTATCGGCGTGGAAGCTTATCTGGCGGCACGCGGCATGGAGCAGCGCGACGCACAGCTCGACAAGAAATCCTCGCACCTGCTGCTGCTGGCGGAAAACGACACGGGCTACCACAACCTGCTGAATATCGCCTCGTCGGCGCAGCTCGGCGGCTTTTACTACTACCCGCGGGTGGATAAAGAACTGCTTGCCAAACATGCCGAAGGGTTGATCTGCACATCCGGCTGCATGTCGGCGGAGGTGCCGCGCTTGCTTGCCCAGGGCGACCTGGAAGGGGCGCGTCGCCAGCTCGACTGGTATTACGATATCTTCGGGCCAGATCACTTCTACCTGGAGCTGCAGCAGCACGACATACCAGAGCTGGAGGCGATCAACAAGAACCTGATCGACCTGGGGAGGCGCTACCAGGCGCGCTTTGTCGCCACCAACGACGTGCATTACATCAACCAGGAAGATGCCCGCCTGCAAGATATCCTGCTGGCCATCCAGACTGGCTGCCTGCTGAGCGACCGCAACCGCATGCGCATGACCGACAACTCGTATTACCTGCGCACGCCGGACGAGATGAGCCGCCTGTTTGCCGAGGTGCCCGAAGCATTGAGCAACACGCTACTGATCGCCGAGCGTTGCAACATCGACCTGGGCTTCAAAGGCTACCGCCTGCCGCATTTCGATGTGCCGGAGGGCAAAACCGCCGACAGCTACCTGCGCGAGCTGTGCGAGGAGGGCCTGCGCAAACGCTACGGCAGCCGCGCCGACAATCCGGTTGTACGCCAGCGCCTGGATTACGAGCTGGGCGTGGTGCACCAGATGGGCTTCGACACCTACTTCCTGATTGTTTGGGATCTGTGCCGCTTCGCCCGCCAGCAGGACATCTGGTATAACGCGCGTGGCTCGGCGGCCGGCTCGATCATCGCCTACACGCTGGATATCACGCTGGTGGATCCCATTGAACACGGGCTGATCTTCGAGCGCTTCCTGAACCCGGGGCGCATTACTATGCCGGATATCGACCTGGACTTCCGTGACGACCGGCGCTCCGAGATGATCGAATACACGGTCAGGCGCTATGGCGAGGACAAAGTGGCGCAGATAATTACCTTCGGCACCCTGGGGGCACGCGCCGCCATCCGGGATGTGGGCCGGGTGATGGACGTGCCATTGCCGGAAGTCGATCGCGTCGCCAAGCTAATCCCGAACATCCCCGGCAAGCCGGTGACCATCGAGCAAGCGCTGGAAGATGTGACCGAGTTCAAACAGCTATACGCCACCACACCGTATCTCAAAGAACTGATCGATACCGCAGCCAAGATGGAAGGTGTGGTGCGCAACGCAGGCACGCACGCCGCCGGGGTGATCATCACCGACAAGCCGCTGCTTGAGTACGTGCCGCTGCATCGCCCAACCGGCAGTGCAGCCGCAGAAAGCCCGGTGCGCTCGGTCACCCAGTTCGAGATGTCGGTGCTCGACTCGCTGGGCCTGCTCAAAGTAGACTTCCTGGGCCTGGCGACCCTCACCATCATGGCGCGCGCCTGCGACCTGATCCGGCGGCGGCACGGCATTGAGCTGAACCTGGATAACATCCCCACGGACGACCCGGCGACTTACGAGCTGCTCGGTCGAGGCGAGACAGCGGGTGTGTTCCAGGTGGAAGGCTCGGGCATGCGCCGCTACCTGGTGCAGATGAAGCCAAACAACCTTTCAAATGTGATTGCCATGGTGGCACTCTTCCGCCCAGGACCAATGGAATACATCCCGGGGTACATCCGGCGCATGCACGGCGAAGAGGAAGTAGATTACCGCCATCCCTTGCTCAAAGACATCTTCAAAGAAACTTATGGCTACCCGGTCTACCAGGAGCAGCTCATGTTTGCCGCCATGCGGCTGGCAAATTACACCGCCGCCGAAGCCGACGATCTGCGCAAAGCCATCGCCAAGAAGCTGCCCGATAAACTACTGAAGCACCGTCAGAAGTTCATCGACGGGGCGGTGAAAAACAATATTGCCGAGGACACCGCCAGCGCCATCTTCGACGACTGGGAAGAGTTTGCACGATATGGCTTCAACAAATCACATGCGGTGGACTACGGGGTTATTGCGGTCCAAACCGCCTACCTGAAATTGCATTATACGGTCGAGTATATGACCGCCCTGCTGTCGGTATCCAAGAACGATACCGCCAAAGTGGCGCTCTACGTGGCCGATTGCCGCCGCATGGGTGTAGCGGTGGAAGCGCCGGACATCAGCCTGAGCGACTGGGATTTCACCATCGAGGACCGCGGAGAGGCCAAGGCAGCCATCCGCTTCGGGCTGGGAGCGGTGAAAAATGTCGGCCAGGGACCGGTGGAAGCCATCCTGAAGGCGCGCCAGGATGGGCCAATCAAGGATGTCAACGAGCTGGCTCGCCGGATAGACCTGCGCCAGGTGGGCAAGCGCGCCCTGGAAAGCCTGGTTAAGGTAGGCGCGCTGGATTCGATCGGGCCGCGCACCGCCTTGCTGGAAGCGCTGGACGGGATCATCGCTGCCAGCGCCTCCCATTTCCGGGCTGCCGAATCGGGGCAGATGAGCCTGTTCGGGGCGCACACCGGGGTAATCGACGAGATCATCCTGCCGCGAGCCACCCGCGATGTCAGCCGGCGGGAGGTGCTGAACTGGGAGCGGGAGCTTATCGGGCTGTATGTGTCGGACCACCCGCTTAACTCGGTGATGGAAGTGCTCACCCAGGCGGTGACCCATTTCTCCGGGCAGCTCTCCGAGGCCAATCCGGAAGACAAGGTACGCGTAGCGGGATTGATCACTCGCATCCGCCATCACCAGAGCAAAGCCGGCAAACCGATGGGCTACATCACGATCGAAGATCTGCAGGGCACGATCGAGCTGGTGGTGTTCCCGCGCACCTGGGAAAAGGTGCTGGACGTCATCGATTACGACAAGATTATCGTGGTGGATGGCCGGCTGGACAACAGCGGCGCCGAACCCAAGGTGCTGGTGGACAGCATCCAGACCGAGCTGACCATCATCGCAGCGGCCGGCGGACCGCCGGTGCCGCCCACGCCACCTAAACAGGCCCTGAAACCCACCAATACCCAGCCGCGACAGGCACCGCCCGCTCAGCCCGCCCCACCAGCCTGGGAAGATGAGATGCCGGACTGGGAATCGATGCCGCCGCTCCCGGATTCATTCCCGGAGGAATGGGAGCAATCCCTAACGCCTCCAGCCGAGTTAGCGGCCGGCCACAGCAAT
>JBFYSP010000113.1:0-4577 GCA_041301395.1 Anaerolineae bacterium
CTGCCAGGCTGGTTTCCTGGGCGGGCTCCCCCGGCCCCAGCCCGCTGCAAGCCGAGATAATCAATACCAGGGATATCATTACGTAGCGGAGATACTTACGCTGGCTCATAGCGCCTCGTCAAGTACAGGGTTATTTTTCATTGCGGGGTAGAAAACGATCAACCCCGGCTGTATACGTGCCAAACCATAACTGGCCGGAGGCATCCTGTGCGATGCTGATCGTCTCCGCGCCGGAGTAGCCGGTGCGCCCAGGGCGGTAGCTCGTCCATTCGTTTGCGATTTCATCATACCTTGAAATCAACCCCCCTGGGGTATTGGCGATGCCGGTGGCCACCCAGAATTCCCCCGGGGCGGTTTCATAAATAGTCCGCACCAGGTTGGTTGGCAGGCCGGAGTTGCCCGTGCGGAAATGCTTCCAGGAGGCTCCGTCATATACGCTCAGCCCGCCGCCGAGCAGGCCAGCCCACAACCGGCCTTTATGGTCAATCATCAGATCGGCAACGCCCCCAGGTCCCAGGCCGGCATTCTGGCCTGTAAAGGTCGTCCACTCCTGGCTGACAGGATCGAAGCGGCTGATCCCCAGCCGGCTGCCAAACCAGGCTATCCCATCCGGCTGGATGGCAATCGAAAGCACCAGGTCGTCCAGCAGCCCTGAATTTGCGCTGGAATAAGCCATCCATTCCCGGCCATTGTAGAAAGCCGCGCCGGCATTCGATCCAACCCACAGACCATTCGGGGTCGCCTGCAAGGCAAAGATATCATCACCCGTCAGGCCTATCTCCTGTCCCGAGGTTGTCTGCCAGGATTGGCCATCCGTTCGAGCCAGGCCGCTGCGCGTGCCCAGCCATAGGCCACCCTGAGCATCTTGGGCCGCTGAGAGCACCTCGTTATCCGGCAAGCCTGAGTTCTCACGAGTATATATTTCCCAGATGTCGGCTTCAGTGCCGCCCGACTGCCAGATGCCAACCCCACGGTCAGTGGCCATCAGCATGTGCCCGTCGGGCAAGGCCAGCACCTGGTTGACCACATTGCCAGGCAAGGAAGTTGTAATGGCATTCAGCTGCGACCAACCCAGGCGGTTGACACTGACCAGGACGGCATTGGTCAAGACGCTGACCACAGCCACACCGGCGAACAGGATAGCCGCCACCAGGGTCGCCGTTGTAGGATTGGGCAGCATCGCCCGCAGCCAACCCCAATAGCTCTCCTGTTCTCGCACCCAATGCAGGGTGCTGCGCGCCCCACTTGCCGCCGCCAGGCAGATGGCCGGCATGACCACCAGCGTGTATTGCGGCCATTTGGTCGGCCACAGCAGCAGAGCAATCATGCCCACCACCAGCCAGACCAGCACATAACGTCGTTGGCGCCACTCGCCGCGCAGCCCAAGCACACCCAGGATAACGAGCAGCGAGTCGATGCCCAGGCTGAAAAACACTTCCGGGTGCCAGCGGGCGCCCCAGGAATAGGATATCCACAGGAAGGGCTGGTACCAGGGGTAGCCGGATTGCTGGACATGCTGGCTCTGCGAGTAGTCGCCGTGGAAAGTGAGGGAGGCCAGCAGGCGCTGGATGGGATCGGCCCACAAGGCCGGGTCCAGCGCGAAGAAGGTCAATCCCACCAGGCCAAAATATGGCAGCCAGTATTTCCAGCCGATCTTTTTATCCCAGATGGCGATGTACAGAATCACCAGCACAACCGGGGCGTAGCTATATTTGCCGGCCGCCGTCAAACCCAGGGCGCCGGCAGAGAGCCAGAACCAACTATCCGGGCGGGAGCCGGGGGACAGGCGGGTGCGCAGCATGGCAAAAACAGCTCCCAGCGAGGCGAACAATGGCAGGGCTTCCAGGTAGGTCTGGCTGGTGTATTTGACCACCAGGGTTTGCAGGGCCAGGAATAGACCTGCCAGCGGGTCAATCAACGCCAGCAGTAAAACGGCCAGTGTGCCGAAGATGGCCGAGACAAAGCGCGCCACCGCCAGCAGGATCCACCATTCCTGCTTAGGACCCAGCGCCAGGATCACCAGGGAGTAGAGCAGCTTGGTGAGTGGTGGGTGCTCGTTGTTTTCCTGGTAATCCAGCAGCCCCTGCCAGTCGCCGGCCTGGATCAAGCGGGCGTAATCGCCAGCGGCGGTCATGTACACCGGCTCATCGAAATCCAACGACAGCCCCAGACCGGCCCACAGGCGGATCACCAGCGCCAGGAGAACGATCATCGCGATCTGGAAGCGCCGGTTGCGGAAAAGCCGCCCCAACCACTGCTGCAAGCGGCTGGCAGGCCCTTCATCCATGATGTCGTAATTGATCTGGCCGCGCGATTTTTCGCCCAGGATGCTCATGGCTGCGTTCCAAACAGGTGCAGCAAGCCGCGCCACAGGTCGTCCCGCCAGGCGGTGTAGTTGTGCCCGCCGGAATACTCGCGGTAGCCCGGCTGGTAGCCGCGCGATACCAGCAAGCGATAAAATGCCTGATTGGCTTCCAGCAGCCACTCCAATCGCCCGACATCCATCCAGATGTCGAGCGGCAGGCGCTCCTCAAGCTGCACCAGGTCCAACAGCACAGAGCGATCGAAACATGCTCCCGCCTGGCGAAGCACCATCCGGTCAAAGAAAGCGCCCGACTGGCTGATCACTTTGCCAAAGATATGCGGCATGCGGAAAGCAGTGTACATGGCCATCAAGCCGCCCATCGAGGCGCCCATGACGCCAAATGCGCCGGGGTGCGCTTCGATGTCCACCAGGTTCAAGTGCTGGTGTGCCAGGGGCAGCAGGTAGCAGTTAATCAGCTCAAGGGTAGAGTCACTGGTGTTGTATTCCATATATCGCAGCGGTCCGCCATTGGCCAGCATAGCCAACGCCACCGGCCGGATGGCTCCCTGGTGGATCAGGTTATCCAGGATAGCGATAATGCGGCTGTAGCGCTGGTACTCGCGGCCATCAAAGACCAGCAGCAGCGGGCAGGGCTGCTCTACCGGCGGTTGGTATAGAGTAAGCTGGCGGTGATGCAGAGAAGACGCTACACCGCGTGAGGCCAATCCCGGGGAGGTGGGCAGGCTGTGCTCCGTAAGCACGCCATGCGGCAGGTCGCCCCGTCTCCTGGCCAGCAGCGTGGGGGCAGCCTGAGGCATGTAAAAATAGTTGTTGAACTTGTTGATTCCATTGAAGACGCGACGCGGATTGCCGGGATCGAGCAGATGCACTTCTTCCAGCCGGAAAGCGTACTCTATATAGGCATCCTCGGGAAGCTGCACCTCCGCTGACCAGGCGCCGGGCCCATCCTTCTCCAGAACTACTGCCCGAGCAGGGTTCCAACCATTGAAATCGCCGACCAGGAGCGGCGGATTGGGACCTTGCCAGGTAAAGGTGGCTATGTCACCTGAGATGTAAGGAGTACGTTTCACGGCTCCAATTTTATCACCAGGACGGCATGCGCAGGCAGTCCTGGCACCGGCAGGTAATCGTCAAAGCCGCCTTTCGCGTTGGCAGTCAGGCCGGTCACATCCCCATGTCCCATGACATCCGTGGCCTGGTATGCGCCGCTGAGAGGCCCGGAAGCCAATTTCAATTGATAATCACTCACTTCCTGGTCGCTCAGGTTTAGCAACACCAGCAGGTTCTCAGCACCACGAGTGCGCAGCACGCAAAATACATTCGAACTTGCCGAGGAGACCAGGTAGGTATCCCCCATCATCAAGGAGGGATACTGATTGCGCAGGCCGATCAGCTCGATATACCAGTTCAACAGCGAATCACCTGAATTAAGCTCAGTTTCCACATTGACTTCGGGGTAGTCGGCGTTGACCGCGATCCAGGGCGTGCCGGTGGTGAACCCGGCGTTGGCTTCCGCCGACCACTGCATGGGTGTGCGCTTGAATTCATCCGCCCCGCCGCCGGTCATGCCAATCTCTTCACCGTAATAGATAAACGGCACACCTGGCCCGCTCAGCAGCAGAGCCGCGGCGCTGCCGGCCTTGTCCGCATTTCCGGACAGCTCGGTCATCACCCGAACCTGGTCGTGGTTGGTCAGGAAGGGGGCAAACTGGTTGGGAGGGAACAGCTTGAGGCTGAACTTCATTTGCGAGTTTGTGTTTTTTGCTGTCCCATAGGATGCGCTCGCCATGTAAGCACTGGCCAGCTCAAAGTCGAAGGCCATGTCCAGATCGCCATCCTTGACATAGCCAGCCACGGCAAAGTTGCTGGTCCACACCTCGCCCAGCATCAAGCATTCGGGGTTGAGTGCTTTGCATTGGGTGGTGAGGGCGTTGAAGTAAGCCTGGGTGGATTCGGTATCGGCCTGATTCTCGCCTTCCTCGATGATATAGCGCGCCCCATCCAGGCGGAAACCATCCACGCCCACATCCTTGATCCAGAAGGCCATCACATCCTGCATGGCGGCGACTACCTCCGGGTTGGAATAGTTAAGATCGGGCATCCCGCTCCAAAATACACCGTAGTAGTATTCGCCTTGAGGTCCTTCGTGCCAGACACTCTGTCCCCAGGGGCCGGCATATTCAGGTTTGGTTTCCGACCAGATGTACCAGTCGCGATACTCACCGTTGGGGTCGATAGAGCCCTGGAACCA
>JBFYSP010000134.1:0-5772 GCA_041301395.1 Anaerolineae bacterium
TCCGTGCAGTGGAGACGGTTTTGGCGCTGCGGTTCTTGCACCGTCTCCCGGTTGCCCGTAGTGCAACCGCTGGGCTAGAACTGCAATCAGAAATCTGGTTGCCGAGAGGTAAGCCGGTAGCGCATCGATGCGAAGCATCGCATGCTCTGCCGATGACAGTCAATCAGCCCGGTCAAAACCCGTGTCATCATTGTCTATAAAACGGGTAACTATAATCCAAGACAGAAAAGTATACCCCTATGACCAACACATCATCGATTGACGACCTACAGGCTCATTTGCAGCAGCTCTACCACAATGCAGATTACCGCTCTGCCCTGGATCTGGCGACTGCGAGACGAAGCCAGTTTCCGGAGCACACCTTTCGGTTTTGTTACTGGCAGATTACGATGGCCGCCCGCCTGGGCGACTACGCCCAGGCGATCCAGTTGCTGCATGAGATCGTAGTAAACGGCGGCTGGTATAGCGAAACCTTGCTCCGCCGCAGCCCATCCTTGCTTCCTCTGCAGGGAGAGGATGAATTTGAAGCACTGATACTGCTCAATCGTGAGCAGCAGGAGATGGATCAAGAACGCATTTTCCCTCTGCTCATCCTGCGCACGGAAGGGCAGTGCCAGTCCAGCAGTTCTCCCTGTCCGGCGGTATTGGCATTGCATGCCAACGCCAGCACCGCCCAGGCCTCTATCCCTTTCTGGCGCCCGGCAGCTTCATCCGGCTGGCTGGTTGCAATACCTCAATCTTCGCAGCCCATGTGGAAGGATGCTTATATTTGGGACGATCGTGATTTTGCCACTGAGGAAATCACCCGCCAATATAACGCCTTAACCACAAAGTATGCCGTCGATCGAGATCAAGTCGTTCTGACAGGCTACTCCATGGGCGGCGAAATGGCAGTCTGGCTGGCGTTGAATGCAGCCATACCGGTGAGGGGCTTTCTGGCAATTGGCCCTGGCGGGCCATTCGTCGATGACCTGGAAAACTGGCAGCCCTTAATCGAAGCCAGTAAAGGCACCGGCCTGCGCGGCTATATCGTTATTGGCCAGGAAGATAGTACCATCCCGTTGAATAATGTTCGCAAGCTGGTCGGACAGTTGAACAAAGCCGGCATTTCCTGCCAGCTCGAAGAGATTCCTGATGTTGGGCACGAATTTTCTGTAGAATACGAAGCCAGCCTGCTGCGCGGGCTCAAATACATTCTGGCATCCCGGTAGAAATAATTATTCGGTAAATTTTCTTAGGGGCAGAGTCAGCAGGGCCGCCGACAGTGCCAGCAGGGCCGTCAGTCGAAAGACAACCGGGAATCCCAGTGCGTCGGCCAGGTACCCGCTGATCAGCGTTCCGATCGCGCCGCTGGAAAACATGAATCCCAGGATAACCCCCGAAGCGAGCGCCATCCCAACCCGAATCCAGCGCTGGGCAATCACCACGATAATGCTGTGCGGCGCGCCGGTGAGCGCTCCTGCCAGTGGAAACAGCACAAACAACCAGGGGGACCAACCGATACTGCTGATGAGCAGTAAAGGGATGGCGGCTAGCGAGAGCGCCAGGAAAAGAATCCTGCGTTTGCCAAAGCGATCAGCCAGGTTGCCTCCCAAGGCATTCCCAATCGCCGTACCGCCCATGAAAAAAGCCGCCGCCAGCCCATAGTGGCTGGGGGATTGGCCCAGGTCAGACAGGTATTTAGGGATAAATGTCACCATGTTTTGTTGAGCCCAGGCCTGGAAGAAAGCCACCAGGAAGAACACTGCCAGGAGGGCGACATTTACCGGAGAGCCGGCCTTAACTTTCCCGCTGGAAGTCACAATCGGATTACGTGGCGGCTGCGGTACGGGAAAGCGCAGCTGATTTTCAAGATTGATCCCAACCGGCAACGAAAACAGCGTCAAACCGATCAAGCCGACCGTGCCGTATCGATCCAATACCGGTCCAGCCAGCAGCGGCCCAAAAAACGCCCCCGCCTGTCCAAAGAAGAAAAAATAGGCTGCGGTGGTCGTCTCACGTCCGGAGGAGAATGTCCTGCCACGCAGCGTAGCCTGCATAGTGCCTGCCGGATGGAACGCCGCTGACCCGAGGCTGGCCAGCATTAAGAAGAACAGTGCCGGCAATCCCGGCAGCACCAGGCTGAGGGTAAAGAAAGACCCCATCCAAAACACGCCTCCGGCAGCCACCCAGCGCGGCCCTACCCGGTCTGCCAGGTAGCCAAACAACGGTTGGGCCAGCGCCCCGGCAATGATATAAACCGTGCTCGCCATCCCCAATGCGGCGTTGGTCAGCCCTAATGGGACGCTCAAAAAAGTCAGCAGGACGGCGCGTGTGCCATTGAGCAAATCCACAGTGAAATGCCCCCAGGCAACCGACGCGAATAGCTTATCCAGCAAGATCGGCTTGCTGCACAGGGGAATACTCATTTAATAATTGTCTGATACAGGGAATGTTGGCGGATGTACTCGAATACCGCCGGTGGAAGGTAATAGCGATAGGGCTCGCCGCTGGCTACGCGTTCCCGGATTGACGAAGATGCTATTTCTATCAAGGGAACATCGATCCAACGGACTTTAGCCTTCAAGCCCGGAATGGTCTGCTCCAGGCTATCCAGGTCCAAGCGTACATCCACACGCCGCATCACGCCGATCGCATGGCAGGCCTCCACGAAATTTTCCGGGCGGTACCAGGTCGGTAAATCTCGCAGCGAATCGCTGCCCATCAGGTATTCAATTTCGTCCTTGGGATATTCCTTGGCCAGAAGTCGTACGGTATCCACGGCGTAATGGGGTGGTGGGCGATCGATATCTACCCGGGAAACTTCGAACGAGGGGTTATCGGCAACCGCCGCCAGCAGCATCGCATAGCGATCCGCCAGCGGTGCAATCCTGCGACCCTGTTTATGCGGGGGGTCGGGTGTGAGGACCCACAGCACTCGCCCCAATCCAAGCTGTGCCAGAGCTTCTTCTGCCAGGATCAGGTGCCCTACGTGGGGCGGATCAAAAGTACCGCCAAAGACACCCGTTTTCAATAATTAATCCTGCCACTCAAGCTCAAATTCACCGATATAAACCGTATCCCCCTCATCAACACCCGCTTTTCGCAATGCATCTTCGATGCCCAGCGCCTGGAGAATACGCTGGAAACGGCGGATCGACTGGGAGTTCTCCCAATAGGTCATCTTGGCGGCCCGTTCGATAGACTCGCCGGATACGCGCCAGCCATTTGAAACCCGGCTGATGGTAAACTGACCCGGGTCGCTTTCCACCCGGTACACCGGCATCTCCGTTACTTTCTCTTCCTCAGGGATTTGCTGAAGCAGTTGAGCCGCTTTATAGAGTAGTTGCCGGAGGTTTTCTCTGGTCAGAGCCGATATGGCTACCGGTTCCGGGTCTTTGCCCTTTTTTAGCCGGCGTACCAGCTCGGCTTTGATCTTGGGCCAGCGTGCCTGGACTTCCGACATATCGATTTTGTTCAAAGCCACTAGCTGGGGCTTGTGGCTCAGCTGGGGATCAAAGAGTGCCATCTCGCTGTTGATCTGCCCAAAATCGAGCACCGGGTCTTCGGCCGTACCATCCAACAAGTGGATCAACACACGAGTACGTTGGATATGGCGCAAGAAGTCCAGTCCCAACCCTGCCCCCAGGTGGGCACCTTCTATCAAACCAGGAATGTCTGCCAGGACCAGGCTGGTTTCATCATCCAGGTATGCAACGCCCAGATTGGGCTCCAGTGTCGTGAAAGGATAGGGAGCGATCTTCGGACGGGCGCTGGTCACCGCTGCCAACAGGGTTGATTTGCCTGCGTTGGGCACCCCAATGATCCCAATATCGGCGATGAGTTTGAGTTCGAGCCTCAGGCTCAACTCCTGCGCAGGCTCACCACGCTCTGCCATCCTGGGAACCTGGTTTACCGAGCTGGCGTAACGAGAATTACCACGCCCGCCGCGCCCGCCCTTGGCTACCGTCAAACGCTGGCCATTCTCCACCAGGTCGCCAAGCACCTCGCCAGAAGGTACATCGTAAACGATCGTGCCTGGCGGCACAAAAATTACCAGATCCTCGCCGGACCGGCCGGTCTGGTTCTGCTTGGCGCCATTCCTCCCATCCTCGGCGTGGTAACGAGCCTGGTGCCGGAAGGTAGACAGCGTATTCAAGGTGGGCTTGACTTCCAGGATTACGTCTCCACCCCTGCCGCCATCCCCGCCATCTGGACCGCCGCGCGGCACGTACTTTTCCCTGCGGAAATGCACAACGCCGTCACCGCCTTTTCCCGAACGAATTTGGATTTCTGCCTGATCAATGAACATCGCGCCGATTATACCATCTGGCAGGTCAGCCACCGGTTTTACTACTTTGTGCACTACTTGTTAATCTTTGCACAAATATAGAATTTATGGTAAAAATGGCATAACCAGACGGGAAATGATCTTTACGGTCGATTAGGAGGCAGGCATGGATAAGAATTTGATTCAGAGCTCGGGGCGCGGGATTCCCGATATCGTGGTTGGACGTTTACCACACTATCTTCGTGCTCTGCAACATATGGCCCTGGAAGGCCGCCGGTTGACCTCCTCCCAGGAGTTATCGGAGAGATTGGGGATTTCAGCGGCCCAAATTCGCAAGGATCTTTCGCTGTTTGGTGAATTTGGCAAGCAGGGCACCGGCTACCAGATTGACTTCCTGCTGGACCAGTTGCGCCAGATCCTGAAAGTGAACCAGGTTTGGGATATCGCCCTGGTTGGCGCCGGTGATATTGGCAGCGCGATTGCCCGCTACCAGGGTTTCGAAAATCGCGGCTTTCGCGTCACGATGATCTTTGACAGCAACCCGAATATCATCGGCAGCCAGGTAGGCGCCTTTGTCGTGCAGAGCAGCATGGAGATGGTTGCTTGCATCAGTGCTGCCCAGATTCGAATCGCCATGCTGGCTGTGCCAGCCGTCAATGCCCAGGAAGTTGCCGACCGGCTCGTCGGAGCGGGCATCAAAGCAATCCTCAACTATGCTCCGATCAGTTTAAACGTCCCAGAGGATGTCCACGTCCAGTATATCGACCCCGTCATCCACCTGCAACGGATGACCTATTATCTGGATTGATCCCTTTTTATGCATACAAAGTAAAACAGCACAGGACATCCCGTGCTGTTTTGTTTATTTTTTCGAGCAGCAGATAATTAAACCGCAGGCAGGTTTCTCCGGATCAGGGCATACATACCAATCCCTTTGGCTGCGCCTTCCGCAGTGCAGGTGGTCGGATTATCTACCCGGTAGGCCGGTACACCTAACTCTTTCGTCAATAGCTTATCGATGCCGCGCAGCAGCGCTCCGCCTCCGGTGATTGCCACGCCGCGGTCGATAATATCCGAGACCAGCTCAGGCGGTGTTTTCTCCAGCACCCGGCGTGCCGTTTCCACAATATCCGAAAGAGGCTCACGCATCGCTTCAACAATTTCGCCGGTAGTCAACATGGCCGGCCGGGGCAGGCCGGTGACTTGATCCTGGCCTTGGATCTCTATGCTTTGCTCTTCGTCTTGCGGTACGGCAGCCCCAATTTTCATCTTAACTTGTTCGGCAGTCAGCTGTCCAATGATCAGGCCATATTTCTTCCGCACGTAGCTGACGATGGATTCGTCCAATGCCATCCCACCGGCACGCATTGTTTCCGCCGCAACGATTCCATACATTGCCAGGACAGCCGCCTGGGTAGCGCCGCCTCCCAGGCAAATGATCATATTCCCGGATGGGGTTCCAATGGGAAGATCCACACCAATGGCCGCTGCCAGTGGTTGCT
>JBFYSP010000149.1:0-9881 GCA_041301395.1 Anaerolineae bacterium
CAGCACCGGGGTGCCCCACTCGAGGGTATCCGGCTCGGCCATGCGCAGCGCCCGCCGCCCCTCGGCTACTGCCGCATCCACCGGCTGGCCGCGCGAGAGCAATCCGTAGAAACGCTGGGCAAAGGTAATCGCCGCCCGGTCGCTGATCGGGAACTGCATCGCCACCACCGCCGGGATGCCGGTCATCACCAGCGACGAGGCCACCCCGGCGAAGGGGTCCAGCCCCTGCTCGCCGGCCAGACGGGCGGTTTCGCAGGCATTCAAGAACACCAGGCGCAGGGAGGCAAAATCGTGCAGCAGCACACTGAGCGTGCCGCCATCCACGCGCAGCGCCCGTTGATTTTCGTCCTCCAGCAGCAGCACGCCCCTGCCGGACTCTTCGTCGAAGCCGCCGTGCACCATGTAGTGCAGCACGTGGTACTCCGCCTCGCCCAGGCGCTCTTGCAGGGCGCCCAGCGTAGCGTGCATCAGGAATTCCGCCTGCACGCCCGGCAGCCGGCCCAGGCAGGCTTCCATCTGCTGCTGTTCGCGCTCCAGCTCCAGGCGGGGGTAATCGACTGGGTCGGCGGCAAAGACCAGGATGCGCAGCGGCAGAGCCAGCTGCAGCGGCATATAGGGACGCTGCACGTCCAGGTCGCGCAGGATGGGGGTAAAACGGGAGAGATTAAGGAACTCGCGGGTCTCTTTACGGTACAGGTATTCCCACGGCAGCGCGACCAGCGCTGCCAGGCTGGGGTCTTCCGGGTCGATGTGCAGCTTGATGCGCAGGCCGCGCTGCTGCACCTGCATCATACCCAAAGAGCGGTCAAATAACGAGCGCACCACGCCCGAGAACAGGGCGGTGAACAGCTGGTCGCCGATGCGCTGCGGCAGGCTGGCGGTGGCAGCCGGGGAGGCATCCCGGGAGGCCGGCTGGCGGGTGCGCACTTCCTGGTCCAGGGTGGCGGCTTGCTCCGCCAGGCGGGCCGGGTCGAAGGGCGGGGTGAACTGTGAGCGTCCCTCGCCCGCCGGCGAGCGCAGCACGATTACCGGGTAGGCATCGCCCTGCCGCGGCTCAATCTTGATCGAGAAATCCTCGTATTCCACCCCTGCGCCCTCCCCACCGGTGCTAACTGCAGGATGGGCTATTTAACCGGTGTAAATTTATTATCGCACAATTCAGCCGAAATGCAATAAATTCAGCGCGCCAACCACATGGCAGTGCACTGATCCGTCACCAGGATGTTGACCCACCCGCCGCGCAGGGCGGCTTCGATGGCGTGGTGCTTGCGGGCGCCGCCGGCTACCGCCAGGGAACGGTCGATCTTCTTGAGCTGCTCCAGCTGCATAGAGACCACCCGGCTATCGAGAGGTGTCTTGACCAGGCGCCCGTGGCGGTCGAAAAAACGCAGCAGGATGTCGCCCACCGCGCCCGCACTGCGCAACAGGTCCAGCTCGGCCTGGGAAAAGATGTTGCCGCTGTCGGCCAGCAGGCGGGAGGGCTCGACCGCCCCAATGCCAACCAGCGCCAGGGTGACTTTATCGAACAGCTGCAGGGTCTCCTGGACGTAAGGGTCGTCCAACAAAACCTGCAGAGAGGCCTGCGAGCCGACAATCCCCGGGGCAGGCAGGTACACCGGTGCGCCACCGACCAGGTCGGCAAAGCGGCTGGTCAGGCGGTGGGCGTGGCTCTCGGCCTGGGGATTGCCCACCCCGCCCAGGATCTGCACCACGCGGATGTCGTTCTTGCGCGGCACAGGGTGCATGGCGTCCACCAGGGACAGCAGGCTGGCGCTCCACGAGGAGATGCCGACGATCTCGTTTGGCCGGATGATCGACTCGAGGTAGTAAGCCGCCGCAGCACCGATCTCGCGCTGGATCTGGCGCTCGTCCTCGTCGCTGGAACACTCGACCACCAGGGCATCACGCAGGTTGTAACGCCGCACCAGCTCTTCTTCCAGCTCGGTGAAAATCCCCGGCGGCACCGAGACGGAGATGCGAATGATGCCCGCCTCTTTGGCCTGGTTCAGCAGGCGTGACACCGTCGCCTGGGATAGACCCAGCTGTTCCGAAATTTCGGACTGTTTCTTGCCCCATTCGTAATACATGCGGGCCACCCGCACAACCAATCGGAGTGAGTCGTTAATGACCATTGGCAAATGTCCAAAGTAAATCTCACGCTAAGGTGTAAAGCTCGCAAATATTAATATATATTTGGTGTTGAATATTTATTCAGTTTCGCTTGACGTCAACCCGATTCATGAATATTATATCATCGACTGAATAAATATTCATATCCAGATAATTACTCAATCAGGTAACTCCAAATTCGCTAATTCGATCCGATAGCCAATCACTTTGAGATGCTCATGGACATCGCCACCCTGGAGTTCAAATCGATCCAATACCGCCGGTCCATCCTGACCATGATTAAAGAGGCGGGCGCCGGGCACACCGGCGGCAGCCTGTCTTGTGTCGATATCCTCAACGTGCTGTACAACCACGTGATGAAAGTCAACCCCGGCAATTTCCGAAGCCCCGACCGCGACCGCTACATCCACAGCAAAGGGCACTCGGTAGAAGCGCTGTACACCGTGCTGACCGACTGCGGCTTCTTCCCCGCCGAAGACCTGAAGACTTTTTGTAAGCTCGGCTCCCACTATGTAGGCCACCCCACTCGCAAAGTAAACGGCATCGAACAGAACACCGGCGCCCTGGGCCACGGCCTTTCGGTGGCTGTAGGATTGGCCCTGGCAGCAAAAATCAACGGGCAGGGCTATCGTGTCTTCACCACCATGGGCGACGGCGAGCTGACCGAAGGCTCGATCTGGGAAGCTTCGATGAGCGCCGCCCATTACAAATTGGACAACCTGGCGGTGATTGTCGACCGCAACACGCTGCAAATCACCGGGCGCACCGAGAGCGTGATGACCCTGGAGCCGTTGGCCGACCGCTTCCGCGCCTTTGGCTTTGCCCTGCGTGAAGTGGATGGCAACAACCTGTCCGACCTGGTGGAGGTTTTCGAACAGCTGCCCTTCCAAATAGGAAAGCCCAGCCTTGTGCTGGCGCATACCACCAAAGGCAAAGGGATCAGCTTCATTGAAAACGCCGTCGACTGGCACCACCACGTCCCCAGTGATGCGGAAATGGGCATCGCCCTGGCCGAGCTGAGCCAGGCAGAAGCAAACTGGCAGGCGACCTATGCAACCGTATAACCTCGGAAAACCCAATTTACAGGCCTTTGCCGATACTTTGCTGGAGCTGGCCGAAAACGATCCTGACATCCTGGCTGTCACCAGCGATTCACGCGGCTCGGCCCGCCTGGGTTATTTTGGAAAACAGCGACCGCAGCAAATCATTGAGATGGGCATTGCCGAGCAAAACCTGGTGGGCGTCTCGGCCGGCCTGGCTGCAGCAGGTAAGAAAGTATTTGCAGTCTCGCCGGCTTGTTTTTTAACTACCCGCTCGCTGGAACAAATCAAGAATGATATCGCCTATTCGGACCAGCCAGTCAAAGTGGTCGGGATCAGCGCAGGCGTCAGCTACGGCGCCCTGGGCACCACGCACCATTCGCTGCACGACCTGGCTGCTTTGCAGGCCTTCTACAATATTGATATCGTCGTGCCGGCGGACAATTTCGAGACCGAACAGGCCGTGCGCCAGGCGGTACAGCACCCGCGGCCGGTTTACCTGCGCTTCGGCAAGAAAGCCATGCCCGATTTGCACGCCCCCGGCACACAGTTCACAATCGGCAAAGCCATCCTGCTGCGGGAAGGCGCTGATGTGGCCTTCATCGCCATCGGCGAGACAGTGCACCCGGCGCTGCTGGCCGCCGACCGGCTGGCTGCGCAAGGTATCACCAGCAGCGTGCTCAGCCTGCATACCCTGCGCCCGCTGGATGAAGAAGCCATCCTGGAAACGGTGCAAAATTGCAGGGCGCTGGTGACCGTGGAAGAGCACAGCGTGAACGGCGGCCTGGGCAGCCGGATCGCTTCCCTGCTGATGCAGCATAGCCTGTTCCGCCCCATGCGCATCGTCGGCATCCCGGACGCTTACACCATTACCGGCAGCCAGGTGGAGGTCTTTGACTACTACGGCATCTCGGCGGAAGGCCTGGCCGGCACCGCCATCGCTCTCCTGGAGCGCAACTCGGACGAAAGAAGGCAATCGTAGTGTGTCATTCTGAGCGAAGCGAAGAATCCAGATCCTTCGCTTCGCTCAGGATGACATCATGAGACAGCTAGCCGATGAGCACCTACCTGGCGATCGACCAAAGCACCTCCGCAACCAAAGCCCTGCTGTTCGACCAACAAGGACGGCTGCTGGATGGGCTTACTCTGCCGCACCCGCAAATTTACCCGCAGGCCGGCTGGGTGGAGCATGACGCCAACCTGATCTATGAAAATACAATCCAGGCGGCGCGCGGCCTGCTGGAAAATCACCCCGAGCTGATCACCGACCTGGCCTGCCTGTCGATCACCAACCAGCGCGAGACCTTCGTGCTGTTCGACCGGGAAAGCGGTGAGTCGCTGCACAATGCCATCGTCTGGCAGTGCCGGCGCGGTGAAGCCATCTGCTCGGAGCTGGAAGCCGCCGGGCACGGACAGCGGGTGCACGAGCTGACCGGCTTGAAGATCGACACCTATTTCCCGGCCTCCAAGCTGCGCTGGCTGCTGGACGAGCGCCCCGACCTGCGCCAGAAGCTGGCCGAAGGCTCAGCGCTGTTCGGCACGATCGATGCCTATCTGATTTACCGCCTCACCAGCGGGAAAGTTTATGCCAGCGACCACACCAACGCCTCGCGCACCCTGTTATACGACATTCACCGGCTGGATTGGAACCCGGAATTATTCGAGCTTTTCGGCATCGAAACAGGCCGCCTTCCGGAAATCTGCGAGAGCAAAGCCCACTTCGGCGAGACCGACCTGGGCGGTTGGCTGGCCGATCTGCTGCCGATCTGCGGGGTGATGGGCGATTCGCAGGCTGCCCTGTTCGCCCAGAAGTGCTTCACACCCGGCAGCGCCAAGGTGACCTTCGGCACCGGCTCTTCCCTGCTGCTCAACCTGGGCTCGCATCCGGTTGTTGCCGAGCATGGTGCGGTGACTGCCGTCGCCTGGGTGCTGGACAGCCGGCCGACTTATGCCCTGGAAGGCATCACCAATTTCACCGGTGCGACCATCGCCTGGCTGCGCGACCAGCTGCAGCTGATTTCCAGCATCGAAGAAGCCGAAAGCTTGGCCACCGCCGTTCCGGACAACGGCGGCGTGTACCTGGTGCCAGCTTTTGTAGGGCTGAGCGTGCCGTATTGGCGTCCGGATGTGCGCGCCCTGATCACCGGCCTGACGCCGGGCAGCACCAAGCAGCACGTCGCTCGCGCCGCCCTGGAGGCCATTGCCTTCACCGTCAACGATGCCCTGAAGGAGATGGAAGCCAACGCCGGGATAAAGCTGAAGGCGATCCATGCCGACGGCGGCGCCACCCGCAACCGCTTCCTGATGCAGTTCGCCGCCGATATTACCGGGTTGGAAGTACGCACCTCCCGCACCGCCGAACTTTCCGCCCTGGGCGCCACCATGATGGGCATGCTGGGCACTTCCGCCCTCGGGTCGGACGACCTGTTGCAGCTGGCATCCGATTTCGTTGGTTATACCCCGCAGCAAGACACTGCTACCGTCGCCGCTCTGCTGGCCGGTTGGGACAAAGCAGTCCAACAAGTATTGCATGCGTAGAAGGAGTTGGATGATGAAATCAAAGAAACTGATGATTTGGCTGGCCGTCATCCTGGCGCTTATTGTGGCAGGATATCTTCTCTGGCCTTACGCCTTCACGGTGGTGCCCATCGAAGAGGTCGAGCAGCAGAAGCTGAGCGAAGCCTTCGATCCGGTGGCCTACGTGGATGGGATTTGGGAGTCCAAGATCATCCCGACAATCAATTCCGAAGCGGTGGACATGGCGGACGTGCTGAACGCCATGCAGCCCAATCCCGCAGGCATGGCGGCCAAGGATGATCAAATCAAGGTGGCTAACGAATACGGGCTGATCACGGTCGGCGAGGCGCATATCTACCTGGTCAAGCTGACCGGCAAAGTCACCGCGCTGGATACCAAGACCAGCCTGGGCGTGATGGAAGTGCAGCCGGACGGTTACGGCGGCCCGATCAAAGTGCGGGTGTACGTGGGGCCGCGCATCCCCAGCGATGAAACCTCCATCCGGGATGGGGTCGGATTTATCAATTTTGGGGATTTTAAGGAGCAAACCGAGTACGGCAAGGTCGGCGCCGAGATCAATAAGCGCATCGTCAGCAACGTGCTGGAGCCCCTGGATAAAGAAACACTGGTGGGCAAAACGGTGACCGTATACGGGGCGCTGACCATCCGCACCTTCAACCTGATCAACATCGACCTGAAGAAACTGACCATCGTGCCGATCAAGATCGAAGTCGAGGGGTGAAGCATGAGCGAACAGGCAGCCCTGACACAATCGTCCGAGATGGATACCGGCGCCGACACGGTGGCATTACGCGCCGAAAACATTACCAAGGTTTTCCCGGGCACCATCGCCCTGGATAATGTCAGCTTTAACGTCTACCAAGGTAAAGTCAACGTGCTGGTGGGTGAGAACGGGGCGGGGAAATCGACCCTGATGAAAATCCTGGCGGGGGTCGAGCAGCCCAGCTCGGGACATATTTTCCTGGAGGGCAAAGAAATCCACGTACGCAACATCCAGGAAGCCAGCCGCCACGGGATCGGGATCATCTTCCAGGAAATGACGCTGTGCCCCAACCTGAGCGTGGTGGAGAATATATACCTGGCACGTGAAGTGATGCTGCGCGGCGTGATGATCGATAAGAAAGCACAGAAAAAGCAGGCCGCCGAGCTGGTAACCCGCCTGGAACAGAAGATTGACCCGGACGCCCAGGTGAGCGAGCTGCGCATCGGCCAGCAGCAGATCGTCGAGATTGCCAAGGCTCTGGCCCAGGAAGTCCGCATCCTGATCATGGATGAGCCCACCTCGGCACTAAGTGCGACCGAAGTGGAAGTGCTCTTCCGGGTGATTAACGAGCTGAAATCCAGGGGCGTGTCGATCATTTACATCTCCCACAAGCTGGACGAGCTGCTGCAAATCGGCGATTACGTCACCGTGCTACGGGACGGAAAGCTGGTGGAGACAGCCAGGACAGCCGATATTGACGTCTCCTGGATCATTGAAAAGATGGTAGGTAAAAACCCGGCGGCGTTGTTTTCCCGCCAGGAGCACACCATTGGCGATGTGCTGCTGCGGGTGGAAGACCTGACCCTGCCCAAGCCGGGCGGCGGTTACATCGTCGATCATGTTTCCTTCGAGCTGCACGCCGGGGAGATCCTGGGTCTGTATGGGCTGATGGGCGCCGGACGCTCCGACCTGGTAGACAGCCTGGCCGGCGCCCGGCCGCAATCCTCCGGCAACATCTGGCTGAATGGCGAGCCAATCCTGACCAGAAAAGTCTCGGAGCGCATCCAATCCGGCATCGTGCTGGTACCGGAAGACCGCCAGCGTGACGGGCTGGTACAGACCATGTCGGTGGCTGATAACATCCTGCTGGCCAGCCTGAAGAAATACCTCAACCGCTTTTTCCTGGTGCGCAAGAAAGAAAAAGATGCCGTCGGGGGCATGATCAAGGATCTGTCCATCCGGGTGGCCAACCCGAGCCAGCCGATCACCAGCCTGAGCGGCGGGAACCAGCAGAAAGTGGTGGTGGCCAAGGCGCTGCTGACTTCGCCCAAGGTCTTGATGTTAGACGAACCCACCCGTGGCATCGATGTGGGCGCCAAGTCCGAGATTTTCGAAATCATGAGCCGCCTGGCCCAGGAAGGCTACGGCGTAATCTTCATTTCGACCGAGCTGAAAGAAGTGCTGGCGATGTCGGATCGCATCCTGGTCTTATCCAAAGGTGCCATTACCGGTGAATTTTCCCGGCAGGAAGCAACAGAAGAAAAATTGGTCGCAGCGTCGGCAATTGGACATGGGCTGGCGGGCACAGCCAACCACAACGGAGGAACCAATCCCAATGAACGCAACTAATGCACTCCCCGCAAAACAAAGCCAACGGATCACCAAAACCAGCCTGCTGCAATTCCTGTTACGTGGGCGGGCTTTCATTGCTCTGATCCTGGTGGTGATCTGGTTCACCTGGACGCTGTGGCCGAATTTCCTCAGCGCCGAAAATGTGGTCATCATGTCCAAGCACGTAGCCCAGAACGCGCTGCTGGCGATCGGTATGACCTTTGTCATCCTGACCGGGGGCATCGATCTATCGGTCGGGTCGCTGGTCGGCTTGACGGCAATGATTTCCGGCATGCTGATCAACGAAGGCATCGCCATCCCAGCGATAGGGCTGATCGTGTACCCTCACACCTGGACGATCCTGGTGATCTCGATAATCATTGCTACTTTTATGGGGGCGGTGAATGGATTTATCATCACCCGGTTTAATGTCGCGCCATTCATCGCCACCCTGGGCATGATGTACGTGGCGCGCGGCTTTGCCGGGCTGCTCAATAACGGCTACACCTTTGCCAACCTGGTTGGACGACCGGAGCTGAGCAACACCGGTTTTCCAAAGTTAGGCGCCGGGGAATTCCTGGGGATCAACTACTCCATCTGGTTAATGGTAATTTTCGCCGTTGTGGCCTGGTTTATCACCACGCGGACGCCCTTCGGGCGGCACGTGTATGCCATCGGAGGCAACGAGCGCTCCGCCGAGCTGTCCGGGGTGCGCATCAAGCGCACCAAGGTGTTCGTCTACATGATCAGCGGCTTCTGCTGCGCATTTGTCGGCCTGATTATCGCTTCGCAGCTGGTCGCCGCCCACCCCGCCACCGGGAACACCTTTGAGCTCAACGCCATTGCGGCAGTCGTGCTGGGCGGTACTTCCCTGGCCGGCGGGCGCGGCAGTATCGGCGGCACCCTGATCGGCGCTTTCGTCATCGGCGTCCTGGGCGATGGCCTGGTGATGTCTAACGTATCATCCTTCTGGCAGATGGTGATCAAAGGCATGGTGATCGTGCTGGCAGTCATCATCGACCAGGTACAGGCCCGCATGCAGGAGCGCATTGCCTTGCAGCAACAACAGGAACTCAGGTAATTTCAAGTCATTCTTCGCTCCGCCCAGAATGACAAATCCTCAAGGAGGTGAATGGCCAGATAACAATCCCAGTAAGAACCCTGTCGTGAATGTACGTTCATCGAACCTAAATCGAACTAACTAAGAGGAGAGATAAAATGTCCAGTAAGAAAGGTTATTTGATTTTCAGCCTGATCATGGTCTTCGCGATGATCCTGGCCGCCTGCGGTGGGGATGCTACTGAAGCGCCTGTCGAAGAGGTAGCAACCGAAGCGCCGGTGGAAGAACCCGTCGCCGAAGAGAACATGATCTGCGTGATCGTGCCGCCGGTGGAGAACCCCTTCTTCGGTGCCATGCAGGAGATTGCCGCCAACAAGGCAGAAGAACTGGGTTACACCACCCTTCGCCTGAACCACGGCGACGACGCCAACAAGCAGATGGAGCTTTTCGAGAGCTGCATTGCCCAGGGCGCCAAGGCCATCATCCTGGATAACGCCGGCGCCGATGCGACCGTTGCCGCTGTCCAGAAAGCCAAGGATGCCGGCATCCCCACCTTCCTGGTCGATCGCGAGATCACCGCCGAAGGCGTGGCTGCCGCCCAGATTGTATCCAACAACTACCAGGGCGCCACCATCCTGGCCGAGTACTTCGCCCAGCAGATGGGTGAAGAAGGCAAGTTCGTCGAGCTGACCGGCCGCGACACCGACACCAACGCCCATATCCGCTCGCAGGGCTACCACGACGTGCTCGACAAGCTGCCCAACATGGAAATGGTTGCGCAGCAGACCGCTAACTGGAG
>JBFYSP010000182.1:0-3614 GCA_041301395.1 Anaerolineae bacterium
ACCTCCCCAAAGTGGAAGACTCTGCAGCAGGCCGCCGACCGAGCCCGGCAAGGCGCGGCGCACGAACAGGCCATCGAGCTGTATACCAGGGCGTTATCCCACAAGGGTGTTCCCTGGGAACCGTACTGTACCATGACTATCAACCGCGCCGACTCCCGCCAGATGCTCGGCGATGTTGCTACGATGGAAGACGAGCTGACCGCCCTGGCCGTAAAGGCTGCCGCACGCGGTGATCAGGCCGTCCGGGCGATTGCGCTGACCGAAATAGCCGTAGTGCTGCGCCACAGTGGCGGCCTGGAGCGCTTACTGACTATCGCCGGACAGGCGCTGCAGGCCGCCGAAAGCAGCGGCCGGCCGGAGCTGATGGTAAGCGCGCTGTGCGCGCTGGGGATGGGGCAGGTGGAGCAGGGCGACTTTTCAGGCGCCGAAGCCAGCCTGCTGGCAGCCTCAAATTACCCCCTGGCGCCGGAGGACTTCCAGGCTCGCCTGTGTTTGTATTATTTGCAGAGTTTTTACAACTTGCGCATGGGGGATTTTCATCAAAGCCTGCTATCGAATGAGCAAGGCCTGCAGCTCGCGCGCAGCTCCGGCCAGCGGGGCTGGCAGGGCATCTTCCTCAATGGCATCAACAATGCCACGCTCGACATGGCCCTGAAAGGTTCGTTCCTGGAGCAGGCTCTGGCGGCCTTCGAGGACGTGGGCAACCGCCTGCGCCAGGCGATGGTCCTGTCCAATATCAGTGGCTGGCTGAACGCCCTGGGCTTATACGAGCGTGCGGTTGAAGTAGCCCAGCAATCGATCCAGATCTCACAGACTGCCCACCTGGATAATATTGCCCTGTATGCTCTGCAAAGCATCGCCATGGGCCTGGCATCGGCCGGTCCCGCCCATCTGCCGGATGCGCTGAGCCGGATGGATGAGGCTTTCGCCGTGGCGGACAGGCAGAACAGCTACTATCACTGCATGATGATTTCATTGTACAAAGCCCAAATGCTGATTTGGTCCGGTTTGTCTCGAGAGAGTC
Organism: Anaerolineae bacterium; assembly: GCA_041301395.1. Lineage (GTDB taxonomy): Bacteria > Chloroflexota > Anaerolineae > Anaerolineales > UBA4823 > CTSoil-045. The sequence goes on from JBFYSP010000182.1 coordinate 1,025, forward strand.
TCGACCTTTTGGAGGCAGCGGAAGCGATGCCCGCCGACCTGTCCTGGTTGGATGAGGCGACGATGCTGACATTTCGAGCCCTGGCATGGCGGGTGATTGGCGACTTCGCCCAGGCGGCTGCGTTGGCGCAGCAAGCCGTTGCTTTGATCAAGTCCAATGACTTTCGGGATGTGACCGAGCTCGACGAGCTGTGCTGGTACTGTTTCCGGGCGCTGGTGCCCGACCCCGACTCGTCCGAGCCGCTTTCTGCCGCAGCCTGGGAGTCGCTGGAGCTCGGATTTAAACTGGTTATTCAGCCAATCGTCAACCTATCGGATGCCGGGCTGCGGCGCGTTTACCTGCACCGGGTAGTTTTCCGCAGACTGATCATCCGGGAGTGGCTGCGCTGGGGAGCGGATAACGGTGTCAGCCCCACTGCGCTGGCGGAATTCTCCGCCCAGGTGCAGCGCCCGGGTCGGCTGAACGAAGTCTTCCAACGGCTGCTTAAAGTAGGCGTGCGCCTCAACGCGCAGCGGGACTTCTCCCGCCTGCCGGCCGATATCGTGAACGAGGTAGCCGAGTTGACTGGCGGGGAGCGCATTGCCCTGGTCTTGCTGGACGGCGAATCGGGCCGGCGCCTGGAAGAAACCCACCTGCCCCGCCAGAGCTACCCGGCGGTCAGTGGGAAAGCCGAGCCGGCGCCCGACCAGGCAGCCTTCCTGGCCGAGATCCGGCCCTGGATTGAAGAAGTCATCCACTCCCGCCAGGGCTTCGTGCGCCTGCTCGATTCGCAAGGCGAGCTGAGCGCACAGCGCAGCCTGCTGGCCGCCCCGCTGCTTAGCGGGGGACGCCTGTTGGGCGTGATCTTCTCCGATTTGGCCGGCTGCTTCGGGCGCTTTGACCCGGAAGACCTCGACCTGTTGGGCGTGCTGGCCAACCAGTCGGCGGTGGCGGTAGAGAATGCCGAGTGGTCCGCCACGCTGGAGAACAAGGTCGCAGAGCGCACCGTCGAGCTGCAGGCTTCCAACCAGAGCCTGGAGCAGCGCAACAACGAGCTGGCCATCCTCAACAGCGTCGGTGAAGCCATGGCCCGCACCCTGGATGTGAAGACGGTCACCCGCATCGTGGGCGACAAGGTGCGTGACATCTTTGACAACGACATTGTGTTGATCATGCTCCTGGATGTGCAAACCAACCTGATCCACACCCTGTACGAATATGACACAGCCGAAGGCGGGTATGTCGAGACCGTGGAGCCGTTTCCGTTGGGTACCGGGCTGACTACAAAAGTGATCCTCTCGCGCCGGCCGCTCTTGTTGAACACCCATAAAGAACAGGAAATTGCCGGCGGTTATAAACCACCCGAGTACCTGACCCAAGGGACTTCTGAGTTCACCCAATCCTGGCTGGGTGTGCCGATTATCGCCAACGACCAGGTGCTGGGGGTCGTTGTTCTGGGAGATTACCAGGCCAACAGGTATAACGAAGATCACCTTCACCTGCTCCAGACCCTCTCCACCAACATGGGCGTGGCCATCGAAAACGCCCGCCTGTTCCAGGCCGAGCAGCAGCGCGTGGCCGAGCTGGCCATCATCAACTCCATCCAGCAGGGGTTGGCCGCCGAGCTGGATTTCCAGGCGATCATCGACCTGGTGGGCGACAAGCTGCGCCAGGTGCTGCACACGCAGGATTTGAGCATCCGCTGGTACGATGAAAAATCCAACCTGCTGCACTACATGTACACCTACGAACACGGCCTGCGCATTAATACGACTGCCCAGCCGCCCTATCCCGGAGGCCCCTTTGAGAAGATGAGGTCGGAGCGCAAGCACTATGTGTGGACTACTGCGCAGCTGCAGGCAAATTCAGCGAGAATACCGGGGACGGATCCAAGCAAGTCGGCCATCAGCGTCCCGATCATCAGCAGCGACCGGGTGCTGGGCAGCATCCACCTGGAAGATTTCGAACGCGAAAATGCCTATGGTGAAGCGGAAATCCGCCTGCTGACCACCATCGCCGCCACCCTGGGCTCCGCCTTGGAGAATGCCCACCTGTTCGAAGAGACCCAGCGCCTGCTCAAAGAAACCGAGCAGCGCAACAACGAGCTGGCGATCATCAACTCCATCCAGCAGGGGCTGGCCTCGGAGCTGGACTTCCAGGCGATCATCGACCTGGTGGGCGACAAGCTGCGTCAGATATTAGCAACGCCCGATCTGGCCATTTCCTGGTTCGATGAAAAATCCAACCTGCTGCATACTTTGTATCGCTACGAACACGGCGAGAGGATGCCCGCGCTGGTTGGACAGCCGCGGCCCGATGGGCCATTTTCAACGATGACCAAAACCCGCCAGCCTCTGATCTGGCATACGGCCGCGGAAGGCGATGCGATCTCGCCGGTAATTGATGGAACGGATATCAGCCTGTCCGGCGCTTTCATCCCCATCATCAGCAGCGACCGGGTGCTGGGCAGCCTGGGCTTGGAAAATTACGAGGGCGAGAACGCCATCGGCGAGAGCGAGCTGCGCCTGCTGACCACCATCGCCGCCACCCTGGGCGCCGCCCTGGAAAATGCCCACCTCTTTGACGAGACTCAGCGCCGGGCGCGCGAGAC
>JBFYSP010000188.1:0-8992 GCA_041301395.1 Anaerolineae bacterium
CCGAAAACACCAGTGCTGGCTCGGTCATAACTGTCTGGACTGGTATCAATTCTACCCTCAGCCAACGCGTTTCCTCCAGAATGAAATGCGCCCCGCGCTGTTGGGCTACTCAGGGTGACACCTGAAATAAGGAATTATCCAGCGGCATGCTGCACCCTGACATTCGATTGGTCTGGAAAGACGACAAGGTAGGTTACGGCCTGTATGCTACCGCTAAAATACCAGCCGGGACCATGGTCTATGTCCAGGATGCGCTGGATATTGTCATTCCGCCAGGCAGCCCCCTGCTGCAGAACCCCAACTATGCCGCCTGGATCGATAAGTACTGCGTAATCGATGGGCAGGGCAACCGCATCGTCGGCTGGGATACATCAAAGTATGCCAACCACTGCTGTCACTATAATACCCTGGCCACCTCGTATGGATTTGAAATAGCCATCCAGGATATCGCTGCAGGCGAAGAGATAACCTGTGATTACCTGATATACAACCTGGAGGAGGACATGCCGCTGGCCTGCCGATTCGAAGACTGCCGCAAGGTTCTGCACCCGCAAGACTTTGAACGTTGGGCGCCCACCTGGGACATGCAGATTCGCCGGGCACTGCAATCCTTCCTTGAGCAGCCACAGCCCCTGTTGGATTACCTGCTTGCAGAGCATTACCAGCCCCTGCTGAATTATCTGAAAACCGGAGAGGACTACCGGCCGGTAAGCCTGCTGCGCTATAAACCCCCGGGAAAATAAATCAATAAAATAGGGCAATAATCCTATTGACTCCACTCAAAATCTCGAATATCTTTGGCTCACGCAGAAATCCCCGATTAGAGACATCCTCTCATCTCAAAGCCCCCCTTTTCGCGGCGAAAAGGGGGGCTGCGAATTCCAATCAACTACTATGGGGAAAGCATCCGGAAGGAGGCGTTAGTGAGTTCAAAACTGCCATCCGCCGGCCGGATGCCCAGTGTGCGGGCCGTGCCGTCCAGGATGGAGAGGACATACAGCCGGCGATCATCGCTGCTGGAAAGAGTTTCCTGGAGGATATCCTCCAGCAGCAGGTGCTGGCTGTCTGGCGCCCAGGCCAGGGGTGGGTTAATCGAAGTATCGAAAAGCGGGCGCATCTCGCTGCCATCCGGGCGGGAGATATAGGTGAGCGCGCCTTTGCCGCCGGCCACGACGAACGCCAACCACTGACCATCCGGCGACCACTGCGGGTTGCCGCCATCGATTCCCAGGCGCTGCAGGATCTGGCCGTTCGCATCCGCGATCACCAGCTCATCGCCGCCGGTTCCTGGCTGGGTCAGCGCCAGGCGCGTGCCATCCGGCGAGGGAGCGGGGTAGCTTTTAGCTAACAGCCAGCTGGCCTCGAAAGGCAGGCGCGTCTCGACGCCGGTGAGAATATCCAGGCTGTACAGGCTGGGCGGAGACGCCGCGCCCGGCTGACCTTTGGGCGGGAGGATGCTGTGCAGGACAAGCAGGCGCTCGCCTCCTAGCCAGCCGATGACCTCCTGCTGACCGGCGAGCTGCGGCGAGACCGCATGCAGCTCGGAGCCATCCGGCCGGACGATAGCTGCCAGGCCGCCGCCATCCGCAGTCGACTGCAGGCTGAAGGCAATCCAGGATTGGTCAGGAGACCAGGCAGCCGGCTCCTTAGCCGGATGGACTCCGTTGAGCACAAGCCGGAAGGTATTCGGCTGGGGGTCATAAACCATCAGCGCCGCTGCATTCGAATCCAGCAAGACGGCCTGTCCTCCAATCGGCGACCAGAACAAGGTTGCCTGAGATTGGCCATCCAGGGGAGGCAGGCGGTACGCTTTACACTCCTGGCTGGCTGCCAGGCAGCCTGCATCCACCCGTATGTGCTGGCGCAGGAAGGGCGGCTGAGATGCGGTGAGCAGCAGGTACAGCTCACCGGAAGCTGCCGTCCCAGGGAGGCCATCTTGCAGGGTGAGGGTGATATCAGGCGTAAATCCCGGCAGCGGGTAAGGCGTGGGCGTGGCGGTAGCCAGCAAGGCAGCCGCTTCGACCGGCGGCTGCTCGAATATCCAGCGGTCGGGGTTGCTGAAATCAAAAATCCGATCCGGCACGCCCGGGTTGAACACTACGGAAAGCAGCTCGACAACAGCCGGTTCTTGCCCATCGCTGGGGGGCGATACCTGCCTCAGCACCAGGCCGGTCTCGGCATCCAGCCAGTAACGCTGCTCGCCCCAATCCACAGCCAGGACCAGGCGATCCAGCAGCACTGCTGCCTCGCGCGGCAGCAGGCTTTCGGAGGGCGGCAGAGAGCCGGCGGGGAAAATCATCGCCAGCACCGGGTTGGCGTTCTCCAATGGGTGGTTGTTCCAGCGATTGGGAAGCTGCGACGGATTGAGGGATTTCGAAGACGGGTCATATTCGAAGATCGTCTGTCCATTGTTGATCGCCCAGGCATGCGCCACAGGCGTATCGATCGAAAAATCAGCTTCCTGCGGCATCGGGTCTGTCACCAACACCCGGCCTCTGCCATCCCGGCCGAGCCAGGCCTGGACAATGACTTTCTGCCGGCTGCCATCCGGCTGGAGGTAGAGCGCCTGCCCCTGCAGCCACAGGCTGTCCCACAAGGGGTAAGAGGCTCGCTCAACAATCTCACCGGGCAGGGATTCCACGCTCAAGTAACCGGGGGGGAGAAGAAATGCTGGCGGCGTGAGCGTTGGGATAGCGAGGTCATCTACGATTAACGGATTCTCCAGCTGCGGATCAAAGGGAGCCGGTGTGGCAGTGGTCTGGAGCGCAGCACCTGCCGGTAGATCGGAGGCCGCCGGTGACCTGCCGGGGAGAGCATTGCGGATAACCCAGCCGATGCCCAGGATGAATGCCAGCCCGATTGAGAGATAGAGGGTCAGCAGCAGCCATTGGCGAGGTCTCCTGGCATGTTGTTTTTCATCCATATTTAAAATCTCCTGGTTTTATAGACGAATCCGGAAGGGATTTTGTTCACCAATGATAAAATCTACCCATTATCACCTGCCCAGGAAGGAGTGCAGCAGAGACAATGCCAGACAAAACCGTTGCCGAGAAATTGCTTTTCAAGCCCGGAAAGAAAATCTTGATCGTCAGCCCGCCGGAGGGGATGGATGCCCTGCTGGGACCGCTGCCCGCCGGGATAGAGCTGCTGCCAGAGGCGAGCGTGCCGTTAGATATTATCCTGGTATTTGTCAGGGACCGCCGAGAGATGGAAACGCACCTGCCCCGTCTGAAAGCAGCCCTGCCCCCGAAAGGCGCCCTGTGGGTGGCTTATTATAAAGGCAGCGCCCGCGTGGCCACCGACATCCATCGCGACTCACTCAACGCCTATGCCGGGACCCTCGGCATGACCGGTGTGGCGATTATTTCCATCGACCAGGATTGGTCGGCGCTGCGGCTGAAGGTGTCGTAATGTGTGATACGCTGGTTGTCACCCCTGCCGCCAGCCGGGACGGCGTGATGCTGTTCGGCAAGAACAGCGACCGGCAGCCCAACGAAGCCCACCAGGTAGTCGCACTACCAGCCACCGAACACCCCGCAGGCAGCGAAGTGCAGTGCACCTACCGCAGCATCCCCCAGGTCGCCCATACGTATGCCGTGCTGCTTGCTAAACCCTTCTGGATGTGGGGAGCCGAGATGGGTGCCAACGAGCACAGCGTGGCGATTGGCAACGAAGCCGTCTTCACCAAGGTCCCTCAGATGAAGGAGCCATCTCTGACCGGGATGGACCTGCTGCGCCTAGGCCTGGAGCGCGCCGCCACGGCCGCCGAAGCCGTCCAGGTGATCACTACATTATTGGAGCAATACGGCCAGGGCGGCAACTGCGGCTATTTGAAATCGATGTACTATCACAACAGCTATCTGATCGCCGACCCCCAGGAAGCGTACGTGCTGGAGACCGCTGGGTTGCACTGGGCAGCGAAGCAGGTGCAAGGTGTATACACTATCTCCAACCGCTTGAGCCTGGGGAACGATTGGGACATTGCCTCAGCCGACCTGGTGAGCTACGCCGTTGAGCGCAAGTGGTGCAAAGGCCGGGATGACTTTTACTTTGCCCGCTGCTACTCCGAACCGCTTTACACCTATTTTGCGGAAGGCTACCAGCGTTCCTGCCGCACACGCGACCACCTGCATGCTCGCAATCCCGGATTGAGCGTGCGGGATTTAATGAGCGCGCTGCGCGATCATGGCGCGGAGGACTGGCGACCGGAGCGGGGGATTACCGGGCCAACGGTGTGCGCCCATGCCAGCTTTGGGCCAATCCGCAGCGACCAGACCACCGGCTCGATGGTATCGCACCTGCACCCGCAGCACCCCACCCACTGGGTGACCGGCACAGCCGCCCCCTGCACCAGCCTGTTCAAACCGGTATGGCTGGATGCCGGGCTGCCCGATCTTGGCCCGGATCCTGACGGCACGCACAACCCGGCGGCACTGTTCTGGGGCCACGAGCTGCTGCACCGCCTCACGATGAAGGATTACCCCAACCACATCCGCCTATACCAACCCGAGCGCGACCAGATCGAGGCCGGCTGGGCGGACGAAGCGCTGTCCCTGGCGGGCGCCCCTGCCGATCAGCGCCGGGCTTTCTCCAGCCGCGCTTTCCAGCGCGACGACGAAGCCCGGCAAACCTGGTTGAAGCGGCTGGAAGGCAGCCACTCACAGGACTATCCGGGCCGGCTGTACCGCAATGCCTGGCAAGGGATCAATCGCAAGGCTGGATTCAAAACATCGCTCGATTAGCCGTTCTGGAGGTAAAAATAATTTATGGTTACCGACAAACTGAGTAAGGATGTCGGCAGCTACCTGGAGAAGCTGCCGCCCGACCGGCGCGCTGCGCTGGAAACGCTGCGCGGAATGATCCTGCAGGCAGCGCCCGAAGCACAGGAATCGATGCAGTATGGCATGCCGACTTTCACATACCCGGGTGGGGGGTTTGCCCTGGCGGCACAGAAGCATTACCTGAGCCTGTACATGGACCAAGACGTAGTCGAGAATCACCGGGCGGAACTGGGCGGGCTGAGCATTGGCAAAAGCTGCATCCGCTTCAAGCGGCTGGAACAGCTCCCGCTGGATACGATCCAGGCTATGTTGGAGGAAGCAGCCGGTCAGAAATAGATTCTTCGGTCGCCGGCTCCCTCAGAATAACACGCTGAGGCTGGAAGGAGAATAAAATGAAGCTCACCGGTCTGCACCTGCTGCTGACGTACCGCTGCACATTAGAGTGTGAGCACTGTTTTGTTTACGGCAGCCCCTGGCAGAATGGCGTGATGACTATCGAGGATGTGCGCCGGATTCTTCGGGAAGCCAAATCCCTGGGCACGGTCCGGTCGATCTACTTCGAGGGCGGCGAGCCATTTCTTTATTACGCCACCCTGCTGCGTGCGGTGGACGAAGCCTTTCGCTCCGGGTTCCAGGTGGGGATCGTAACCAACGCCTATTGGGCCACCAGCCTGGCGGATGCCCTGCTCTGGCTGGAGCCGCTGGCAGGTCGGCTGTCGGATTTATCGGTCAGCAGCGACCTGTTCCACTGGAGCGAAGCGAATGCCAGGCTGGCAGAAAATGCCCAAGAAGCCGCCGTGCTGCTCAACATCCCCGCCGGCACTATCGAAATCGCCCAGCCGGAGAAGGCTGAGGCAGTCGAGGGCCAGCTGCCCCTGGGAGAGTCGGGAGTGATGTACCGTGGCCGGGCTGCTGAAAAGCTGGCACACCTGGTAGCGCATTCACCCTGGGATAGCTTCACCACCTGCCCCTACGAAGACCTGCGTGACCCTGGGCGACTGCATGTGGATCCATTCGGCTATGTGTACATCTGCCAGGGGATTGCCCTGGGCAACCTGTTCCAAACCCCGCTCAGCCAAATCCTGGATAGCTACGACCCGGACCGCCATCCCATCACCGGGGTGCTGCTGCAGGGCGGGCCTGCCGAGCTGAGCCGCCGTTACAAGCTGCCGCATGCCGAGACCTACGCCGACGCCTGCCACGCGTGCGACTCCCTGCGCCGCTTGCTGCGCGAGCGCTTCCCAGAGATCCTGGCGCCTGCCGAAATCTACGGCATTTCGAGCAACTGAGTCTGCTCCTCCGGATAAAACGCCGAGATCGCAATTTATTGCGTTTCGGTTCTTTGCTGTTCCTGCAGGGTCTTTAAATCTTGCTCAAGGCGCTCCACCCGGCGCCGCATCATCACAAACCCAACCAGTAACAGGATGGGCACAACCAGCAAACAAATCAACATCAACAAAACAATCAGGATTTCAATCGGTCCAAGGCTCATCAGAATCTCCCTGTCAATTGGCCGATTTCTCGCGCCAGCGGCTCCACCAGGAGCGATGGGACGGCTGCCAGGCGGCAATCTCGCGGCTGGCCCGGGCATAACCGTACTCAATCAGCTCATTGGTATGCGAGAAATCCCAAGCGGCTACTGGTTCTTCCCAGTGCAGCGAGATGCGCCGCAGCGGGATGCGCCGGGCCTGCGCCAGGGCACATTCCAGGTCGGCGGTGCGCTGCTCGACGCTGTAAATCAGGCGATTAGCCAGCTGCCCCAGGCCGACGTCCCCATCAGCGGCGACGCGTGGGTCGATCAGGTCCAGGGCAATGATCTCACCGGCTCCCAGCCGCATAGCCGGCTCGACCGGCAACGTGCTAACCACACCCCCATCTAACAGGACGCGTCCGTTAGAGTTCTGCGGGCGCACCCAGGGCGGCAGCGCAGTCGAGGCCAGCAGGCCTTCCAACACCGTTTTTTGCGGGTCTTCCCCGTAGATCAGCGGGCAGCCGTTGCTCAGGTCGCTGGCTACCAGCGCCAGGTGCAGCCCCTGGATATCACCGAAACGCAGCTCCTCCGTCAGGCCATGCGACAGGAAAAAGTCGCGCATCCGGTGGTAAGGATCATAGACCGGGCGGTTGAACAGGGAACGCATCGCCAGCCACAGGTATCCTACGGGCAGCAGGTCGGCGCGAGCGGCATCCTGCCAGGCGTCGACCAGGGCAGCGACTCCGTCCAGGTTCGGGCCATGAATCGCCAGGAAGGCAGCATTCACCGCGCCGATCGAGGTGCCGACCAGCAGGTTTGGGGTATAGCCGGATTCAAACAGGGCACGCAGCGCACCCACCTGGAGCGCGCCGCGCGCCCCGCCTCCCCCCAGGACAAATGCCAGTTTTCGTGGCACTTACCCGGCTTTGGGAGTATCCTCTGGTGGCGTAGCCGGTGGTTCTTGCGGCGCGGCGGGCTCAGCTTCCAGCCGGTCGATTAGGCGCTGCATCTCGTCGTTCAGGGTGCGCAGCGCTGAGAGCAGCTGCGGGCGGACTTCCTGCACCGTCTGCTCGCCGGCCGCTTTGGCGGAGTGGGCCGCCTTGACGGCTTCATCCTTGATCTTCTGCGCTTCCGGTGTGCTGGAGACTTTACCAACCGCAGTGTTCACTTCGCTAATCATCGTCTCCAGGCCGGTTTTGACTTCTTTTACCTGCTTCTGGGTCTGCTCATTGCTCCACAGCGCCTGGAAGGCATCACCGACGCTCTTGCCAAGCGCGGCAAACTGCTTGCCAACCTCTTTCCAGGAATCAGAAGCGCCTGGCTCAGGGGTAGGGGTAGGGGTAGGTTCTTCACTCATTGCTATTCTCCTTGATTTTGGCTATTGACGAAGCGGCTCAGCCGGAGCAGGAGATATTTCCAGGAACAGATTATCCCGCTGCCCGCGCAGCCGCGACATACCGCTGAAAAAACTGAACTGCAGGCCATATTTCGATTGGAAAAGCCCGGTGAGCACTTTCCATTCACTTTCCGGAGGGAAACTCACCAATCCAGTCAAATCATCGCCCAACGGCTTGCCGCTGAAATCGCTGGGCGCCAGGCTCACCCGGGGGTTTTTGCGCAGGCGCTTGACTTTGCCACTGGAGGACCCGGTCCAGACGTAGAGCTTGCCGTCCTGATGGGTAAACCAGACCGGCGTCACGACCGCCTCCCCACTCTTCCGATAGGTGGCGAGGGCGATGAATTTTTGATCTTGCAGCGTAGCGAATGGATCATCGGTCATATTCACATCACCTCTATATACGGGAAAACATCGAACGTGTCGCGAAAATTATAGCCCAACCCAGTAAAATAAGATACCTGGACTCTATTGACGCCTGGCCCAGCCGATCATAAAATAGGACTTAGATTATCAGTTTTAGCCCAGGAGGTGATGCATGGCCAAACAATTCTCAGCTCGCCTGATCTTTGCCAATGATATCCCGGCGAAAAATGCGGCAGTGTTCGTGTTCGACGGCAATCCTGCCAAAACCGACGCCCGGGATGTAACCCTGGCCACATGTACCACGGACGCCACCGGACGGTTTACCGTGGCGTATGAGGATACGGAGAACCCGGCTTACCTGCAGTTTTGCTATCAGGCTCGCAACCATGAAGGGGTTTTCAGCCGGGCTGTGCGCCGCGCGCCAAAAGAGATCCGCCTGCCGGAAATCGAATGGCTGGAGTTCACCCCATCTGAATACGGTTTTAAATTCGTGAACAACTTCCCGCCTTTCGACCTGCCCGACTCGCTGCCCAAAATACCGAACCTGCCGGTCGTCTCCAAGAACTACGGTTTGTGCGGCGGCATGTCCTCTGCAGCTTATGATTACTTCCTGGAGGGGCGCATGCCTTCTGCACCGGAAGTGCCAGAGTCGGGCTCGACCTTGCATAAGTATCTGTTCAAACGTGCCCTGGATACCTTTGGATTTTTCGGGGAAAACTTGCTAAAAGTTGCTCGCTGGACCTTGCTGCCGGACGGCGAGGCCAATGGCGTGCAGCGCCAGACCCGGCTGGAATGGGAGAATATCAAGCGCGAGCTGGATGGCGAAAAAGCCGTGGTGCTGACCCTGATCTACCGCTCGGCGAAAAGCACCAAGGACCTCTTTAATGTCATCTGGGATAACCACCAGGTGCTGGCATACGGCTATACCCCGCGTACCGATGGCATGATCGATATCCATATCTACGACTCGAACTTCCC
>JBFYSP010000127.1:0-4482 GCA_041301395.1 Anaerolineae bacterium
AGGGTTGAATTCAATGAAATACCGGTTGCAATATTTGATCCCACTGGTGGTGCTGGTACCTATGATCCTGGCCGCCTGCAGCTCAGGAAACGGCGCTCAGGAGGCTGCCGTGGTTGTGGAAGAGTACCTGCAAGCCCAGGTGAATAAAGACGCCAATGGGATGGTCAATCTATCCTGCTCGGCCTGGGAGGAAGGCGCTCTCCTGGAATATGAGTCCCTGGCGGCGCTGACGGTTTCACTGGAGGATTTGGGCTGCCAGGTCGAGACGCAGGACGAGCAGTCGGCGCAGGTGTCCTGTGCTGGGAAAATGGTCTTCAATTACGGCACCGAGGTGCTGGAAGTCTCCCTGGCGGACAAAACGTACCGGGTGGTGTTTGAAGGCGGCGATTGGCGCATGTGCGGATACCAATAATGCTTCGGAAGCTGTTTTCCAGGGAAAACCTGTATGCTGTCCTGCTGTGTTTGCTGCTGATCGCTCTGCTGATCATGACGGCAGATCAGGCGCCGCAGTGGATTTACCAGGGTTTCTAAGTGACTCTGACCGCCATCCTGGTGTTCGCGCTGGCCACGCTGCTGGCCGGCTGGCTGCTCCCCAGCCGCTGGCGAGTGTGGTTCTTGCTGGCAGCCAGCATCCTGGCAGCCTACTGGCTGCAGCCTTCCACGCCGATCCGCAACCTGGATTATTGGTTTCCGACAGCCTCGATTGCATTGACGGTAATAACCTGGGCGGTGACCCGCACACCGCTGGAGGCAGCCGGGCGGCGCAGCTGGGCTGCAATGGCGCTGGCGGCGGCGTTGATCGTGGGCGTGGCTTTGCTGCGTTATGCCGGGCCGGCTTGCTGTGTGACGCCCAGCCGCCCTCCGGATCTTCTGCGGGTGTTGGTGGTGCTTGGGTTGGCTGCCTTGCTGGTTGCTATCCCATTGAGGTTCCCGGCCAGCCGACGCTTCCTGGTACCCGCGGCGATCCTGGTTATTCTGGGGCTGCTGGTAATTCTCAAAAGCCCGGCAGTGGCCCAGCAGACCAGCGCCTGGTTACGCCTGACAGGCGGGCAATCGGCGCTGCTGGCGGCCGCGGGCGACCTGCCCTGGCTGGGGTACTCCTACCTGGCATTCAGGCTGGTACATGTGCTGCGCGACTACCAGGCCGGCAAGCTGCCGGCTCTTGAATTTGGTGAATTTGTCACGTATGCCTTGTTTTACCCGGCATACACCGCCGGCCCAATCGACCGCTCCCAGCGCTTCGTAGGTGACCTGCGCTCGCAAGCGGCAAAGCAAACAGGCAGCTTCCTGGCAGCGATCAAAGACCCTGCCCGTCAGGAGCAGCTGGTGCAGGGTGGCAGCCGCATCCTGGTTGGCCTGTTTAAGAAATTCGTCCTGGCAGACGGTTTAGCTCTAATTGCGCTCAACAGCCAAAATGCAGGCCAGGTTCAGCCCGGCTTGTGGACATGGGTGTTGCTTTATGCCTATGCACTGCGCATCTACTTTGACTTTGCCGGCTACACCGATATTGCTCTTGGATTAGGGCGCATGCTGGGGATCCGCCTGCCCGAAAACTTCGACCGCCCATATCTCCGGCAAAACCTGACGATGTTTTGGAATAGCTGGCATATGACCCTGGCTCAATGGTTCCGGGCATACTACTTTAATCCCCTGACGCGCTATTTACGCGGCCGGCCGGTTAAGATCCCTACCTGGGTAATCCTGCTGCTGGGGCAGCTCACGACTATGCTGTTGATCGGATTGTGGCATGGTATCACCTGGAATTTTGTCGTTTGGGGTGCCTGGCATGGGGTCGGGCTATTTATTCACAACCGCTGGTCCGACTGGAGCCGGCCGCGCTGGAGCGGCCTGGAGAGCCGTCCTGGACTGCGCAAGACCCTGGCTTTTGGCGGGTGGCTGGCGACATTCAACTTTGTTGCCCTGGGCTGGGTATTTTTTGCCATGCCCAGTTTGAAACTCTCCTGGGTTGTGTTTCAGAAACTGTTCGGTTTTTAGTGATTGAATACCAGGATGCCTCGCATGGCTGACTCTCCTACAACTTCCCCTTTGGACAATGATCGGCGGCATATGGCTGGCCGGGTGATCATGAAAGCGTTGGTGTTGTTCCTGGTACTGAACCTGGTATTTATTTGGGTCTTACCGCTGCAGGCGCTGGGAAGGTTATCTCTCTACAACCTTTTGTTTCCAGGCCGGATGCGCCTTCCGTATGGGGATAACCCGGCGAAAGCCTATAACCTCAGCCTGTACAACCTGGAGGCGATGTTTGCTTCGCACGAGCTGGCCGGAAGCAGCAAGCCGCCGGATGAATTTCGCGTGCTGGTGATCGGTGATTCGGCGGGCTGGGGGTTTTTGCTGGAGCCCGAAGATACCCTGGCGGAGGCGATCAATGCCCAGCAGGCCGTACTGCCGGATGGCCGGTCGGTGAGGGCATACAACCTGGGATACCCGGTCATGTCACTCACCAAGGATCTGCTGATCCTGGAACGTGCTATGGCTTACGAGCCGGATTTAGTCGTCTGGCCTGTGACGCTGGAATCTTTTCCCTATGATAAGCAGCTGTTCCCGCCGCTGCTGCAAAACAATCCCGAGGCGGTCAACGCGTTAATTGAAAAAACCGGGTTGAGCCTGAAACCACTGGCCGCAAGTGAGACAGGTGGGTGGTGGCAGCGCACGATCGTTGCCCGGCGCAGGGAGCTGGCCGACTTGCTGCGCCTGCAGCTTTATGGAGTTCTGTGGGCGGCAACCGGCATCGACCAAGATCTCCCGCTAAGCTACACCCCTCGACAGGAAGATCTGTCCAGTGATATCGAATTTCACGGCCTGACGGGGCCAGATTTTCAGGCCTCCGACCTGGCCTTGGAGATCCTGTCTGCGGGAGTCCGGTTGGCGGGCGAGACGCCGGTATTGATTGTCAACGAACCGATGTTTGTCAGCCAGGGGGAAAACAGCGACCTGCGTTACAATTTCTACTACCCGCGCTGGGCTTACGACGGCTACCGGCGCATCCTGTCTGCATGGAGCGCCCAAAACGACCTGGCATATCTGGACCTGTGGGATAGCGTACCGAACACGGAGTTTACCAACAGCGCGGTGCACATGACGCCCCAGGGAACGCAGATGTTTGCCCGCCAGGTGTTGCGAGCGATCCTTGAAAACCCCGACCTTCACTCCCCAGTGCGGGCGGGTACTGGGGAAAAATAAGGATATAATCGGCCCGATATGAAAAGCCCTCATCGAATATTACTGGTATGCATGTTATACCTGACCGCCTGCAGTGCTAACCCGGCGGTTATTTCGCCGGAAATTGTCCTGACTGCTGTGAGTACTCCCACAATGCAGCCGGTTTTACCCACGGCTGAGCCAAGCGTGGCCGCTGTTTATCCGACCCGTCCGGTGGCGACCAAAGTGGCGACTGAGCCCTCGCCAACCCAGCCCACTCCGACGGAAATAGCATCCCCAACCCCAACTCTGTCTCCAGATGGCTGGAAAATCCTACCAATCCTGCCGGAAGTCTCGCCTATGGTCAAGGATATCTACCTAAGGGGACTGGCATTGGGGAACAATCCGCAGGCCTTTGCAAAAATCGGCGACTGCGGGAGTACCCCGTCCTGGTTTTTAGGGGATTTCGATCGTGGGCCAGCCTTTTACAGCCTGGGCGAATATACCAACCTTGAGTCAGTGATCCAGGAATTCCAGGGATCGTACGCCCGCACCAGCCTGGCTGCGAAATCGGGTTTCAATGTTTCCTCCATCCTGTCGCCTTTCTGGGCGGATGGTACTCAATGCCTGCCTAATGAGACTCCCCTGGCGTGCGAGGTGCGAGTCCACAAGCCGATGTATGCCTTTGTCATGCTGGGGACCAATGACGTGTACCACCTGGATTCATTCGAACCGGGGATGCGCAAGCTGATCGAGTATTTGATCGAAAACGGCGTCATCCCAATCCTTTCGACCAAGGCGGACAACCTGGAAGGCAACGAGGTGGTCAATGCCACGATTGCCAGGCTTGCGCTGGAATATGAAGTGCCGCTGTTGAACTACTGGCAGGCGCTGCAATCCCTGCCTGACCAGGGACTGCAACCCGATAAGGCCCATATCACCTACGGTTCAAACCGCTTTGACGACCCTCGCATGCTGGAAACCGGCTGGACCGTACGCAACCTGACCTCCTTGCAGGCCCTGGATATAGTATGGAGAGCTGTAAAGAGTCAGCCTTAGCTCTAGGAGAAACGATACCCCATGGGTGATGCAATAACCGACCAGTTAGACCAATATATTGCCACGCAAATCCTGAAACAACCCGGCCGATCGATTGGTAGCCAGGAAGCGTTGATTTCCAGCGGCCTGATCGACTCGTTGAGCCTGGTAGACCTGGCGTTATTTGTGGAAGATAATTTCGGCGCCCACATCGACGATACGGAGCTCAATGCGGCGACCTTCGATTCCCTGGAGCAGCTTGCCGCGCTGATCCGCCAGCGGCAG
>JBFYSP010000213.1:0-22775 GCA_041301395.1 Anaerolineae bacterium
ATCCTCATCGAGGGCGATGCCGGCTTTGGGGCGGCGAAGTACTGCTATGGCTGCACGGTCGTCATCCGCGGCAGCGCCGGCGACTTCACAGCCACCATGAACAAAGGCGCCACCATCATCGTGTGTGGGGACGTCGGCAGCGAGGTCGGCACCTACATGCTCAAGGGCGACCTGATCGTGCTGGGAAATGCCGGCAAGAACTTCGCCAACTACCTGATTCGCGGCAGCGTCTTTATCCGCGGCCAGTGGGTTTCCCTGGGGAACAACACCCGCCAGGAGCCGCTCACCCCGGAAGACCAGCAGCGCCTGCAGGATGCCTTCACCACCTACCAGATCGAGGCGGACCCGGCCGATTTCAAAAAGATCGTCGCCGCCTCGGAAAAGCCGTTCTACCACTAGGAGGAGCATATGTCTGTCATTGGCGCTTTCTGTGTCACTGTAATGAAGGATGTCTGCCTGAACGAGCGCATGCCAGGCAAGTGCGCCACCTGCGCCCAGGTCTGCCCGCACTCCGTGTACGCCTTGAACATGGAAACGGGTGAGATGAAGGTGCAAAACTACAATGCCTGCGTCGGCTGCCGCATCTGCACCGAGTTCTGCCCCACCAATGCCATCCGCATCAACCCGGCCGAGCCCGAGCACTATACCCGCTACCCGTGGACCCTGGGCGCCATCGAAGAGATCCACTACAAGGCGCTGACCGGCGAATACCTGCTGCGCGGCTTCGGCACCCACGGGCAGACCCCCAATTTCGATATGATCACCGTCGTGCCCAGCCAGATCGCCAGCAGCGCTCCCCTCGACAAGTACCGCGAGGAGTGCAACATGGAAGTTGTGATCGGTGAGGGCACCTGCCAGAATCCGATGACCCTCCAGCTGCCTTTCGTCTGGCCGGCCATGTCCTTCGGCGCGCTGAGCAAGGAGGCCAAGCTAGCCCTGGCCATCGGCGCCGCCATGACCGGCATCGCCACCAACACCGGCGAGGGCGGCTTGCTGCCCGAAGAGCGCTGGTACTCGCACGGCTACTGGGATGAAGCTGAAACCGAGCATATCTGGGAACCGGGCGGCGCCCTGATCGTGCAGTGGTCCACCGGGCGCTGGGGCGTCTCGCGCGATTACGTCAACCGCGGCGATGCGGTGGAAGTCAAGATCGGCCAGGGGGCCAAGCCCGGCATGGGTGGCCACCTGCTGGGCGCCAAGGTCACCGCGGATGTCTCCAAGGTGCGCGGCGTGCCGGTCGGCTCGGATGCGCTCAGCCCTTGCCGCTACTACGACGTGCAAACACTGGACGATATGAAGCACATGGTGGCTTTCCTGCGAGATGTGACCGACTACCGCGTGCCGATCCTGTTCAAGCTGGGGCCCTCCCGGCCGTATGCCGACGTGGCCGCCTGCATCGAAGCTGGAGCAGACGCCATCAGCATCGACGGCATGGTGGGCGGCACGGGCTGCTCGCCGGATATCGTCACCCAGGGCGTCGGCATCCCCACCATCGCTTGCATCCCGCCGGCCGTGCAGGCTCTCAAGGACTACGGCGTGCACCATAAGGTCAAGCTGATCGCCCTGGGCGGCATCCGCAACGGCCTGGACGCCTTCAAGTGCCTGGCAATGGGCGCCGACGCGGTGGGCTTCGGCAGCGCCGCCGAGATCGCCCTGGGCTGTCGGGTGTGCTACGCCTGCCACAAGGGCAACTGCCCGTACGGCATCACCAGCCAGAAGGAAGAATTCCGCGCCCGGCTGGACCCGATCGAGGGCGGCAAGCGCCTAGCCAACTTCATCCATGCCACCGCCGAGGAGATCAAGATCCTCACCATGCTCTCCGGCCACGGCTGCACCGCCGAGCTGAGCAGCGAAGACCTGCGCGCCATGGACCTGAACACCGCCGCCATGACCGGCCTCAAGCTGGTTGGCTACGAGCGCCCGCTCCCCATCTGGGAGATGGGCATCCGCCCGGAGGCTGCTCCTTCGGGCAACGGTAAGAAACATCGCAAGCAGGTTGCCGCTGGGTAGTTTCTTCGCCCGCTCCTTGCTTCGCCAGAATAAGGTTCGGAGGTGCTCATGACCAGCGTGCAGTTGGATCAAGCCCTGGCCGACCGGATGATCGATCGCGGGGTGGCCTTTTGCGCCGAAAAACGCTTTGCCGGCGATACCCAGCAGGCATTGAATGCCTTGCGCAAGGGGCGCTGCGATGTGTGCGACCACCTGAGCTACAGCCTGGTGCGCCAGGTTAGCGACTATCTCGGCCAGATCGATCACACCGTGCGCGCCGTCTATGCATTCGAAGCGGAGCGCGTCAAAAACAGCGAGCAGCCGTCCGCCCGCCAGAAAAGCGGCATCAATCTGGTGGTCTGGGTTGACCGCAAAAGTGCCGCTCTTTTATCCCTCGGCGCCACCCTGGAAACCGTGCTGGCCAAGAGCCGGCGCAAGCTGGGCTGCCCGCGCGCCTCCCCGGCCTGCTACGTGCTCAGCTTGCAGATGGTAGACGACCGGGACGTGCAGGAGCGGCGCGGCTACGGCATGCTGGTGGAAAACGTCTTCCTGCGCAGTGTGCCGGTCTGGACGCGCTTCGAGGAGCAAAGCGGTGCTCCGGAGGCGATCAATATTGATGCCCCAAGAGGAGAAATCTCACCCGAAGATCTGCTCACGCCCTTTAACCCTGACCTGGCCCCGGAGGAGATGCTCATCGAGCAAGCCCTGCTGATCGAGAGCTTACAACCCGAGATGCGCCGCCGCCTGGAGCATCGCCTGGTCGACGAGAAGGTCGCCATCATCCGCCGCCTGCTCAGCGACCAGCTGGCCTACATCAATGTTGCCCGTGAATGGTTCACCGTCGCTGACCTGGTAGCCATCCGCCGGGATAAGATCGGCGGCGGCAAGGTGGGCGGCAAATCGGCCGGCCTGCTGCTGGCGGCGCGCATCCTGGATAAGCTGGGCGACGACGAAGCCCTGAGGCAAAGCCGTGAGGGGAAAGCTCTGCGCCGGGACATCATCATCCCGCGCTCCTTTTTCCTGGGCGCCGACCTGATCTATGTCTTCATGACCATCAACGGCCTGATGCACTGGAACGAGCAGAAGTACAAGCCCGAAACGGCCATGCGCGCAGAATACCCGCGTATCCTTGAAGAATTCCAACAGGGCGAGTTCCCCCCCGAGATCCTCGAGAAATTCCAGGCCCTGCTGGAGGAGATCGGTTCGCAGCCGCTGATCGTGCGCTCCTCCAGCCAGCTGGAGGACAACTTCGGCACCTCCTTCGCCGGCAAGTACGACAGCCACTTTTGCTCCAACCAGGGCACGCCGGCCGAGAACCTGCATGCCCTGACGCGTGCCATCGCCCGCACCTACGCCAGCACCCTCAAACCGGAAGCCTTGCTCTACCGGCGCAGCAAGGGCCTGCAGGATTACGACGAGCGCATGGCGATCCTGATCCAGCCGGTGCAGGGCGAGCGCTACGGGAACTACTACCTGCCGCATGCCGCCGGGGTAGCCTTCAGCCGCAACCTGTACCGCTGGTCGCCGCAAATCCGCCGGGAGGACGGCTTCGCCCGCCTGGTATGGGGGCTGGGCACACGCGCCGTCGAGCGCGGCGCAGACGACTTCCCGCGCCTGGTAGCCCTCAGCCACCCGTTGCTGATGCCCGACGACTCCTGCGAGGCGGTGCGGCGCTACTCGCAGCAAAAAGTCGACCTGATCGACCTGCAGGCCAATGAATTCAAGACCCTGCCGGTGCATTCCGTGCTCACCTCCACATATCCCCCACTGCGCTACCTGGCCGAGCTGGAGCAGGACGGCTACTTCACCCCCGTGCGCAGCCGGGTGCCGGAAGCAGAAATCCCGCGCCTGGCGCTGACCTTCCAGGAGATGCTGCGCCGCACACCGTTGGCCGAGCGCCTGCGCAGCGCCCTGAAGCTGATCGAGCAGCACTACCGCCAGGCGGTGGATATCGAGTTCACCGTCCAGGTCACCAATCCGCAGTCCCTGCAGCCCGGTGTGTGCATTACCCTGCTGCAATGCCGCCCGCAGGCTACTCTGGCCGCCGCCGAGGTGCCCCCCCTGCCGCTGGACCTCACCGGCGAGCAGATTGCCTTCCGCACCGGCTTTATGGTGCCGCACGGCTATATCCCCGATATCCGCTACGTGCTGTTCGTTGACCCACAGGCCTACTACGCTTTAGGCACTGCCGCCGAACGGGCTGAAGTCGCCCGCCTGGTGGGACGCTTGAACGCCGGCCTGGCCGGGCAGTCCTTCATCTGCGTCGGCCCCGGGCGCTGGGGTACCGCCAACCCCGAGCTGGGTGTGACCGTCAGCTACGCAGACATCTTCAACGCCAGCGCCCTGGTCGAGATGGCCGGCCGCGGCATCGGGCCGGAGCCCGAGCCTTCCCTGGGCACGCACTTCTTCCAGGACCTGATGGAGGCCCAGATCTACCCGCTGGCGGTCTGCCTGGACGATCCCACCACCACCTTCAGCCGTGAATTTTTCTACGCCGCGCCGGATTGCTCCGGCGAATGGCTGGGCGACCAGGGGCAAGGGCCGGTCGAGGCCTGCCTGCGCCTGCTGCGAGTGGCGGACTACCGCCCGGGATGTCGAATGGAGTTGATCATGGATGACGAGAGGGGGCTGGCTACAGCCTATTTTGTGGCTGAGTAAAACTCTATCTCTCTAATATTAAGAAGCTGGCACGGCAATTGCATAGATTCCTCACAGGAGTATCTCATTCGCCTGTGAGGAATCTATGCATCTGAGGGGACTTATCTCAAATAACTCGGCCGGCAAGACCTTCGACCCGATTGACGAGACGCGTTGGGAGCAGCCGGGCGAGTTGGCGCTTAGCTACGCCGGGATCGCCTTCACTTTGCTGGCCAGCGGATTGGCAATCTGGGAGCAGTACCGCATCTTCGCCGCCCAGGTTGCACAGGGCGCCTGGCTGCAGATCCTGCCGCATATTCTGTTCTGCCTGATCCTGGCCTCCCTGATTGGCGGCAGCCTGGTATACCAGGTAACGCGCCTGTCTTACATCCAGCGCCGCCGGCGGCACCATCCCACCTCGCAAGCCGAGCTGGATAGCCTGTATGACCAGCCCGCCCCTCCCCTGCTCATTATGGTGCCTTCCTATAAAGAAGAGCGACGCGTGGTCTGGGAGACGCTTTTGTCGGCGGCGCTGCAAGAGTACCCCAACCGCTGGGTGGTGCTGCTGATCGACGACCCGGTCATGCCGGCTACGCTGCAAGATGCTGCCGGGCTGGCCCGGGCGCGCCGCGCTCCCTACCAGTTGCAGGCGGTGCTGGATGTGCCTGCTAAAACGCTGCGCCGAGAGCTGCGCCAGTACGAGAAGCGGGTGGCGCTGGGCACATCCGAACCGGCAGATGAGGCCCGCCGCCTGGCCGGGCTGTGGGAATACTGCGCCGATTGGTTCAACCGCCAGGCACGCCTATCCATCGCCGACCACTGCGACCGCCTGTTCGTCGACCAGGTGCTACTGGCCCGCCGCGCCTCCTGCCTGGAACGCGCCGGGGACCTGCGCAGCCTGGAAAGCCCCCTGTCGCCGGAGCTGATCGCCCGCGAATATCGCAAGCTGGCCGCCTGGTTCGCCGTGCGCGTCACCGGCTTCGAGCGCAAGGCATTCGTCAACCTGTCGCACGAGTCAAACAAGGCGATGAACCTGAACAGCTATATCAGCCTGGTCGGGCGGCACTTCCTGGTGCGCGAAAGCGAGCAGGGCCCGCTGCTGGAGGAGACCACCCCCGAGCAGGCCGAGTTCAGCGTCCCCACGGCCGATTTCCTGATCGTGCTGGACGCTGACTGCTTATTACTGCCGGGCTACGCCCTGCGCCTGATCCACCTGCTGCAGCAACCGGGCAACGAGCGCATCGCCGTCGCCCAGACGCCCTACAGCGCCTTCCGCGGCGCGCCGGGCTCGTTGGAGCGGCTGGCCGGCGCCACCACCGACATCCAGTACATCATTCACCAGGGCTTCACCCGCCACCAGGCCACCTACTGGGTGGGCGCCAATGCCCTCATCCGCCGCCGCGCCCTGGACGACATCGTGGTTACTGATATCGAGCGCGGCTACCCGGTGCAGCGCTACATCCAGGACCGTACGGTGATTGAGGACACGGAGTCGAGCGTTGACCTGGCCAGCTGTGGCTGGCAGCTCTACAATTACCCCGAGCGCCTGACTTACAGCGCCACCCCGCCCGACTTCGGCTCGCTGATCATCCAACGCCGCCGCTGGGCCAACGGCGGGCTGATCATCCTGCCCAAGCTGCTGCGTTACCTGCTGCACAGGCGCCTTGGCCTGAGTGGGCTGGTCGAAGGCGCCATGCGCTCGCACTACCTGGTCTCGATCACTCTGGTTAACCTGGGGCTGCTGACTCTGCTCAGCCTGCCGTTTTACAGCAGCGCGCACAGCTTCTGGGCGCCGCTGGCTTCGCTGGCCTACTTCACCCTCTACGGTCGCGACCTGGCGCTGTGCGGCTACCGCGGCCGGGACATTTTTGGCATTTATTCTCTCAACCTACTGCTGGTGCCGATCAACCTGGCCGGGGTGGTCAAGTCGATCCAGCAAGGCCTGACCGGGCAGAAGATCCCCTTCGGACGCACCCCGAAAGTCAGCGGGCGCACCGCCAGCGCTCCGGGCTTCATCCTGGCCATCTACGGCCTGCTGGCCCTGACCCTCTTCGCCGCCGCCACCGACCTGCTCGCCGGGCGCTATGGCTACGCTGCCTTCTCGCTGTTCAATGCCGCTGCGCTGGGATATGCGATCTGCAAGCTGGTGGGGGTCAAGGAGAGCTGGGAGGATTTGCGGGTCGAGCAATGGGGGCAGGCGCTGGCAGTGGTGAGGGCGATGTTTATGTAGTACCTGCGGTTTCCTAACCGCTTACCCAGGTAACAGTTAGAGAATCACTGAGGCACTGAGAAGAAATGAAGCCCTGAAGTGGGTCAATCTTCAGTGTCTCAGTGGTTCAAGGTGCTGGGGAAGCCCCGCATAGGTATTTTCTATTTTCTGGGCCTTCTACTTACCTACATGTAATCCAATCAACTCAACCTTCGATCTCCTCCCCTGTTATAATCGCCCCCATGTCCTCTCTCCATGAATCCCGCCTCGTCATGAAGTTCGGCGGCACATCGGTCGGCAGCCCCTCTGCCATCGAGCAAGCCGCCCGCATCGTCCAGCAGTCCACGCAAAGCTGGCAGCAGGTCGTGGTGGTCGTCTCCGCTATGAGCGGCGTGACCGACCTGCTGATCCGCGGCGCCACCACAGCCGCCGCCGGTGACGAGCACACCTTCCTGCAGATTGCTTCTCAATTAAGTGAAATGCACACCGCCGTGGTAGATGCCCTGCTCGGGCAGGGACCGGAGCGCAACGGCGCCTTGGACGCCATTGAGCGCCACCTGGCCGAGTTCCAGATCCTGTGCCACTCTGTATGCGTGCTGGGCGAGCTGACCCCGCGCGCCCTGGATGCCATCACCTCCCTGGGCGAGCGCCTGAATGCCCGCCTGTTCTCTGCTGCCCTGCGCCGTATCGATGTCAGCAGCCAGCAGGTCGACGCCACGGAAGTCATTGTCACCGACAGCCACTACCAGCACGCCTCCCCCAACACAACCGCCTCCCGCCCTAAGGCCGAGAGCCGCCTGGCTCCCCTGCTGGAGGCCGGCGTGGTGCCGGTGGTTACCGGTTTCATCGCCGCCAACCCGGATGGCGTCACCACCACGTTGGGGCGCGGCGGCAGCGATTACAGCGCCGCCATCCTGGGCGACATCCTGGACGCCAGTGAAGTTTGGATCTGGACCGACGTGGACGGCGTGATGAGCGCCGACCCGCGCTACGTGCCCGCCGCTCAGGTCATCCCGGTGCTGTCCTACAGCGAGGTGGGCGAGTTGGCCTACTTCGGCGCCAAGGTGCTGCATCCCCGCACCATCCGCCCGGTGATCGAGCGCAGCATCCCGCTGTGGGTCAAGAACACCTTCAACCCCGCTTTCCCCGGCACGCTGATCGAGCGTGTCTCGCGCGAGGTGCACGGCACGGTCAAGGCGGTCACCGTCATCAAGAACCTGAGCATGATCACCGTGGAAGGCCGCGGCATGATGGGCGTGCCCGGCATCGCCGCCCGCACCTTTGGGGCGGTCGCCAGCCAGGGCGCCAGCGTGCTGATGATCTCGCAGGCTTCTTCCGAGCAGTCGATCTGCTTCATCGTCCCCGCCGATACCGCCCAGCCGGTGATGCACGCCATCGAAAGCGAGATGTCTGCCGAGCTGGCCCGCCAGGACATCGACCGGGTGTGGGAGATGCCCGAGGTGGTCATCGTCACCGCCGTCGGCGCCGGGATGCGCGGCACGCCCGGTGTGGCCGCCCGCCTGTTCGGGGCGCTGGCCGAGCAGCGCATCAATATCATCGCCATCGCCCAGGGCGCTTCCGAGTGCAGCGTCTCGATGGTGGTGGAAGCCGGCGAGGCCGCCGAGGCGGTGCGCCAGATCCACGACCGGGTGATCCTGGCCAACGGATGGGCAGCCTCATGATGAAGAATTATGGACGCACTGCGCTGAGCGAGTTCCTGGGCGACCGGGTAGTCTACCGCAAGCTGGTCCCCGCCGACCCATTATTACCCGGCCTGGACGACCTGCGCCCCGTACTGGGGCTGGCTCCCGGCATCACGCCGCGCAAGATCGAGGCCGATTACGCCCGCGTGATCGTTGCCATGCTGCAGGCCGCCCGCCGCCTGGACGGTATCGCCAGCCCCTTGCAGCGCCTGATCTACCTGGGCGATACCCAGATGCTGGACGGCACGGCCTTCACCAACATCTGCCAGGCCGGCGGCTGGCCCGGGATGGCTTTCATCGCCTCCGAGAATCTCAGAGAGCCGCCTGCCCTGCTGGAGCAGGGTGCTTTCGTGCTCTCCAACCGCTGGGCGGGTTTACCCGATTTCGAGCGTCTGTGCCTGGAGCGCGGCTTCCCCATCGACGAGAACACCGCCGTGGTGATCGACCTGGACAAGACCGCCGTGGGGGCGCGCGGCCGCAATGCCGGGGTGATCGACAACGCCCGCGTCCAGGCGGTCGAGCAGACCGTAGCCGAAGCCCTGGGCGTCTCCTTCGATCCCCCAGCGTTTCGCCGCATCTATGACCACCTCAACCAGCCGCACTACCACACCTTCACTGCCGATAACCAGGACTATCTGGCCTACATCTGCCTGGTGCTGGTGGGCGGCCTGTTCAACCCGGAGGCGACTGTTTCCGAGGTCGATGCCGGCCAACTATCCAGCTTCGAGCAGTTCATCGCCCGCGTGGAGCAAAACGTTGCTGCTCTTGATCCCCGTCTGCGACCAATCCACGCCGATATCCTGGCCAACGTGCAGGCCGGCGACCCGACGCCCTTCAAGTCCTTCCGCCGCAACGAGTACCGCCTGACGATCTCTCGCTTCGGCTGCCTGCCGGATGACAGCCCCATCGAAGCACTGCTGACAGGCGAAATCCTGATCACCCAGGAAGTACGCTCCGCCGCCCTCGCCTGGCGCTCCCAGGGCGCCACCCTCTTCGGCCTGTCCGATAAGCCGGATGAGGCTGCTCTTCCAGATCAAAAGCTGCGGGCAGCCGGCTACCCCGCCCTCCACCAGGCGATCACCCATTCCGTCGGTGAATAAAAATAAGAACCACGAAATACACGAACCACACGAACCAAATATTTTGTTCGTGTATTTCGTGTGGTTCGTGGTTGATATCTTTCCATCTGCCATCGTCCTTGGGGAAAAATCATGACGCACAACCTTGAATTCAACTCCTGGCTGGAATGCAACCGCGGCTGCGGCCGGCGCTACTCCGTCTACGACGTGATCTACCGCTGCGAGGACTGCGGTGGGCTGCTGGATGTGACCCACGATATGGATGCCCTGCGCCAGCGCAGCGGCGCCGAATGGCGTGCGCTGTTCGACTCGCGCATCCGCAGCGAGGAGTGGCCCTACGGCAGCGGCGTGTGGTCCAAGAAGGAGTGGGTGCTGCCGCAGATCCACGACGACAACATCGCCTCCACCGCCGAAGGCTTCACCCCCACCCTGCGCGCCAGGCGCACCGGCCAGCAGGTCGGCATGCCCGACCTGTGGGTCAAGCTGTGCGGCAACAGCCTGACCGGCTCGTTCAAGGATCTGGGCATGACCGTGCTGGTCTCGGCGGTGCAGCAGATGATCGCCGACGGCAAGCCCATCCGGGCGGTGGCCTGCGCTTCGACCGGGGATACCTCGGCGGCGCTGGCTGCTTATGGCGCGGCCGCCGGCATCCCCACGCTGATCTTCCTGCCGCGCGGCAAAATCTCCACCGCCCAGCTCGTCCAGCCTATCGCCAGCGGGGCGCTGGTGCTGGCCCTGGATACCGACTTCGACGGCTGCATGCGTATCGTACAGGAAATTACCGCCGACCGTAGCATCTACCTGGCGAACTCGATGAACTCGCTGCGCATGGAAGGCCAGAAGACGGTGGCGGTCGAGATCCTGCAGCAGTTCGACTGGAAGCCGCCCGATTGGATCGTCATCCCGGCCGGCAACCTGGGCAATGTCAGCGCCCTGGCCAAGGGGCTGCTGATGATGCGTGAGCTGGGCCTGATCGAGCGGCTGCCGCGCATCGCCTGCGCCCAGGCGGAGCAAGCCAACCCGCTGTATCTCAGCTTTCGCGACGGCTTTGCCAGCTACCAACCGGTGGCAGCTCAGAAGACCCTGGCCAGCGCCATCCAGATCGGCGCGCCGGTCAGCTACGAGCGAGCCGTGAAGGTGCTGCGCCAGTTGGACGGCGTGGTGGAGCAGGCCAGCGAGGACGAGCTGGCCGATGCTGCGGCGCGTGCCGACCGGGACGGGCTGTACGTCTGCCCGCAGACCGGGGTGGCCCTGGCGGCGCTGTTCAAACTGGTCGAGAAGGGCGTCATCCGGCGAGAAGAGCGCGTGGTGGTCATTTCCACCGCCCACGGGCTTAAATTCACCGATTTCAAGGTCGGTTATCACGACGGCCGGCTGCCGCAGGTCACCTCCCGCCTGGCCAACCCGCCCCTGGAGCTGCCGGCGGATATCAACGCCGTCCGACAGGCACTGAAAGACAGGCTTCCGTAATAATCCCCTCATTATTCATATTAATTTATCATTAGTTCGGTGGTATAATCTTTTCACATTAATCTCATAATTCCAGCTAAATAGTTGAATATTGGGGAGGCTGCCTGGGGGCAGAAGTTTCATATGTCCAAAAAAAGCACTGTCAAATTCATGATTGGCTTTCCTATGATCGCGCTGCTGGCGCTGATGATCCTGGTGCTCGCTAGCCCTTCGTATGACGATATCGCCCTGGCCGGTAAACCGACCATCAAGCAAAACAACGGCAATTCGTCAAACGCCGGCGGCCAGCCTGCAAATCAAGGCAATTCCCCCAGCGGTAACGCTGGTGCCTCGAACAACTCCGGGAACAGCAACAAGGGGAACAATGGCGGCATTCGGGGCAAATCGCCTTCAGTGCCCGATGATGATACGCACGGCATGAACCGCGGCCTGCCGGGACCGGATAAAGAACATGACGGCAATAACGGCTGCGGCAATGACCCCGATCGGGAAGACGATAACAACGGTTGGTGCGGTAATAAACCGACCAAAACCCCCCAACCTACGGAACCTCCTACCGCCACGCCGCCCACCCCCACGCCACCGACAGTGACAGTGACGCCACCGACGCCAACTACTCCCCCACCCACCGAGAGCCCCACGCCGCCCCCACCACCCCCTCAGGTTCCACCTCCAGTAGCCGAAGAGGAAGTCATCGATACCTGCCTCCCCAAAGAGGTGATTGTCGCCAAGCAGGCCGGCATCATCACGGTATTTGTGCTGAATAATTTGAAGCCGATCCTGGAATACCACCTGGACTTGCCGATCGCCGGCTCGAGCAGCAGCGATATCATCAGCATCAGCCCAGATGGCTGTTGGGTGTATTATTCCTGGCAAAAGGCCGGCGAAGACCAGACCGATATCTACCGCATCACCATCGATGGCAAGAAAATCGTCCAGGTGACCGATACGCAAGATGCCAGCGAGAGCGAGCCCTTCATTGCCCGCAACTGGTACCTTTACATGACTTCCACCACAGGCTCGCAATCCCAGGTAGAAGGGATGATCGAAAACACCGGCAAGCGCTGGGTGGTCGCGGTCAACGCCGAGTTCCCCTCGGCTTGTCCAAAAGCATCGCAGATCACGTACCACCATCTCTCTGATAGCTTTATCGACGCCGCATACTATGATGGTACAGCCTGCGAGGTTTCGTCCTCGGAGATCGACGGCAGCTGGAGCGCCTGGCGACCTGATAGCAGTGGGCTGATATTCCAGGAAAAGGAAACTTTTTATACCTTACCGTTCACCAGCAGTCAGGAGATATTTGTCGAAGGCGCAACCTCGGTTGCCTTGCGCCCGGCCGGCGGCTATGTCGCTGTCCTTTCGACCGGCGACGACCTGAGCATGTATCCATTAGTAGAATGGCTGATCGCCGGGGATGCCATCCAGATCAAGCCCATCATCCAGGCCGGCTTTATCACCTGGTGGTCGCCCGGCCGCATGGCGGTAGTTACTGTACCGAGGTAATACTTCGAGGCAGTGCTTTATTTCGACATGGACAGTAATTCCGGTGGGCCTGGGCGCCCGCCGGAATTATTTTAGCGAAGTACGCGTGCTATAATTCCATTCTGGTGTTGACCTTCCCATGAAAGATTCAACCGTTCTCCCCGATCTGCGCATCCTGTGCACGGCCGACCTGGTGCCGCACGAGGAATTCGACCCGCGCCGCATTGATAAGCTCAGCCGGCGCATCATCGAAGAAGGCATCCTGAAGAATCCACCGGTCGTGGCAGAGATGCCGGGCAGCACGCAGTATGTCGTCCTGGATGGAGCAAACCGGGTAATCGCCTTCCAGGAGTTAGGCATCTCCCATATCGTCGTCCAGCTGGTGAGTTACGTAGAGCCAAACGTGGTGCTGGATACCTGGTACCACGTAGTTTCCGGCATGTCGCTGGAGGAGTTCGAGCTGGCGCTGACTCAGATGGGCGGCATGCAGCTGGAAGCCTGCAGCCTGTCCGAGGCGCGCCAATCCCTGGAGCGCAGCCTGGCTATCGCCTACATCGTGTGCGAGAGCGGTGTGCGTAAGGTGCTGCATCCCGGCATGACCAGCGTCAGCGACCTGCACCTGTTGATCGACCTGGTCAAGGTCTATAAGGGGCAGGCGGATATCTTCCGTGCTTCCAACGATATCTGGGAGATACAAAAACCCTACTACCCGGATATCACCGCTCTGGTCATTTTCCGGCGTTACCGGCCGGAGGACATCCTGCACGCCACCCTCAACGGCTACCGCGTGCCGAGCGGCATCACCCGCCACATCATCGCCAACCGGGCGCTCAATATCAATATTCCCCTGGGGGTGCTGCAATCCAACTGGACGCTGGAGCGTAAGCGTGAATGGCTGCACGACTGGCTGATGGCGCGTATGTCCGCCAACGCCATCCGCTTTTACGCAGAATCGACTTTCTCGTTTAATGAGTAAAGAAAGCCAATGCCATCCGCTTTGGAGTTTACCCCGCGGCGCTCTAGGCCGCGGGGCCGAGTCGACGTTTTCGTTTACCGAAGAGTTTTTGCGGTAGCTAAGAAAGCCGCCCTGCCCTGTTAAATACAAAGGACGGGTCCCTTCACTGGACCCGTCCTTTTATTGATTGTCGATTATCCCTGTGCGATCACAGGTTGGGGCGGCTGGCTTTGCAGTTCCCCTGCGTTACGCTGCAGCACAATCTCGTCATCGACCATGTCAACGATGATCGTGTCGTTATCGTTGAAGTCGCCGGCCAGCAGCGAGTCGGACAATGGGTCTTCCACCTTATGCTGGATCACCCGGCGCAGGGGACGGGCGCCCATATCTGGGTCGTATCCCATGTCGGCCAGCTTCTCCAACGCAGCCGGGGTCGCCTTGAGCACAATGGCGTGCTCTTCCAGGCGCTGGGCCACTTTCTGGATCTCCAACTCAACGATCTTGGTAATATCTTCGCGGCTCAGGGAGCGGAAGACGATGATCGAGTCGACCCGGTTGATGAACTCAGGGCGGAAAACACGTTTCAGGCTCTCGCTCAGCTTCTTGCGCATCTCTTCGTACGCCAGCTTTTCTTCGGTCTCTTCGTCCTTCTTGATGGCAAAGCCCAGGCTGGATTGGCGCTTGATCATATCGGCCCCCACGTTGGAGGTCATCACGATGATCGCGTTGCGGAAATCCACCTTGCGGCCGCGGGCATCCGACAGGTGCCCTTCTTCCATAATCTGCAGCAGCATGTTGTGCGCTTCCGGATGGGCCTTCTCGATCTCATCGAAGACGACGATCGAGTACGGGCGGCGGCGCAGCGCTTCGGTCAGCTGGCCAGATTCCTCGTAGCCCACGTAGCCGGGAGGCGCACCCACCAGGCGGCTGACACTGTGGCGTTCCATGAACTCCGACATATCCAGCTGGATCAGGGCGTCTTCGCTGCCAAACAGGAAGCGCGCCAGGGCTTTGGTCAGCTCGCTTTTCCCTACCCCGGTCGGGCCAAGGAAGATAAACGAGCCAATCGGCCGGCGGGGATCCTTGAGGCCGGCGCGCGCCCGGCGCACTGCCTTCGAAATCGACTGGATGGCTTCTTCCTGTCCGATGATTCTCTGGCGCAGCTCATCTTCCATCTGCAGCAGGCGCAGTGACTCTTCCTGGGCGATCTGCATGACCGGCACACCGGTCCACATCGATACCAGCTCGGCGATATCCTCCGCCGTCACGATGGGGCTGTTCGAGCGATCCCACCCGGTGCGCAGGCGCTCCAGCTGGCTTTCCAGGGCTTCCTGGCGGTCCAGAAAATCCTGGGCGTCGTCGTTGCGACCGTCTTCCAACGCCAGAGTGTGGTTTTGCCGCGTCTCGCGCAGCTGGCTCATTAAGTCCTTAGCCGTCTTGGCCGAGGAGCTCTTGTACATGCGTACCCGCGAGGACGACTCGTCAATCAGGTCGATGGCCTTATCCGGCAAGAAGCGCTCGGTCACGTAGCGTGCCGAGAGGTGCGCCGCGGCATCCAGGGCCTCGTCGGAGATGGTCAGGCGGTGGTGCTCTTCGTATGCATTCCGCACACCGCGCAGGATTTCAATCGTCTCATCGATGCTCGGTTCTTCCACCAGTACCGGCTGGAAGCGCCGCTCCAGGGCGGCATCGCTTTCGATATGCTTGCGATATTCGTCGAGTGTTGTGGCGCCAATCACCTGCAGCTCGCCGCGCGATAGCGCCGGCTTCAGGATGTTGGCTGCGTCCACCGATGAACCGGCTGCGCCGGCGCCTACCAACATGTGCACTTCGTCGATGAACAGGATCGCACCGGAGGCTTTCAGCTCGTCAATCACGCGCTTCAGGCGCTCCTCAAACTGGCCGCGGTACATCGTCCCGGCTACCAGGGAGCCGACATCCAACTGCAGGACGCGCTTGTCGAGCAGCGGGGCGGGCACATCCCCATCCACGATGCGCTGCGCCAGCCCTTCGACGATGGCAGTCTTGCCCACGCCCGGCTCGCCGATCAGGGCCGGATTGTTCTTGGTGCGCCGCGCCAGGATCTGGATGACCCGTTCGATCTCCATCTGGCGCCCCACAACCGTATCCAGCTTGCCTTCTTCAGCCAGAGAGGTCAGGTCGGTCGCCAGCTGGTCCACCATTGGCGTCTTGGGTTTGGCTTGCTCCCCACGTGCCGGGGTTGCTTTCTGCTCTGCCGATACCCCAGTACGCCGGGAAGCGCTGCTTTCCTGCAGTACCCGACGCGTCTGGCGACGAATCTGCTCTGGAGTGATGCCCATCTTGCGCAGGACGTCCATTGCAACGCCTTCGTTATAGCGCACCAATCCGAGCAGGATGTGTTCTGTACCAATATAATGATGCCCCATCCGCCGCGCCTCTTCCACGGCGAACTCCAGCACCTGCTGCGTTCCGGGCGAGAGGTCCAGCTTCCCGCTCCGGGCACTCCCGGCGCCGGTCAACCGGTCGATCATCTCTTCCACGCGGCCGGCTTCCAGGCCCAGCTCGCGCAACACACGCCCGGCAACCCCACCCTCTTCCCTCAGCAAGCCCAGGAGCAGGTGCTCGGTGCCGATATAATCGTGACGCATGCGCTCGGCTTCCTGGTGAGCCAGGCTTAAAACGCGGCGCGCCCGCTGTGTAAATCGTTCCATGCTAGACACGGTACTCCTCCTGCAATCCGTACAGTACCTACAAATGTTTGGATCAAAATCTTCTGCGAGACTTTTTCCCAACTAAAGATTCTACCAGAGTTTGCCCGGAGTCTATCTTTCCGGTGGTTACCTGGCAAATAATTAATACAATTCTTAGGGTTGTTGCCTATATAAATAGAGCACACCCGAAGGTGCGCTCTAAGAATTCAGCATGTTCAGGTAATTAGTAGCTGACTGCCCGCGGCAGTTCTTTAGCCTGCTCGATCCAATCGGTCACGCCGCCCTCGTCAGGCAGACGGTTGACCAGGTTCTTCTCGGCATTCACTTCAGCCAGCTTGACCGCCAGATTCTCGGGGTTGCGTTGCGCCAGCTCGACTACCGTATCAACGCCGGCAGCTTCCAGCAGCTCGGCATACTGTGGGCCAACGCCTTTGATGCGAAACAGGTCGCAGTGGTTGACCCAGGTCAGGATCAGCTTCGGGCTGATGCCCGATTTCTCTGCCAGCTCTTCGCGCCCGGCAGGTGTGGCGCCGGTTTCCAGCAACTGGGCGGTGGTAAACACGCCAATCTGATTGAGCTGGGCGGCGTAAGCAGGCCCGATGCCCTGGATATCTTCCAGGTTACCGCTCTGGCCCGCTACCGGTTCATCGGCAGGGCTTTCTTCCATTACCTCGGCTTTGCTGGCAGCAGCTTCTTCTTCGGCCACCACCGGCTCGCTGCCAGCCACTTCTTCTTCCGCCACTACCGGCTCACTGGCAGCAGATGCTTCTTCCGCAACCACAAGCTCGCTGGCAGCAGGTTCTTCGCCCTCCAACTCAGTCTCGCTGGTGGAGACCTTTTCGACCTCACCGGCCAGCTCCATCTTCCAATCCAGGTCGGCATAGGCCGGCGAATCTACTTTCCGCAGGCTCAGGCCAATCCGGCGGCGCTCAGGATCGATCTTGATCACCCGCAGGGTAACCACCTCACCCTCCTTGACAACTTCCTTGGGGTGATTGATGCGGTTCTCACTCAGCTCGGACAGGTGGATCAACCCTTCCAGGTCATCATCCAGCCGGGCAAAAGCGCCGAACTTGGTCAGGTGCGTGATGGTGCCTTCGACCAGCATACCCTCTTTTAGATGAGAAGTCTTCTGCGTCCAGGGGTCGGCTAGCAGTTGACGAATGGACAGGCCAATACGCTTGCGATCGCGATCCACGCTGATGACCTTGACCTGTACTTCCTGTCCAACTTTCAGCACTTCGTTGGGGTGCTGGATGCGCTCCCAGGAAATCTCCGACAGGTGCACCAGGCCGTCCGCGCCGTCAATGTTGACAAAAGCGCCAAACTCAGCCAGGCTGGTGACACGCCCGGTGCGGATAGAGCCCTCTTGCAGCTCGTCCAGCAGGCGGTCTTTAAGCGATTCGCGGGTCTCCTGCAGCGCCATGCGCTCGGAAAGGATCAGGCGCCGCCGCTCGCGGTCGACCTCGATGACGCGTACCTTGATCGGGTCTCCCACCATCTTGGCCCAGCGCTGCTCCGGCGATTCATTAGATCCTGGTCCGCTCGTGCGCCGGCTCAGGCTGATCTGGGATGCGGGGACAAAGCCACGCAGGTTGCCGATAGGTACGATCAGGCCACCCTTGTTATAGCCTATCACCCGGCTGTCGTGGACCGAATTGCTTTCCAGCAGTTCTTGTACTTCCTCCCAGTCCTTCTCTTCACGTGCCCGGACATAGGAGAGCACCACGTTGCCGTTCTGGTCTTCGGGAGAAACCACAAACACAGGAATTTTCTGCCCGACTTCAAAAACGGCACGTTCCTCGGACGAGATGGATTCCAACTCGCGGCCGGTGATCACCCCTTCGGATTTTGTTCCGATGCTGACCAGGATTTCGTTCTCCCTCAGCGTTGCAATGACTCCCTGGCGAATCTCACCCTGGGTTGGAAAATCAAGGCTGAGACCCTGCTCTTCCAGGAGAGATTCCATCGATGCAGACTCAGGGGCTGCTGCTGCTTCGGACGGGGCTTGGCCGGGTTGCTGCTCGCCGGCGGGTTCAACCTCTTGCCCAACAAGGGCGTTTTGCTGTTCCATAATTAAAGCTGGCTCCGATAGTTGATTAAGATAACGACGCCAATTATAAATGTGAAAGGTCTTATTGACAACCTTTATGATAAGATTATGTGCTGGACCAGATCTATTCAACCACGAGATTTCCATGCCGCCGATTTATCCATTTACCGCTATTGTAGGCCAGGAGCGCATGAAACGTGCCCTGGTTTTAAATGCTGTCGACCCACGCATCGGTGGGGTGCTGATTCGCGGCGAGCGCGGCACCGGAAAATCCACCGCGGCCCGTGCTATGGCCGCCTTGCTGCCGCAAATCGAAGTCTTCATCGACTCCCCTTTCAACGACGACCCCAATGCCCCCAATACCTGGTCGGACTGGGTAAAAGAGCACATAGCGCAAGGCAAAGAAATGGTTGTCGCCAATCGCCGCATCCGCTTCATCAACTTGCCGGTCAGCGCAACGGAAGATCGCGTGGTGGGTACCCTGGATATCGAAAAGGCTATCCAGCGAGGCGAGCGGCACTTCGAACCGGGCGTGCTGGCTGCTGCCAACCGAGGTTTGCTTTACATCGATGAAGTCAACCTGCTGGATGACCATGTCGTCGATCTGCTGCTGGATTCGGCCGCTATGGGCACCAATATCGTCGAGCGGGAAGGCATCAGCTTTGCCCACCCGGCGCGTTTTATCCTGGTAGGGACGATGAACCCGGAAGAAGGCGACCTGCGCCCCCAGCTGCTCGACCGGTTCGCTCTTTCGGTCGAAATTCGCGGCATTCGCGAAGCCCGAGAGCGCGTCCTGATCATGCAGCGCAACCTGGCCTACGAAGCCGACCACGATGATTTTTACCAGCAATGGGAGCCCCGCGAGGCGGAGCTTTCGCACCAGATCGAGCAGGCCCGTACGCTGGTGGACCGGGTCACGCATACCAACCGTGACCTGCTTTCGATCGCCGCTCTGACTTCGTCGCTCAATGTCGATGGCCACCGCTCCGACCTGGTGATCCTTAAAACGGCCCGCGCCCACGCCGCTTTCGAGGGCCGCCTGTCCATCACCGATCGGGATATCGCCCTGGCAGCCGAGCTAACACTGCCGCATCGCCTGAAACGCGGGCCATTCTACCAGGCCGAAATGTCGATGGAAGACCTGCAGGAGCGCATCGAGCAGCTGCAAGGTGCCTCCGCCAATACAGGCGAGCCCGAAATGCAGCCCGGCGACGAACAGGCTTCCGAAAAAAAAAAGCAGTAACGACCGAAGTTCAGGCTGAAGAATCGAGCCAGACCCCGGCCGAGCCTGCCCCGCAAAAAGTTTTCGACACCCTCAGCGCCAATTGGTGGGACGGGGGCGAGAAAGTCAAAGTTGGGCAGGCCTTTATCCCCCGCAAGATCGAAAGCCCGCTGGATAAAATTACCCGCCACCACGGCGGAAGGCGTTCGCGCACCCGCACCGATCGCAAACGCGGCCGCTACATCCAGGCACGCCCTGCCGGTGGTCGCACCGACGACCTGGCCTTCGATGCCACCATCCGGGCTGCCGCCCCTTACCAGGTGGAGCGCCAGGAGATGCGCAAGCGGGTGGCCTTTGCCATTCTGTCCAGTGATTTCCAGCGCAAGATTCGCGTCCGAAAATCCTCCAACCTGATCCTGTTTGTGGTGGATGCCTCCTGGTCGATGGCCGTCGCCGAGCGCATGCAGGCCACCAAGGGTGCCATCCTTTCATTGCTAACCGATGCCTACCAGCGTCGCGACCGGGTCGGGCTGGTGGTCTTTCAGAAGAACCGCGCCACCCTGGTGCTGCCCCCCACCAATTCTGTGCAGCTGGCCCAGCGCGCCCTGGCCGATATCCCGGTTGGCGGCAAAACCCCCCTTTCCGCCGGCCTGTTCATGGCTTACGATGTCATCCAGAAGGAGCGCACCCTGCATCCGGATGTCAACCCGCTGATGATCCTGCTCACCGATGGCGCCGGCAACGTCTCCATGTCCACCCTGCCCCCTCAGGAAGAATCCAACCGTATCGCCGGGCAGATCGCCGAGGACAATATCCGCAGCGTGGTGATCAACATGGAGCACGCCGCTTTCGATCAGGGGTTGGCCCAAAACCTGGCCGACCACCTGGAGGCTTCCTGCTACACGCTTAGCGAGCTGAAGGCGGAAACGCTCTACCAGAAAGTCCGCGAAGAGATGGTGTCATAATCCGTATGGAACCTCAGCCTCGCTCCCCGGGACGCAGGTCTTTGTCCGCTCGCCTGGATCAAATCCAGGACTCCCCGATCAGCAGCATGGCGCAGCTTACCCGGGCGTATGACGTCATCAACCTGGCCCAGGGATTTCCAGACTTCGACCCTCCCCCAGAGATCATCGAAGCCGCCGTGCAGGCCCTGCGCAGCGGGCACAACCAGTATGCCGCTACCTTTGGATCCGCTCGCTTTCGCCAGGCGCTGGCGACCAAGCAAACCCGTTTCAGTGGACGGCCGGTCGACCCAGACGATATCACCGTGACCTGCGGGGGCACGGAGGCCATGATGGCTTCCATCCAGGCCGTCTGCGATCCCGGCGACCGGGTGATCATCTTCTCGCCATATTACGAAAGCTACGCACCCGATGCACAGTTGTGCGGCGCCACCCCTGTTTATGTTCCCCTGCAGCCGCCGGATTTCACCCTGGACCCCGTAGCCCTGCGCCAGGCGTTTCAGGCCGGCGCTAAAGCCCTGGTGTTGTGCAACCCATCCAACCCGAGCGGCAAGGTGTTCTCCCTGGACGAACTGCAGACCATCGCCGGACTGGCCCAGGAATACGATGCCGTTGTCATCGCCGACGAAGTCTACGAGCACATCGTTTATGCTCCTCACCGCCATACTTACCTGTCGACTCTGCCGGGCATGTACGAACGCACCATCTCATGCGGCTCGCTGTCCAAAACCTATTCCATTACCGGTTGGCGATTGGGTTATGCCATCGCTCCCCCCGAGATCACCACCTGCATCCGCAAAGTGCACGACTTCCTGACGGTATGTGTGGCCGCCCCATTGCAGGAAGCAGGCGTCGCGGCGCTCAGCCTGCCCGATGCATACTATATCCAGCTCCAGGAGGATTACACCCGCAAGCTAGAGCTCTTCCTGGGCTGCCTGGACCAGGCCGGGTTGGGCTACCTGCGCCCGCAGGGCGGTTGTTTTGTCCTGGCCGATATTTCTACCCTGGGATTTGAGGACGATTTTGAGTTTTGCCTGTGGCTGGCCAGGGAGATCGGCGTCACCGGGCTCCCCTGCTCCAGTTTTTTCAGCCGTCCCGTCCGCCACCTGGTGCGCTTCAATATCGCCAAGCGCGATGAAACCCTGCTGCAAGCCGGGGAACGCCTGCTGAAGATCAGGAGCCGGATCTGATCGTTATGACCGCCGGGAAATCTGGCCGGTTGATGCTGGCCTGTATGGTGATTGCTCTTCTGACTGCCTGCGCCTCGCCGGGGAATCCCCCGCCGGAGATTTCACCGTCGCCTGTTTTGCCTACCGCCACACAGCCCATCGTTCCTCCCACCGCCACCAGCGTATCCCTGCCCACGGCATCCCCAACACCGCAGCCCCCACAGCGGGCGCAGTACAATCTGTTAGCCGAATTGGATTACTGGAGCCACATCCTGACTGTCCAGGAGCAAATCGAATACACCAACAATTCTCCGGAGGCATTGAGCGAGCTGCTCTTGATCGTTGAACCTTTGCGTTACGACGGGACATTTAAGCTCGACAACCTGTCCTGGAGCGACGGGACGCCGATCGAGCCAGTCTACAACGGTGCGCAGGTGCGCTTGCCGCTGCCTGAACCCTTGGCGCCGGGTGAAAGCGCCAACCTTTCGCTGGGTTACAGCCTCAACCTGCCCTCTCCCACGCCGGATCCCAGCATCCGCCCCATCCCGTTTGGCTACACCGACCGCCAGACCAACCTGGTAGACTGGTACCCTTTCATTCCGCCTTACATCCCCGGGCAGGGATGGTTGGCCAACGAGCCATCCTACTATGGCGAG
This sequence comes from Anaerolineae bacterium, assembly GCA_041301395.1. GTDB lineage: Bacteria > Chloroflexota > Anaerolineae > Anaerolineales > UBA4823 > CTSoil-045. The sequence goes on from JBFYSP010000213.1 coordinate 22,283, forward strand.
TACCTGGCCTATGAAGCCGCCGATTTTACCGTGCGCATCAAGCCCTCCGCTGCCGGCACGCCGCTGATCATCGCCGCCAGCGCCCCTGCGGTGCAGGAAGGCGAATGGCACGTTTACCAACACGAGGCGGCGCGCAACTTTGCCTGGTCCGCCAGCCATGCCTACGAAACAGCCACTGCCCAGGTGGGGCCCGTCACCGTCACCAGTTACTTTTTCCCGATCCATGCTCTTTCCGGGCAGGCCGCATTGCAGACCACGGTTGAGGCGCTGGAGTTGTACAATCGGCTTTACGGACCCTATCAGAGGACCACACTGAGCGTGGTCGAGGCCGACTTCCTGGACGGCATGGAGTACGACGGCCTGTACTTCCTGAGCAACGGCTTTTACAACCTGTACACCGGTACCCCGGCAGAATACCTGGTGGCGATCGCCGCACATGAAACCGCCCACCAGTGGTTCTACGCCCAGGTTGGCAACGACCAGGCCAACGAAC
>JBFYSP010000018.1:0-4191 GCA_041301395.1 Anaerolineae bacterium
AGGAAGCGTCCAGCTCGAGCAGCCGGTTGGCCCAATCCCCTTTCATCCAGCCTGGCGTGCAGCTAAATCGGCGCAGACCAGCTCCAGTTGGAACGGCTTGTCAACATCCATGCCCACTTCCGCGTAAGGGCAGCGGATGGCTCGCCCGGTCAGGCCGATGCGCTTGACCACCCGCGCGACCGCATCATCCAGCGTTAACTGCCTTAGGAGGAATAAGATAAGTGTGCCAAATCCAATCAGCTGGGCCTGTTTGAAGACACTCTTGCGGGCCGAGATCAGCCGCTCGAAGAAGTCGTCATTATCGGTGCCCGTCATCGTGCGGATGACGTTCATATCGCCGCCGCATACTTCCATATCTTTTAACCGGGTGTAAGTGCGCTTCGACCCTGGGAAGCGTTTTTCCATCAGGCTGCGCTCGATTACATTGTAATAGGCGTCTTCGTCGGTCTGCATGCAGGTGTTGACTACCCAGTCCACCATGGCGGAAGTGATGGTGGGGATATCAGATGAGACCACCAACGCATGGTGCGCGGCAGGATTAATTTGCTTTATCCGGATCATGCCGGCGCGGATATTTTCAAACATGCTGCCCTGGTTGGGCATATAATCGGCGATTTTGCTGCAGTTGAGCCCGCTATCTGGCTCCAGGCCCATGATAAGGATTTGGTCGATGGTTTGCGCCCCGCACAGGGCATCCAACACCCATTGAATCATGGGTTTGCCGTTGACATCCAGCAGCGCCTTGCTTTGCCCCTGAGTCCGCACGTAAAGGGGCTCGTCGGGCTTGGGTATTCCACCGGCTGTGACGATTGCATCCATCTTAATGATCTCCTATCTTGGATGATTTCAGGCGTTCAGTTCCTGGAGTTGAGGCTCAAATTGCAGCTCTTTCAACAGCGCAGCGTACTCGTCGTGAGTCAAGGCGCGACCATTTCCTGAAATGGCAATCAGGGCGGCTTCCATCATGTTGGTGCCAAAAGAGCGGCCCTGCAGCACAGGGGTGGAGGTGACCAGGTAGCGCACTCCGGCGCGGCGGAAAGTCTCCACATCTTCCGAAGTGGTAGTGTTGGTGGCAATCACCTTGCTTTCCAGCCTTTCCGGTAAGTGGCGCTTGATATAGTGGCAATCTCCGGCGATGACGGTCGCCCAATTGTAATATTTTTCGTATTTCGGGATGCGTTTGTCCTGCTTTTCCCCGGTTGGGTAGATCCACTCGAAAGGCAGCCGGGTAACGATCGGTAGCAGCAGTGCTCCCAACAGCTTGAGACTGCCGACAGATCGAATTGGAATGGGAATCCCCAACCCGAACATAAAATCACCAAACACGTACTCGTAGCCTGCATCAACGAAAGAACTGGACATCCCCCAGCGATCTAATCCAGAAGTGACAAACACCGTTTTGCCATGCTGCTTCATGTATGCGGAGAGATGCTCATCCAGGTAAGGCGCGAGCATATTTTCGAGGGTATTCTTTAGACCGGTTCCGTCCACCACCGGGGTCTGCTTGATGAAGCGCACCATCTTTTGCACGGAATGCAGCGGGTACCAGCGGGTATCTACCAGCAAGCCCAGATCGGCACCGCCCACACCAAAAGCGTCGACTTTACCATCCAGCTCCTGATACATGCGGGCGGCTTTTTCCATATCGCCATCTGTACCGATGCGCTCGATGCTGACGGCCTGGCCAAGCAACTCGACCTCCACCGCCTTGTTGCGCTTGGAAGATCCCAGGCTGATGCTGACCGCACGTTTCATAAAAACACTCCTTGGCTGGCCGAAGATCTTGACGGATCAATGAAATTCGGTAATGTTTGCCGAGAATTTAACCAGACAGGGTTGAGTATACTCCGATTTTAAATTTAGAGAAACCTGAATTCCACTGGCAGGCCCGCGGGCGTCATTGGAGATCGGTGAATGGCGGGTGATATAATTCAAAGCCGAGCAATTTGACCGGATTTATGGAGGCGGATGGATGGATCTACCCAATTACGCATATTTCCAAGGATCGATTGTGCCGTACGAGCAGGCGAAAGTCGGGGTCCTGACCCACGCGCTGAATTATGGGACCGCTGTCTTTGGCGGGTTGCGCGCTTACTGGAATCCCGAGCAGCAGCAGTTATTCCTGTTTCGTCCCCAGGAGCACTTTCGGCGTTTCTTAAATTCCGCCCGATTGATGCGGATGAGTTTTGATCACTCGCCAGAGAGCCTGACCGAGGTTGCCCGGCAGCTTGTCTTGAAGGAAGGCTACCGGCGGGATATTTACCTGCGTCCGCTGGCGTATAAAGCCGATGAGATTATTGGGGTAAAACTGCACGGGTTGACAGACGAGCTCTCCATCGTTTCGATTCCATTTGACCTGTATGTATCCAATGACACCAACGCCCATGTCACAGTCTCCTCATGGCGGCGGGTGGACGATAACATGATCCCGGCGCGCGGCAAGATCAGCGGCGCGTATGCCAACTCGGCCTTTGTCAAATCGGATGCATTGTTAGCCGGCTTCGATGAAGCGCTGGTATTGAATCAAGATGGCCACATCTCTGAAGGCAGCGCAATGAATATCTTCATGCTGCGGGATGGGGTGCTGGTCACGCCGCCGGTGACCGAGAATATCCTGGAGGGGATCACCCGGCAAACAGCGATCGAGCTGGCCAACCGGGAGATCGGCCTGCAGGTGGTTGAGCGGCCGATTGACCGTACTGAAGTGTACCTGTGCGATGAATTCTTCATGACGGGGACTGCCGCCCAGATCACTGCCGTGACTCGCATAGACCACCGGCCAATCGGATCAGGCCAGATGGGGCCGGTCACTGCGCGCCTGCGAGCCTGTTTCGATGATGCGGTGCGTGGCCGGCATCCCGCTTACCCCGAGTGGCTGACGCCGGTTTATACGGGGGCATAGAAACCAGGCATCTCGATCAGGTGATTGAAAAATACAACCGGCGGAGGTTTGTGGGCTCCGCCGGTTGTGCGTAAGTAAGGTTTGGATCAGGATACCGGCCAGACCGAGGAGATCTGCTTGGGGAAGAGGGTGGTGAGCAGTGCGTAGGCAGTGTCGTTATCCCACCAGCAGTCTGCAAAGGCATAGTTCAGTTCCTCCAGGTTGCGGTAACCAAACAAGAGCTGGAGGAAAGTAAGCTCGGGAAAAGCGGCATCCCCAGAGTGCCCCAGAGGCTCCGGCTTCCAGGAAGATATTTCCGTTATCCGGCCTTGCTCAAACAGGAGCTTCAACCCGCTGCGGTAAAAAGTGATCTTGAGCTCGCCGCTGTGACCTGCCAGAGAAGAGCCGGCCAGGCGCTGTTCGAGCACCGGCTGGATGTGGCGTAGAAAAACGGGTAAATCGGGCACACGGATATACCAGGCATAGGACTTGCGGTCTCTGGGCAGGCGATCGGGAACGATATGATAGACCGGATGGTCAGGCCCGAACCACAAGCCAAAACTGGAAAACTCGGCTTCTTTACCATCCCTGGCGGCCAGGGCTCGACCAGCTGCAAACACGAAGCGGATTACGCTGGGGGTGACTGCCGCCCACGAGATGCCCGGCTTGACTTCATACAGCCTGGCGGCCAGCATCGGCCCCCAATTTTCTGCCGAATGCCCCAATACGCCAACCGGTTCGGATTCCGGAGTTTCGATCACGCAAAGCTCGGTACGGTCAATATTGCGGGCGCTCTTGCCATTCAGCTCGTAGCGCCACATCTCGGCGTCTCGCCGGCAGCTGACCAGGTAGCGGCGGTCGGCCTGCTCTACCAACCCGGCAATGAAGGGCAGGTCGCTTTCGACGGCCGGGCGAATGAGATAGGGCTCGGTCTCGCCTTCCTTAAGTTTGGGGACCTGCGGCAGATAGCCGGCGCGGCCGCCGCCAAGCGTCATCACCATCTCGTAACCGAACAGGCGATAATAATACGGAATGCCGGTAATCCCCTGAACCAGCTCGCCGCGCTGTGCACTCCAGGTGTGGATAGCCTCGAACTGAGCCCGAACCAGGCCGCGATTGCGGTATTCGGGTTTTGTCCCGACCAGCTCGGGACGCCCAACCTTAAAGGGTATGCCCGCAAAGCTCCATTCCTGGGAGATCAGGTTGAGGGAAGAGACAATTTCGCCGGTGGCGGTGTCTTCGACGATGGTGAAATCGCCGGGATTGAACGTAGGGTGAGGCAAAGTGAGCAGGTCGCGCGTCCAGATACC
>JBFYSP010000248.1:0-5012 GCA_041301395.1 Anaerolineae bacterium
GTATGCGCTGATCAACGCCCCGGACGTATTCAAGGCCGGTGTGGCCGGTGCGCCGCCCACCCGCTGGGACTACTACGACACGATCTATACCGAGCGCTATATGCGCACGCCCGCCCAGAACTCGCAGGGCTATGCCGCCACCGACCTGATCGCTGCCGCCGCTAAGCTGCAGGCCCCGCCGTTGATCATCCACGGCCTGAACGACACCAACGTCCACCTGCAGAACTCGATCAACCTGATCGAAGAGTTGGAACGGCTGGATAAGCCATTCATCTTCCTTCCCCTGCCCAACCTGAGCCATAGTTTTAAGGGTGATGGGCTGGTGGCGGCGCTCTCCGCCAGCGTGGAGTATTTCGAGGAGAGGCTGGGTGGGAGACCGTAGACGGAGGACGGAAGACCGACGACCGCGCAAGACCCCGGTCCAGCCCAACTGTGGCTGGGGCAGCGCATGACTTCGCCGCCGACGGCGGTTGTAGGACAATCTGTTAGATTGTCCGGGAGTGTTGAACGCAAGCTGTCATCCTGAGTGAAGCGAAGGATCTGTTGACCTCGGGGCTTCGCTCGACGGCCGGAGGAGGGTTATCCTGAATGGGGAGCTCCCGAGCAACGAAGCTCCGAACAAAGTGAGGAGAGCGAGGGGAGCGAAGGATATAGATTCTTCACTTTCCTCACTACGTTCGGAACTTCGTCGTTCAGAATAACATATTAAAGAAGGAAGAAAAATGAAACTCAATGCCAAATTTCTACTCACCCTATTCATCGTCTGGCTGGTGCTGGCAGGCTGCACAGCCACACCGCAGGCGGAGCCGACCGCGGCCCCCAGCCAGGCAGCGGTGCAGGATATCGCTGCGACGGCCGACAAGGCCGCAACCGTGACAACCCCTGCAACTCTCGCCACCCAGGCTATCGCAACCGCGGAAGCCATCCCGCTTAAGGATGCCCTTCCCAGCCTGCAGCCGCAGGATGTCTTCCAGCATTTTTATGACATCACCCAGATCCCGCGCCCCTCCGGCCAAATGGACCAGATCCGCCAGTTCCTGGTGGATTTCGGTCAGGGGCTTGCGCTGGAAACAGTTGTGGATGAGGCCGGCAATGTGATCATCCGTAAGCCTGCCGCGGCCGGCTATGAGAACCGCCAGGGTGTGGTCTTGCAGGCTCACATGGATATGGTGGCACAAAAAGAAGACGGCGTTGACTTTGAATTCGCCACCGATCCCATCCAGGCCTATGTAAGCGGCGATACTATCGTGACGCAAGGGACAACCCTGGGCGCCGATGACGGCATCGGCATTGCCATGATTATGTCCCTGCTGCAAAACACGGCGCTGCAGTCCGGAGCGCTGGAAGCGTTGTTCACTGTCGATGAGGAAAGTACCATGGCAGGCGCGAATGGGCTGCAAGCCGGCGTGTTGAGCGGCAGCATCCTGATCAACATGGACTCGGAAGAAGAGGGTCTCTTTACCATCGGTTCAGCCGGCGGCGAGCATCTCGACATATCCGCATCTTACACGCAGTCACCCGCTCCGCCAGACATGCTTTCTTATCAAGTGAAAGTGCAGGGCCTGCAGGGCGGCCATTCGGGAGTGGATATCGATAAAGGGCTCGGGCATGCCGCCAAGCTGCTGGTGCGCCTGCTGAAAGCGGCCGAAGAACCCTATGGGCTGCGCCTGGCCGGCCTCGCTGGCGGAACGGCCAGCAATGCCATCCCCCGCGACGCTGCTGCAGTCGTCTTCCTCCCCCCGGACCAGCTGGATGCCTTTTCTGCGTATGTTTCCGATTACGAAGCCACCATCCAATCCGAGCTCGCCGCGGTGGAGCCGGATCTCAATATCCTGTTGGAAGGAGTCGAGCCGCCTGCCCAGGTGATGGACCAGGATTTTCAAGGCAATTTGCTGAACGCCCTCTATGGCACCCCCCAGGGAGTCGCCCGTATGAGCGATGCGGTCCCCGGTCTGGTTGAAACCTCCAATAACCTGGGGATCGTCCTTGTTCAAGATGGGCAGATGCAGGTCAGCTGCTATCTGCGCAGCTCGGTCGATTCTGCGCTGCAGGATCATGCCCAGATGGTCGCCAGTGTCTGGGAGCTGGCAGGTTACCCGGTTGAGATCTCCGACGCGTACAGCGGCTGGCCCCCCAACCCGGATTCGCCCATCCTGGCTCTGATGCAGTCCACCTATCAGCAGCTGTATGGGGTGGAACCCGAAGTGGGTGCAGTCCACGCCGGGCTGGAATGCGGAACATTCAGCTCCGTGTATCCAGGGATAGACATGATTTCGATCGGGCCGACTCTGCAGAAAGTCCACTCGCCTTCCGAGAGCCTGTATATCCCCAGCGTCGCAAAGGTGATGGACCTGTTGGTTGCGACCTTGCAGGCAATCCCGGAGAAGTAATAGGGCCTGGTTCTAACAAATTTCTATTACAGGACTAACAACTCGACCGGTATAATCCGGTAAAGCTAAATCTATTACCAAAAGGGAGAATCACAATGACCGACGTACCTGTACAACTGATCGTGGCGGCTTTTCAGGATGAGAAGACTGCCGATGCCGCACTCAAAGAGCTCAAGCGAGCCAAGCGCGAAGGGCTGATCGACATCGTCGACGCAGCCGTGCTGCGCAAGGATGAGAAAGGCAAGCTGCACATCAAAGAAACCGCCGACATGGGCGGCGGCAAAGGCGCCGCGCTGGGCGGAGTCGCCGGCGCGGCCATCGGCCTGATTGCTGGGCCGCTGCTGGTAGTACCGGCGGCGATTGGCGCCCTGGTGGGCGGGCTGGCTGCGAAATTACGCGACAGCGGCTTTTCCAACGAGCGCCTGCAGACTCTGGGCGAGGGCTTGAAGCCTGGTTCGTCGGCAATTGTCGCCGTGGTCGAGCACATCTGGGTTGCCCAGGTGGAAGCCGCCATGCAGGCAGCCGGCGCCGATGCCGTCACCGCCGCGCTGAGCGCTGATATCGCCGCCCAGCTGGAAGCCGGGCACGACACCGCTTTCACTGCCATCGCCTCGGAGAGCGGCTTCGAAGCTGCGCGTGTCTCCTCCGGCGCCGACTCGGTAGAGGGCGGGCGCATTGCCGTGGATGACAGCGGCGTGTACGGCGAGCGTTTCTACGCCACCAAGGACGGCTTTATCGTCGAGGGCATGGCTGCTAACGAAGAGGGCACAGTCGCCTTCACCGCCATCGGCGCGCCGGAAGAGGAAGACAAGGCAACCGACGAGAAACCGGCAGAAGACAAGCCGGCTGAGGCATGAGCGACGGATAAATTCCACAGGTAAGCATCGGGCGGAGAACACACTCCGCCCGTTTTATTTCCTCTGGTTGTCTTTCCAGGAGTTATGATTTCTGTCGCTGCTTGCCTTTTCTCGATTGTGCCGGGGCGATTTTTATTGACAAGGTATGTATTTTGCTATAGTATGTAAATAAGCGCGGTGCCAGTGCACCTCGCGGTTGGCACAGGAGAGAGTCTTGGGTGGGCCATTAAAACAGACTCTCCTCTCATCGCGATACCCATCCTCTCTCCGGCTGGTAATCTTGTACTACCAGTATTTCTCGTTAACCGGGGGTTTCTATGGACCGATTGGTCTGAAAGGATGTGCGTGATGGCGAAGTACTTTGCGCTGCATACAACCATTGGGGATCCCGCAGCTGGTTGGGAATTTTTCGGTAAAGGGGCGCCTTCTCTGGCGGCTGCGATGGCTGCTGGCCAGATGCCGGCAAAAATCCTCAAGACCTGGAATCCATTCACCTATGGCCGTGGCGACTACGTCTTCTGCCTTTGGGAAGCCGACAATCTTGAGGACATCCTGACCGTGCTGGGGATAAGCGGCCTCAATGATTATGTCACTTCCGACGTGATGCCGGTCACGGAGATTGACTGGGCTGAGCTGGCACTCACCGTGCCAGAGAAGACGGTTACCTGATCGGACTAGATTTTCTATCTTTTCCTGATACCCGCCACTACTGCCGCAACCACTCCTACCAGCAGCAGCACAAAGCTCCCGCCGACCAGGGTCCACTTCAACGCGGTGAAGACCGGCGCCAGGGCTGCTATCACCGGCGTCTCGAGGGGATAGCGCGCCATCACAATTGAGGTGCTGATGTTCTCCAGGAAGTCGAAGAGCATCGCCGCCAGCGGCACCAGGTTGGCCAGCTGCCAGGGGCTGTCTTTGGGAAAGCCCTTACCGAACAGCCAGCTGATAGCCGTCACCAGGAAGAAGCCGTACACCAGCGGCCAGGCCACGTCAAAAGTAAAGCGCGCCCGGATGTAGGCTTGCCGGCCTTCAGCCCCATAGCTTTCTGCCATATTGTACAGCTCGGCGGGGGTGTACCACAGTGACAGGTCGGGGGTCTCAGCGCCGGCGCTGGCTTGCTCGGCCTGGCGCGACTGCTCCGGCAGCACCGTGGCAGTGAACACCAGGAACATCAGCAGCGCCAGCAGCGCCACCCAGCCGGGGGATGCGTTTTGTAGAGTGCGGGAGAGTTGCTTCATAGGAGTGAATTATACCCAAAGAAGGACCGAAGACGGAGACAGAAGACCGTCCCGCTCAAGGTTCGCTGGGGATTCACGACAGATGACTTTTACCGATATCTATCACCGGTTATCGGTAGTCATTCATAAATCATCCGTCTTCCGTCAGCGGTCGGCGGTCGCTAATCCCGGGGCGCTCTCCCACGGGACGGTCCTCCGTCCTCCGTCCTCCGTCAGAGTATAATTCCCCCCATGAATCCCCCCGACCCCTACCTCACCCCCGTCTTCGAGCACATCGCCCGCAACCGCCAGTCCTTCATCGACCGCCTGGTGGACTACCTGCGCCATCCCAGCTTCAGCGCCGAAGGGCACGGCATGCGCGAGGTGGCCGCCATCCTGCTGGATTGGCTTACGGCAATGGGCTTTGAAGCCCGCCTGATGCCCACCCCCGGCTGGCCGCTGGTGCTAGGCCGGCGCTTTGACAAACCCGGCGCCCCCACCGTGCTGCTGTACGGGCATTACGACGTGCAGCCCCCCGACCCGCTGGA
>JBFYSP010000256.1:0-4704 GCA_041301395.1 Anaerolineae bacterium
CGTCCGAGATTGCCCGGATAGCCTCGTCCTGGCCGATGATATATTCGTGCAGGCGCTCTTCCATTTGCAGCAGCTTCTGCGACTCGGTTTCCATCATCTGGTTCAGCGGGATTCCGGTCCACTGGGCTACCACTTCGGCGATATCCTTGGCGTCTACCACTTCGTCCAGCTGGTGTTCCCGCTCCCATTCATCGCGAGCCTCACTAAATTCCCCTTCCAACCGCAACCGCTCGGATTTCTTCTGGGCTGCGCGCTCGTAATCTCGCTCCACGCCGGCCTGCTCCTCTTCGGCAGCCAGCCGGTCGATCTCGCTCTTGCGGGCTTTCAATTCTGGCGGTAAAGAGTAAAGCGCCACGCGGATCTTAGCAGCCGCTTCGTCGATCAGGTCAATGGCCTTATCAGGCAGATGGCGGTCGGTCACATAGCGGGCAGAAAGACGGGCAGCATCGACCAGCGCTTCATCCGAGAAGCGCACTTTGTGGTGCGCCTCGTAGCGGTCGCGCAAACCGTGCAGCATCTTGATTGTATCTTCGATGCTGGGTTCTTCAACAAACACCGGGGCAAAGCGCCGCTCCAGGGCAGCATCCTTCTCGATGTATTTATGGTACTCATCCAGGGTAGTGGCGCCCACGCACTGCAACTCGCCGCGCGATAAGGCCGGCTTGAGCATGTTGGAGGCGTCCATCGCGCCCTGCGCCGCTCCGGCGCCTACGACGGTGTGCAGCTCATCTATAAACAGGATCACCTCGCCCTGGGCGCGCTGGATTTCCTCCAGTGCGGCCTTCAGGCGCTCTTCAAATTCACCGCGAAAGCGCGAGCCGGCGATCATCGCGCCCAGGTCAAGCGAAAGGACGCGCTTGCCGGCCAGGATTTCAGGCACATCGTTGGTGGCGATCTTTTGCGCCAGCCCTTCCACAATTGCGGTCTTGCCAACCCCGGCTTCGCCGATCAGGACCGGATTGTTCTTGGTGCGCCGGGAAAGGATCTGGATCACGCGCAGGATTTCAGCATCCCGGCCAATCACCGGATCCAGCTTGCCTTCACGCGCCAGCTGCGTCAGGTCGCGCGAGAAGCGCTCCAGCGTTCGGTAGCGCGTCTCAGCCTGCGGATCGGTCACTCGCTGCCCGCCGCGGATTTGCTGCACGGCGTCATACACCCGCTCGCGAGTCACTCCGGCGCCTTCCAGCAGCCGGGCGGCAGGTGTGCTGCGCTCATTCAATATCGCCAGGAAGATATGCTCGGTCGAGATATACTCGTCCTTCAGCTTGTTGGCTTCTTCGTTGGCCAGGTCAATAATCCGCTTCACCCGCGGGGTTATAAATATCTGCCCGGCGCCGCCTCCAAAGATGTTGGCTTTCGGACTGGTGCGCAGGATATAATCCAGTCGCTCGGTCAGGGCTTCCGAATTCACCTTTAAGATTTCCAAAATCTGCGGAATGACTCCCTGGGGCTGTTCGATCAAGGCCAGCAAGATGTGCTCGGTGTCAATCTGGTTGTGCCCGTAGCGCTGGATGATCTCGGCAGCCCGCTGTGCGGCCTCTTGCGCTCTTTCAGTAAAACGATCAAATCGCATCATAGCGTGTTTTCCTTCTCTCTAGCAGGGCTTTCTGCCCTTCGCAGAAAATTATATCATTTGCGGTATTAAACTTTTATATACAAGCCGTAAGAATTACGCTAACGCCCTAATCGGACAGATTGAGTTGCCATTTAGATTATAATTCGGGAACATTTGCCAGAAGGCAGGCGTCTATGTGGCAATCGAAAACAGATACCGGCGCAGAATATCCCTATTCTCGCCACAACCAAACACAACGGAGGATCACATGTACAAGAAAGTTTTACTCATTGGATTGGCACTGCTCGTGGCCGCTGCCCTGGTCGGGTTCGGCGGAGTGGCCGCTACCCAGGCCCTGTCCCCATCCGCACAGACCAGCGAGAGCTCAGAACCGGTTCGCACCATCTCGGTCACCGGCACCGGCAAGGTGGAATTGACTCCCGACATCGCATATATCTACATCGGTGTGCATAGTGAAGGCCCGGATGCTGTTGAAGCCGTGTCCAGCAACAACGAAAAGAGCGAGGCAGTCAAGGATGCGCTTGTCGCCCTGGGCGTTGCCGAGGACGACATTCAGACCACCAACTTCAGCATCTATCCGCAGCCGCGCTATGACAACCAGGGCCAGCCGACTGGTGAGATCACCTATATGGTCGATAACACCGTCTACGTCAAAGTCAGCGACCTGGATATGGTCGGCGAAATCCTGGATGCAGCCGTGAAAGCCGGCGCCAACTCGATCAATGGCATCTCCTTCGACCTCGAAGATAAGTCGGCGGCTATGGCCGAGGCACGCGAGAAGGCAGTCGATGATGCTAACGTCCAGGCCCAGCAGCTGGCTGAAGCTGCCGGTGTCTCGCTCGGCGCGGTCATCACCATCACCACCAGCAACGTCGCTCCGATAGTCCCGATCTATGGCAAGGGCGGCGGCGCCTCGGTCGAGATGGCAGCCAGCGTGCCGGTCTCCCCCGGACAATTGACCATCAGCGTAGACGTCTTCATGGTTTACGGAATCCAGTAAACTGGAAGCACCTCCCCTTCCCAAGGGTGGGGTGAGGTTCCGAGAAAACCGGCCGGCTGAAGTGCCGGCCGGTTTTCGACATCCCGCAGCAAAACTGCGGGGCTTTTTTGTTTATGGTATAAATAGCCGCGTGAACACCGAGATGATCTTCCTGCCCGACCGCCGGCGGGGAATTCTCTACCAGGCGGCGGTGATGCTCCTGCTCATCGTACTGGGTATGCAAGGGTTGTGGCAGGCTTCCCAGGCATCCATCGGGCCATCCTTTGTCATCTCGCTGATTCCTTTACTGATCGCCGCCATCGGGCTGCCCCTGCTGGCTTACCGGGTTTATGCCCTGCAGACGGCTTACTACGCCGTCCAGCGGGAAGGCTTACGTCTGCGCTGGGGGCTGCGGCAGGAAGAAATCCCCATTACCTCCATCCAGTGGGTCCACCCCCAGGAAGATTTAGCGGAGAAGCTGCTGTTTCCCTGGCTGCGCTGGCCCGGGGCGCTTTTAGGCATGCGCCCGACTCCCAACTTGGGCAATGTGGAATACATGGCCTCACGCACCCGCGGCCTGGTTTGCATTGGTACAGCCGGGCGGGTTTATGCCATTTCGCCGCGTGACCCGGCCGACTTTCTGCGCCAGTACCACCGCCTCACCGAGCTGGGGTCGCTTGCGCCGCTCCCGGCCCGCTCCGTATATCCTGCCTTGTTGCTACGGCGTGTTTGGGCCTCCCGCCCGGCGCGCCTGCTGATTATCACCGGCTTCCTGCTCAGTCTGGCGCTTCTGGTAATTGCCAGCCTGGCCATCCCCTCGCGGGTGGAAGTGCACCTGGGTTTTCGGGTGGACGGCAGCCCGGGCGACCTGGTACCGGTTGTTCAGCTGCTCCTGCTGCCGGTGCTCAACTCCATCTTATTCGTAACTGACCTGTTCCTGGGCTTGTTCTTGTTCCGGCGCGAGTCCAGCCAACCGCTGGCCTACCTGGCCTGGGGTATGGGGGCGATCCTGCCACTGCTTTTTGCCGCCGGCGTGTATTTTGTCCTCAGGGCAGGCTGAGTCCTTAACCAATGCAGCTGCTGATCGGGTTTTCCCTGGCAATTCTTATCGCTCTGCTCGCCTGGCGAGCAGGGGCTCTCAGTCCCAGCGGAGCGCTGGCTGCTATCCTGACCGGTGGCGTAATCTTCGGATTGGGAGGGCTGTCCTGGGCAATCCTGCTGCTGGTGTTTTTCATCTCTTCTTCCGCCCTGTCTCGCCTGTTCACCCGGCGCAAAGCTTCCCTGAACGAAAAATTCTCCAAGGGCAGCCGGCGTGATTGGGGCCAGGTGCTGGCCAATGGTGGCTTGGGGGCGTTGTTAGTGCTGGTTTTTACAGCTTTGCAGGCATTCGGTGCAGCCCAATCGGGAGCCTGGGTCTGGCTGGCCTATGCCGGGGCAATGGCCGCCGTCAACGCCGATACCTGGGCGACCGAAATCGGAGTGCTCAACCCCCATCCGCCGCGCATGATTACCACCGGCAAACCGGCGGATCGCGGCGCTTCCGGGGCAATCAGCCTGCTGGGCACCCTGGCAGCCCTGGGTGGAGCAGCCTTGGTGGGGCTGTTTGCCGCACTGCTGCCGCCATCAAATCTTCCCCGCGAAATTACTTCCGGGGGAATGCTGCTCCTGACCGCCGTTCTGGGAGGCCTGGCCGGCTCGCTATTCGACTCGCTTCTTGGGGCGACCGTCCAGGCAATTTACTACTGTCCCACCTGCCAGAAAGAGACCGAGCGGCACCCACAGCATACCTGTGGCAGCCTCACCCAGCCGCGCCGCGGCTGGCGTTGGTTGAACAACGATGGCGTTAACTTCCTGTGCTCCATCGCCGGTGCCCTGGTTGCTGTTGCTATATGGACACTGATCTCCTGAAAGAATTGCTGCTCCTCCAGTAAATGCCCCAAGTTTTTCTATAAAGAAACATTCTTCCATCGGAGAGTAAAGTCGGTCGTCGGTCGGCCGTCGTCGGTCGGCCGTCGTCGGTCGGCCATCGGCGAGCAAAGGCACGCGGCGAAGCCGCGGGATCAGCCCCCAATCTGGTTCATCACCCGGTTCAGCGGGATCAACCCCTCCGCCAGGCCATGCCCCCAGGGTTTCTGCCACACACCATCCA
>JBFYSP010000267.1:0-7283 GCA_041301395.1 Anaerolineae bacterium
CTTTTCTGTACGCAAATGAGAATTTTCCTTATCAAGTGGTCCAGGCTTTACGAGTCCTGGGCCATGATGTTTTGACCACCCTGGAGGCGGGGAACGCCAACCAGGCTGTGCCTGATGAACAAGTGTTGGCGTATGCCACCCAAAATCGACGGACAGTATTGAGTATCAATAAACACGATTTTATTCGGCTGCACCAGAAAAATCCCGACCATGCTGGCATCATAATTTGCTCACAGGATGCTGATGTGACCGGACAGGCTGAACGGATCCATGAAGCCATCTATGGTGAAAGCTCCCTGGCCGGCAAGCTCATCCGGGTCCATCGCACACGGTAAAACGAAAACCGTTGTGGGGCTTGTCCCCACCGTGGAGAGGGAACCCATGCAACCCACGGTGGTGGGTACTGATTTAAATCTGGCAAAGAACAGTGCTATCCCCCTTGAGTGGATGGGTAGGAAAGACCTTATGTAGGAACGAATTAAGACTAATCCGGAAGTGATGTGGGGGAAGACGGCTGTTCATGTGACCGGCACATCATCAAATAGCTGGCGCACTCATTCAAGATCAAGGTCGAAAAGCTGGTCTTCAAGCGTTTCCAGCAATTCGGTAAGATCGTCAGCTTCATGGTTCGCTTGAGCGTCTCGGAAGCGTTCCAGCAGCGCCGCGAGCGATTGGCGGTCGTCGGCTTCCAGGTCATCGCCGGCCAGCAGCGCTTCGGCTCGGCGCAGCAGGACAGCAGTTTCTTCGGGGAGCATATCTGCTTCGGCATCCATCGCTTCATCATCGGCCCAATCGCGCGCCGCTAATATTTCGGTTTCGCTCATGCGAGCGTGCGAGGATTCCACCGTGATCGATTCCTGACGGTTGTTTTGGCGGTCACGTGCCGTTACCTTAAGGATGCCGTTTACATCCAGGTCGAACTGCACTGTGATCTCGGCGTTTTCATCGGGACGAGCTGGTTTCAAATCAGTTATCAGGAAATTGCCCAGTGGGGTGTTGTGCGAGGCGATGGGGTGTTCACCCTGGTAGACCTGGATGCGAATCTTATCCTGGCCTGGGTATATCGTATAGAATTTTTCTTCGCGACTGGTGGGGATGGTGGTATTACGCCGGATAAGACTCTTGAATTGATCGGGGATCACCCGGTCCATGAAAACATCGGCGATGGCGATACCCAATGAGTGCGGTGTGACATCCACCAAAATGGCTCCTATCGGTTCGCCAGCGATGATGGCAGCCTGCACCCCCGCCCCCAGGGCCACAGCCTCTTCGGGGTTGATGGACATCTGCGGTTCGATATCTAGATAATCCACCAGCATTTCCCATACAGCTGGAATGTAGCTTGACCCACCTACCAGCAGCACCTGCTGAAGCTGCGCCGCTTCAATATTGGCGTCGGCCAGCACCTGCTTGACCGAATCCAGGGTTTGATCAAGCTGGGGTTGGATGAGCTGCTCGAAATCTACCCGGCTGGCTTCGTATTCGAGGTGCCGCGGCACGCCGTCTTTCTCGGCGATGTATTCTTCTTTGATCCAGGTGTACGGATGCGTTGAAAGCTGAATTTTAGCCGTTTCAGCGGCGCGCAACAGCCTGGCCCAGGCGCGTCGATCCTGACGTAAATTCACGCCGTGCAGGCCATCAAACCAAGTAGCGATCTTTTCGGCCAGCAGTTGATCGAAATCGTCGCCGCCAAGCTGCGTGTTGCCGTGGCTGGCGCGCACTTCGACGATGCCGCCCATCAATTCGACCAGAGACACATCGAAGGTGCCGCCGCCCAAATCGTACACCAGAACCATTTGGTCCTCGACCTGGTTCAGTCCGTAGGCCAGGGCGGCTGCGGTCGGTTCGTTGATGATACGGCGCACATTGAAACCAGCGATGCGCCCCGCGTCAAAAGTTGCCTGGCGGGCCGCATCGGTGAAATAAGCGGGAACGGTGATCACCACATCGGGGGTTGGCTCGCCCAGGTTTCGTTCGGCGATTCCTTTTAGCTCACGTAAGATGAAAGCGGAAATCTGCTGCGGTGTGAACTGCTGCCCGCCCATGCTGACGCGGGCGTCGCTACCCATTTTGCGCTTGATCGAGCGCACGGTGTTATCAGGGTCCAGCACGTATTGGTTGCGTGCAGGAGTACCCACTAGCCAGTGCTGGCTGGTATCCGAATAGCCCACTACCGAGGGAATAATACGTTCGCTGCCATTGGGCAGCATGATTGGTGTGCTATTTTGGACAATGGAAGCGCCAGAATTGGTGGTGCCGAGGTCAATACCGATGATCTTGCTCACGGTTGTTCTCCTGAATGAGTTATTTGGGGCGGTACACAATCACATCGGCAAAGCGAATAACGCCAGCCGGGGTGTAATAGCCGCGCCGTTCTTCGGCAACGATGAGATTGGCGGCGGCGATCATTCCAGCTGGAAGCTGTGCCGATGTACCCACGGCCACGTGCAGGTAGGGGTCGAAGGGCTGGCCAACGCTGGGGATGGGGGTCACGCTGTTGGTTTCGAGGATAAGCAGCAGGCGTTCGCGCACCAGGTTCAACCCATCGAGCCAGCCGGACAGCATGGCCCGGTCAGCCGGTGAGACCAGAACGGCTTGTTGCGGGGTCAGATCGGCGCGGCGAGCAGCGAGGTCACGGGTTTGCAGGTAGCGCTTCCCGCTGGCCATGGCGTGTTCGATGCCGTCCAGGGCAGGCAGGATCGCTTCTAGGATATCTCTCTGGGCGGCGGCAACCTGCGCTGCAGAAAGGGTTTCGAGCAGGCGGGTGTTTTGCTCCTGGGTGGCCTGGGTCAATGCCAGCGCCTGTTTTACCTGGGCGCTTTGTTCCTCAGCTAGCAAGTTGGCTTTGTGCTGTGTTTTGCCCATTTTGCGGATTTCCTGTCCCAGGGTAGCAGAATCGCTGGCAGTAGCAGATAGCGTGGCGGCGGACGTTTCCACGCGCTGCAACAGGCGAGCAAGCGTTTCCCACACTTGACGTCGGTCGCTCATCGGTTGTTACCCCTGCACCGGGCGAAAATCATCCTCGAAGTTGCTGCGCCCTAAATCGCCGTAGGCTTGCAGCAGCAGCCAAATGTCCTGCGGGTCGAAATCCAGTTCCAGTTTGCGGCGGCGCTTGCGGGGCCCCCAGGGCGGCGGCGGCTGAAAGAGAAACAGGTCGGTTTCGGTTTTGCTCTCGGCGCTGTTCAGCTTTTCGTAGGCAGCACGGATCAGCTTGAAAGCTTCAGGGTTGGTTTCGGGGGCATACTGGCGCACCAAGTTGAAATAGGCGCGTTTAACTTCGCTCAGCGAGGCACGGCGTTCCAGGCCCAGCACGGCATAAGGATCGGCGCTGCTCAGGTTAGGCTGGCGAGTTGGGGCATTGCGTTCCTGTTGGGTAGATGCAGCGGGTCGCGTCCGGTTGTCAGTCATCGTCAAACTCCTCGTCAAGATCATTTAAAAACTCTTCCACCAAATCGCCTCCGCCAATGTCCATCAAATGACGGAGCAGCCCTTCAGCATCGGAATATATGACTCGGGCTATCTCCACTCGCTCTGCCAGATCGGCATCTTTGGTCCGGCGAGCGATGCGTTCGGCTTCAGCGAAATGTTTTTTGCAGGCAGGACGGTTATCCTGCCTGCCTTCCAGTACTCCCATGATCAGGTGCGCCTGGCCTGGCATTTGTCCGGCCTCCAGCGCTTTTTGCAGATAAACCTTGGCCAGCGACACATCAACATCCATCACCATTTCACCAATCATCACCAGCACACCCTCTTCAAAGGCGGCTTTTTGGATGGCATGCTGCAACCAGCGCAGGGCTTCTTCTTTCTGCTTGTTTTCGAGTAGTTGGTGCGCCATGCTCACATAGAAATCAGTAGGGACATTGCCAAAGTGCGCTTCAGCCTGGGTGGTCACTTCCCAGGCGCGTTCGTTATATTTGACACGCAGCCACATGCCAATAATACAGGCAAAATCGTCGAACGTGGCCGCTTGCGCCAGGGCCTGCCTGGCATATTCTTCACCTTTGGGCTCATCCTTCAATTGGATGTAACACTCGGCGAGGTAGGTCAAGGTTTCTAGGTGGTTTGGGCGAAATTCGAGCGCCTTCTGGTAATCTTCGACGGCCTCGGCATATCGATCCCACGAGTAGTCGATCTCAGCCTGGTCAAAGTACCATTCAGCCAGCATCTGGCACACCTGCGGATTTTTGGGCTCGATCCCCAGGGCTTTTTCCCAACACTTTTTGGCCTGCGCTTTGATGTACCAGGGGGAATCTTCGTCGCGGAAATAGGTTTCGCCCAGGCGCAGGAGGGCGGGGATGTGGTTGGGAGAGCGTTCGAGCAGGCGTTCTAACTCGTTACGGGCTGCCAGCAAGCGACCATTGCTGATCAGACTTTCGGCCAGCGCCAGGCGTAAATCCAGATTTTCAGGCGCCCATTTGATAGCCTGCTGGTAAATACGTCCCACTTCCTCGAACTCGCCCGCTTTGCGATAGCACTCGGCGGCGCGCTGCCACAGGCGAGCCACCTGGTCATCGCTGAGCGCGTCGGGGTGATCTGCGCGGCGCGGGCGGCGGCGCAGAGCTTCACGCCAGATCTGGCCGGCCGATAGGTAGCTGCCCGATCTCTCATAAGCCAGCGCCAGGTTGTAGGCCAGGCGAAAGCTGGCGGAGTCCAACTCAACGGCGGTTTGCCAATGAGATTGGGCCTCGTCCCAATGGTTAGCGGCGGCGGCCTGGTAGCCCAGATGTTGATGGATTTGCGCCAGCAGTTCATCTAACGTTTTGTCATCAGGTCGGTGACGTTTGGCTTCCACAGTCGCGGCCAGGGCGGTTTGAGCATCGCCTTGCAGCAATAATTCTTCAGCGCGGCGGTGGTAGATTTCGGCCAGGTTACTGTCCAGGCGGGGGGAACGTAGCCCTGCCATGCGGGCAGCTTCCCATTGATGGCGAGCGGTATTCCAATTTTCTGCTTGGGCTGCTATGGCACCCTGATAGAAGTAGGCCAGGCTCTTTTCGGCGGCGGTGGTGTTTCCCGCCAAGACCTGATCCAGACCTGCCTGGGCCTGGGAGCGGTCGCCAGCATCAAAGGCGGCCAAGGAGCGCCAGAGATGCGGGGCTTCGGGAGGCAAGTGGTAGGGCCGGCGACGAAAGGCGTTGGCCGAGCGCAACATGGATTGTTCTGCGGGCGTTAAATCATTCCATACCGGCGCGGCAGCAGGGTCTTGGCCGTTTTGCAACAAGGCCAATGCAAGCGGGTAAGCGGCGCGGGCGGCAAACGGCCCGGTAAATTGGCAAGCGGTTTGGTAGGCCGCCAGCGCGCCGGGGATGTCGCCCAGGTGATGCTTCGCCAGGCCCAGGTGGTAGGCATAGCACGGGTCCTGCGGTTGATAGGCTGCAGCGGTTTGCAGGTGGCTCAACCCGGACCGGGTATCTGAGCCATAGAACAGATCCAGGCCGCGCCGAAAGTGTCCTTCGGCCAGCAAAACCGCCGGGCGCAGATTGGCGGGGATTTTCTCCCAGGACAAGAGAGCCTTTTCAAGATCGTTCTGGCGAAACGCTTTCAAGCCATTCGCCGTTAGCATGGCTGTGCTCTGAGAAAGATTTCCATGTTTCTTTTGGCTCTTCTTTTTCTTTGCCATATACAAACTCTGATGCAAGCGTAGAAACCGAGTCGATATTATACTCGGCGGATAAGTTTATGCGGAGGACTTCGCCCCAGTAATTCTCATTTTAGACAAGATACAACTTCCCATTCGCTCATTTTTATGGTGGTTTTGAGGAATCGGCAGCCAATCGGGAATAGATATCTGACGAAAACCCCAACAAGCTCAGGATTTTCAGCTGAAGGTCAGAAAGCGGCGTGACATGCAGGTGAATTTGCTTTCCAATTGTGACGGTGGTCAGATAAATGGACTTAAACGTTTCCAGCAGGGTTTCCGCCCGCGGGGTAGCCGTGGTCCGTTTGGGATTTCCCGCATACAACCCAGCCAGTTTCTCCCGGCTTTCGGCCAATCTCCGCTGAACGACAAACTCCAGCAAAGTCAGTACGCGCAAGCCAATCGACAACAAGCGGATCAGCCCCGTCACGCGCTGATCATCCTTCAAGTACATAGGCGTCAGCGACAAGGTTCTCCCTTTCAGGCGCGCAAAGCCTCTTTCCACCAGGTATTCTTGCCGGTAAGCCAGAACCGCCTTTGGCAGGGGTAGGTGCTCTTTCGAGTGGTTCGTTCCATACACGCGCCAGCCGAAACGGACGTCTGCTTGCTCAAGCGCAATTTCATTCCGGCTCACCCTGACGGTCACTTCGCGTTCGATGCGCACTTCCGCCGGTCGGTTACCGTATGGGCGCATCTTTCGTTCTTGCACCTGTTCGGTGTAGCTCAAATTCAGCAGTCCTTCTACCCGATACTGGCGCACGATCGCTGCGGCCACCTGGCGCAAGGGTTCGACTTCGGTGTAGTGCCTTTTGCCCTGCTTGCGCTGATTCAAAGCTTCCACAGCCGCTTGAGCCTTGTCCAGGCGCGCTCGCAAGGCCGTTGCAGCTGCTTTCGCTTGCATGAATGAACGGACAAACAAGCGCCTCTCCGTCAAGATCATCTCTTCTCCGTCCACCGTTGCAGTCAATCTTTCTTCCCGTTCGAATCCTTCTGCGATCTGCTCTTCTGCTCCTTGAGCATTGATACGGTAGACGGGCGTCAGAGACTGCTCACCCCTCCAGACCGGTTGCAGATATGCTTCCAGATCTTTATCTGGTATCTGCACTTTCGAGAAGGGCCCCAGGTAATAGTCTCCACCAGCCTGAATATATGCCCGATTGTCCAACGACATCAACTTACAGTCGCCCACATACAGAAGCCCTCGTTTTCCCAGGCCTGCTCGCACTTGCCGGATGGCCGGAATGTACAAGGGATCGTCTGCTTTGTCTCCCGATACCACCTGGGTGGCCACCGGCATCCCAAAGGGATCCAGGACCGATTGCATCACTTTCACCTGCGGCAGGTCCGGGCGGTGATCCTTGCTATGTCCGAACTGGAACAACCCCTCTTCGGTCACCGAAGCATATCCACTGGCGGTGCTGCTGTCCACCCGCACCACTTCGGCCTGCAAATCGTAGACCCGCAGGGTGCCTTGGTTCAATTCCGTCTCAAACGCAGCCCAATTCGCATCGTTCGAGAGCGCATCCAGCACATTTTCCAAGCGGTCATCGGTAAAATCGAGACCCGTGACGCCTCGTTGGATACTCCCTTGCACCGTGATGGGGTTCTTTTCTACCCAGCCTTGCACATGGTTCAGCCGGTGGTCTCC
>JBFYSP010000292.1:0-4288 GCA_041301395.1 Anaerolineae bacterium
GTTTTCGTGCCTTTCGTGCTTTTTTGTGTCCTTCGTGTTCCTGTTCTTTCTTGGCGATCTTGGCGGCTTTGCGTGAGACTTTTACTTAAAACTTAGCGCGCTTAGCGACTTAGCGGTGAATCCTCCTTACCATCCGCGCGTATCCCCCCGCGGCTGAAAATCATCTTCCTCATTCTCCTGATCCGCTTCCTGCGGATCTGCGCACTGGCAGGGATAGCCGTGGCAGCGGCGGCACACGCCCCAGAAGCTCTCACTGCGCTCGTCGTACTCGCAGTTGAAGGCAAAATCCAGGAAGCGCGGCGGCAGGTGGATATCGGGCATCTCGCAGGCGCAGTGAGCTTCGTCCAGGCAGCAGACGGAGCAGATGTAGGGCGGACGCAGATGGTCGGGGCAGCGCCGGTTGGCGCTCAGGCTGGCGGAGAGCACCGCCGCCGAAGTCTGGACGCGGTGCTTGTCGCGGTAGGCGTAGCAGAAGGCGATCCAGCCGAGCACATCGCGCAGGTCGGGCAGGTAGCTGTGACCGCGGCGCACGTTCTGGGTGATCAGCGAGTCGATGCGCAGGGCATGATCGGTCCATACTCCGGCGCGCAGCAGGCAGCCCATCACAGTCAGCGGTTCGGGCGAGTCTCCATTTTGAGACTCTGTATGTTGTTGTTGCGAATCATCAGGATAAAAATCTGGTGGATCTGCAACAACATCAGAGTCTCGATTCTGAGCTTTTGAGCTATTGAGACTCAGCAAGTGGATGGTATAGCGGTTCGCGCCATCGGTGCTCCAATCGATCATCTTGGCCAGGCGGAGTTGGGTAAGGATGCGGCGGACCTGGGCGCGAGAAGTGAGCAGCAGCGGGATGAGCTGGCTGTCGAAATCGAGCGGGGCGGTGTGGCGGTAAGCATTGGGTTCGGCGGCTGCGTATAGCCGGGCGAGGGCCTGCAGGGCGGCGGCAGGCAGGGTGCGATCCAGGATAGCTGCCGTGGGAAGTGGTGTATGGGCGGGCAGCGGCGCTGGGCCTGGCGAATGGCTGTTCCGTTCCGAGGGCTCGCCCTGGGGGGCGGGATCTTCCGGAAATTGCTCGGTGGGTGGTTGTGCAGCCTGGATCAAAGCATCCCCTTCATCGGATCAAACGAAATCATAGGTTTGAACGCCATTATTTAATAGAACAGTTGTTCTGTCAATGACGGGCTGGCTTAGCTTAGGATTTTATGAATAATACAAAAACTACCAGAAATATAGATTATATTTAGCACTGCCGTACGTTGGTTTACGGATTGAGCAACCTATAATAATCGGCCCCGTAAATTCACAAACCTAGGAGATTCACATATGAAAAAGACCACCTTACTTGGTATGCTTGTCCTGGTAGCCGTGCTGGCCACCGCCGGGATTGCCCTGGCAGCCGCGGGCAATTTCCGCACCCATCTCAGCGGAGATAACGAACTGCCGCTGAGAGTCACCCTGGCGCAGGGCGAGGCCATCTTCCAGCTGAATGAAGATGGCAGCGAGCTGTCGTACAAACTGATCGCCACCAATATTCAGAATGTCGTCGCCGCGCATATTCACCTGGGCCTCGAAAGCGAGAATGGCCCGGTGGTCGCCTTCCTGTACGGTAACGCGCCGGCCGGCGGGGGGCGGCACAACGGCGTGCTCTCTCAAGGTGTGATCACCAGTGCCGACCTGATCGGCCCGATGGCCGGCATGTCATTGAGCGACCTGATAAGCGCAATAGAGGCCGGCAATGCTTACGTAAACGTGCATACCAATGATGGGGTTGCCCCGACCAACACCGGTCCGGGCGATTTCCCCGGCGGCGAAATCCGCGGCCAGATCTTCGGGCACGAGCATTAAGATCAACCCCAGCCAGTAAATCTACAACAGGCCCTGATGGTTTTCGAGACCATCAGGGCCTGGTTTTTTTACCTGTCTCCCTTGAGACGAATCTCTACCTGCTGTGCTAGATTTTTGCCACAGATGGACACGGAGCAATACAGATAAGAACGGATGGAATTATACAAGCTAACGAATCCATCTGGACTTATCTGCGTTCATCGGTGGTGAGTAGGGCGGGTTTCGAGCCCGCCGGGGTGTTGGCGGGATGGAAATCTCGCTGCATAAGAACCACAGGTTGACACATGGGGTTACAGAAAATTGACGAGCTTTGCTGTCCACGAATGGGCCACGAATAGACGAATAGGAGGCTGGAACACGAAAGAGGCGAAAAGAACGCGGGTGTTTTCGTGTCTTTCGCGCCATTTCGCGAGCTTCGTGGTCCGGTGATTTATTTGGAGTAAATTGGCATGATATGTAGTAAAATCGATCTGCTATCCATGCTGAGCTGCGCGCCCTGCCTGGGTCGCGAAGTTGTTATCTCAACCTCAACCTGGCTCAGTTTTTCCTCGTCTCAATACTTGAAAACCGGAGGGTTAAATGAATCCGTCTCGCGTTCGAAATGCCATGCTCATCCTGGCCCTGGCAGCTCTGTTTACCATGCTCACCCTATCCGCTAGCGGCGGTGCGGCGCAGGCGCCGGTTACCCGGCAGCATTCCAGCGAAAACCCGCAGGCGGTTCCGCCGGGCGGGTTCACTTATCAAGGTCTGCTTAAATTCAATGGGCTGGCGCATACCGGTGTGTGCGATTTCCAGTTTTCTATCTGGAATGCGCTGAGCGCCGGCTCTCAAATCGGTAGCACGACGATCAATGCCAATGTCAGCGTGGCAGCCGGTCTGTTCAATACCTTTGTCAACCTGAACCCTTCCTACCACAATGCCGCCTGGTTGGAGATCGCCGCTCGCTGCCCGGCCGGGGGTGGCAGCTACACCACACTAACCCCGCGCTCGCCGATCACTCCCGCCCCATTGGCCGGCGCGCTGAAGTACGGCACTTCGGTGCGACCACCCACCGGCGGCACGATCATGAATGATGGTTTTACGGCGTTTACGAATGCTGCGGAAGTTGGATACACCAACCCGGTGGCGATCGTCGGTTCGGCTGCGCAAACAAGTGGTGGAAATGCCTTCGCCTATCCCTCCGGGCCAACCGGAATCCTGGGCGCCTCCGATATCGGTAATGGTATGTACGGTTCATCGAACACCGGCAACGGCATCTTTGGTGTGACCAGCTCCGGCAATTCTTCCAAAGGTGGTGTGGTGGGACAGTCGGTCGCTGCAGCCGGCACCGGGGTGTACGGATTCAATAATGCCACGGATGGCACCGGGGTATATGGATATGCCCCCAACGGCGCCGGCGCTTTTGGCGTTTGGGCCCAAAGCTCAGCCGGATACGCCCTCTATGCCCTAAGCACCACGCCTTGCTGCCAGGCTGCGGCAAGAATACAGAATTATGGCACTGCAGTCGCTCTGTGGGCAACCCAGCATGGTGGCAACGCGGCGATCTTCGGCAACGGCCCGAGCGGTGTGGTCGGTGAAGCCTCAGTCAACGGCGGCGTCGGTGTGATTGGGAGGCTGGCTAACGGTGTCAGCGGTCTGGCGGGCCAGTTCCTTGGCAACGTGGATATCACCGGCATTGTGCTCAGCCCGGGGAACCAGCTGCATATCGACAACCCAGCCGACCCGGCCAACCAGTACCTCAACCAGGCGGCGATGTACTCCCCCGAGATGCTCAACACCTACTCCGGCAACGTGATCACGGATGGGGGCGGCTTTGCCACCGTGCAGCTGCCCGCTTACGTCGAAGCGCTCAATACCGACTTCCGCTACCAGCTGACCGTGCTGGGGCAGTTTGCGCAGGCGATTGTCTCCGCCAAAATCCAAAACGGGCAGTTTGTCATCCAGACCGATAAGCCCAATGTGGAGGTCTCCTGGCAGGTGACCGGCGTGCGCCAGGATGCCTACGCCCTGGCCAATCCGCTGGCGGTGGAGCAGGACAAGCTGGGGGCGGAAGCCGGGCTGTACCTGTTCCCGCAGGGCTACGGCCTGCCCGCCTCGCAGGGGCTGGTGGACCTGTACAGCGCAGCTGCCCAGGTCTATGCAGACCAGGACGCCCTGGATAAGCAGGCGCCGCGCTAGGGACGCTAAGAGGGATCTCTCGCCAAGCCGCAAAGTCCGCAAAGATTTTTTTATTTATTCTTCTTGGCGTTCTTTGCGACGACGCAAGGTCCTGGGCGATCTCCCAAGGACGAGAGATTATCTGCATTTGGAATTGGAGTAGTTATATGAAAACTCGCAAGTTGATCTTGCTCATAATCCTGGCTGTCCTGCTGCTGGCGGTGGCCGGCGGTGTGCTGGCCCAGGTAGACTTACCCCTGGCGTTCGATATCTCCTGGTTCACTAT
>JBFYSP010000022.1:0-20795 GCA_041301395.1 Anaerolineae bacterium
TGGATGGCTTTCTCCCGAATTTCAGCTTCGAAGGCTGTGGAGGTGATCACCCCCCGATTAAATAATTCGCGCCGCATGCGGGCGCGAATTTGCGTGCTCAGGATGGGGTATTGAGCCAGGGAGAGGTAGACGTGGAGAACCCGGTCGGATGAGGCGGGCGGCAGGGTCATTTACGAGCCCAGTTGCATGGGCATGATCACATGCAAGAACTCACCATCCGTGGCCTGCGCCCCTACCGGGCGCAGCAATCCCGGTGTTCGATCGGTGCTTGTCTCCAATGCCACGTTCGGGGTCTTAATCACATCCAGCACTTCGCGTAAGAAGCGCACATTAAATGCAATCACCAGCGACCCACCTTCAATGGTTGCATCAACCAGGTTCTGATTGAAACCGGTTTCCTCGGATTGGCCAGAAATCTCAACCGAGCCAGGTTGTAGCTCTCCACCCGCCATAATGTTGATGCGGGCAATATGCGAGCCTTCTCGGGCGAAAATCTCCGCCTGGCGGCAGGCCTTCAAAAAGGCCGAGGTGGAAAGTACGGCGCGCGTCTTGAAGCCACCCGGGATGATTTGCTCATAATCGGGGAAATTACCATCGATGAGCTGGGACACCAGCTCGACATCGCGGGTACGGAAGACCACCTGGCTGCGGCCACGCGGCATGACCATGGTCACCATTTGCTCGCCATCGCCGGCAATACGCGCCAACTCGCTCAGGGCGCGTGCCGGGATGACTGCCGTGATAGCCTGCCCGGCGGAAGAGGCCAGCTCTGCCTTGCGCAACGAAAGCCGGAAGCCGTCGGCGGCTGCCAGGGTGATTTTATTCCCTTTGACTGTCACCAACACACCGGTAAGGATCGGCCGGGCGTCATCGGTAGAGGCGGCAAAGACGACCTGCTGGATCATTTCCTTTAATTCGGATACTTTGATTTGCAACCCCTGGGAGAGGTCCGACACCGGCATGGGGGGGAATTCCTGAGCATCAATACATTTCAAGTCAGTATTGGAAGCCCCGCAGCGCACATTCAAAGTCTGGGTACGGACAGTGAGCGACATATCTACCTGCCGGTCGGAGAGCGTACTGACCAGGTCGGTAAAAGTGCGCGCCGGCACCGTCGTCGAGCCATCCTCTTCGATTTTTGCGCCTATCCAGCAGGTGATCCCTAGTTCCAGGTTAGTAGCCGAAAGTCGCAGCCGCCCTTCATCGGTCGCCATCAGGACGTTGGCCAGTACGGGCAGGGTGCTGCGCGGCGAGACTGCCCGCGAGACGATGCTTAAACCATGTGCCAGATTCTCTTGTAATACGGTTACTCTCATATCAGCCGTCCTCTCCTCGTTTTATATCGCATCAGAGTATACAACGAGAGAAACTATTTTGCCAACATTTTTGGATAGATATTTTCCACCCTCAGCCAATTACCAGGGTGACGATAGCCAGGATCAGCGCCAACAAGATTATCACGCCCAGGAAAGCCACCGCCAAATATGCCGCGATCATCCAGGGTGGTTGGCTTCCCTGAGCTGACGCATCCCCCTCCGCCAGGCGCCGTACGGCCTGGGCTGCCTGGCGTGCCAAGGCCGGCATACCGCTGCTTCCCACACCTACCCAGTGCCAGCCCTTGGCCGGCGTCGGGATGACTAGCCGCTGGCCCTGATAAGCCTGCAGCCACAGCCGTAAAGCTTCGCTCGGGCGCGCTACCAGCTCGGCTGGCAGAATTACAACCTGTGCCGCAGCCAGCGCTTCATCCGGCACCCCCTGGTTATAGGCGTGCACTTCTATCGGAAGATCGGGCACCAGGCGCTGAATGGCATCCACCAGACTGCGAGAAAAGGCTTCTGGGTGATCCATTTCCTGCCCGTCTGCTTCAGGAGTCAGGATCAGGACTGGGAACTGAGCATAACGCCGTGACAGGGAGCGCTGCGCCAGGCGGTTATCCTTCATCAGCACCCGCCAGTGGTAAAGCAGCACAGCTCCAAACAAGAGCAGCAGCGCCAACCCCGGCAGCAATTCACTGAGCAAATCTGGTGCAGGGCTGCCAAACAGCGCTTGCAGCAGCGCAAACAACTGGGCGCCTCCGCTGATCATCACCCCCAGCACACTGGCGAACAGGACTAGGAACAGGTAATCGCGGCGCACCGGTGAACGGCGTGCGTAGTCTCCGGCCTCACCTTCCAGTGATGCCTCAGCTTGTAGGGGGCGCCAGGAGAGAATCCACAATGGAAATCCAACCCACATAGCCGCCAGCCCGGCCGCCAGGCTGTTCTTCTGACCCGGCTGGCTCCAGGAAGCCGGATCGATGGCCAGGGTAACCAGGAAATCTAGCAGTGCAGCCAGGCCGACAA
This sequence comes from Anaerolineae bacterium, assembly GCA_041301395.1. Classification (GTDB taxonomy): domain Bacteria; phylum Chloroflexota; class Anaerolineae; order Anaerolineales; family UBA4823; genus CTSoil-045. The sequence continues at coordinate 2,343 of JBFYSP010000022.1, forward strand.
AGGACGCCGTCAGCCCGGCCAGCGAGGCGAAGTAGCCATACAAGCGCTGCATACCGGCTCGCCGTCCGGCGGCCGTCCCAGACCAACTGGACCTGCCGGCGCTCGCTTTGGCCGGGCGTGTCTCGGCCTCTGAGTTTGCTGCATCCCACTCAGCTACCGATGCGATACTGCGGCGCAGCAGGCGCATTTCGTACAGCCATAAGAGTCCAAAAGGCAAGATCAGGGAGATGGGTAGGGCGATCTCCGCCAGGAAAGCCGCCCCCTCGGGCGCAGCGCCCAGGACAAAGAGCAATGCGTAGTACAGGGCAACGCCGGCTGCGGTCAGGGTGACCGCCAGGCTGATGAATACCACCAGATAGAGCACAGCCAGCCGCAGCAGTGAGTTTCTTTCCTCTGGGTCATTAAGCGAGCGGCGCACCATTCGTTCCAGCCACCACCATAACGGCACGCCCAGCAGCAGGAGTGCCAGGCCATTTGCCAGGTGCACCCAGGGCTCGACATCTCCCGTTCCCCAAAGCGTCAGCACCGCCAGCAGTGCTTGCTGAATGCCGGCGACTACCAGCGCCAGGCTGTACAGCAGCCAGAGATAGCGATACAGGCGCCGGGTTTCTATCCAGGCCCGGGAATACTGGCCGGGGGACTCGCGGGAGGCATCCTCCTGGGCGAGTGCCAGGCCATCGCCACGCGCCACCCAGTAGAAGTAACCGCCAGCCAATAGGTTAATCAGGATTGCAACCAGGTTGTAGGTCAGCGTCTGCGTACCACCAAAGATAGCCCAAAACGAGTTAACGCCGAAAGCCTGCAGGAACAGGCGATCCAAAGCGGCGACTGCATTCTGCGCGGCTGGGATGCCGGTCGATAGCAAAACACCAAATAGGAAAATAGCACGCAGCCGGTCCGACCGCTCGGTGATGTCTCGATTGGCGCCCCGTTGGGCAATCCACCAATGCAAGCCAAAAACGGGGGCACTGACCAGGAGCAAAGCCAACGCGCCTGCCAGGCTGTCCGTTTCCTGCCCCAAATTTGCACCGGATAGGAAAAAACGAACCAGCCCAATCGACCCCCATAAGACGATCTCCAGGCTGATGAATGTGACCAGGTAAACGTATAGACGCCGGATCATAGACCTGCCTCTCGATCAAGGCAGTCGCCGGAAACCCATCCCCCCACCGGCAGCGTCAGGGAAAGCGCGCTTAGCGGCGCGGCCATGCGCGGCGTTGTGCAGCCTTGTTTAGCAGCCCGGCTTGACCCGGCCCGGCAGCCTGGCCTGGGCGGGTAGCAATCGCCAGGAAGGGCCCCAGCAAGGGAACCAGCACGATCACAAGCGCCCATCCCCAATATTCGGACATGGAAAGGCTGCGTGTACGCAGGTACATCGCAGCCAGGATAACCTCACCGATCATGCAAACGACCAGCAGAGCAATGAGTATTTCGGGAAATGTGATATTCATGGTAGGGCAGCTCCTGGTGGTGTGAGTCGCGGCCCTACCGATTGTATATCAAGACGCCAGAATGTGCAAGCAGGCTACAGCCAGCCGCGCAGCTCCATTGCTTTCACCACCCGGCCAATGGCCACCATGTAGGCAGCATCCCGCATGTATACTTTTTCGCTCTCAGCCATGTGGAGCACACTACGGAACGCCTCAGTCATCTTGTAATCCAGCCGTTGCAGGACTTCTTCTCCACTCCAATAGAAGTTCATATCATTCTGAACCCCTTCGAAGTAAGAAACCGTGACACCGCCGGCATTGCACAGGAAATCGGGAATCACATAGACATTGTTCCGCTTGAGGACTTCATCCGCATCCGGAGTGGTTGGCCCATTGGCGCCTTCAGCCACCAAACGCACCCGCCCGCTGATGCGCTGAACCGTTTCAGCATTGATCTGGCCCTCGAGAGCGCCTGGGATTAGCACATCGACGTCCTTCGTCATCCAGGCATCGGCATCCTCGATAACATACCCGGCCTGGATGGCCTGGTCTTTATCAATCGAGCCGTATTGGTCGGTGATGGTCTGCAGGAAACGGGCATCAATCCCCTTTGGATGGGAAACAGTATAGGCCGTACGGTCTGCGCGGTCCCAATAAGAAACACAGACCACCTTTCCACCCAGCAGCTCGGTGAAACCAATAGCGGCGTACTGGGAAACGTTGCCAAAGCCCTGGATAGCGGCGACCGATTTTGTGGCATCTAACTTGAGATGCTTCATCGCCTCGCGCACGGTGTAAATCACACCATAGCCGGTCGCTTCGGTGCGGCCGAGCGATCCGCCGCCGCCCACCGGCTTGCCGGTGATCACGCCCGGGGTGTACTGCCCGACCAGCTTAGAATACTCATCCATCATCCAGCCCATCATCTGCGGGTTGGTGCCGACATCAGGTGCGGGGACATCCTGGCGCGGGCCGATATTGCGCCACATCTGGTCAATCCAGCCGCGGCACAGTTTTTCTTTCTCATGGATAGACAGGGACGCTGAATCGACCGGGATTCCGCCTTTGCCGCCACCCAGCGGAATATCCGCCACGGCGGTCTTCCAGGTCATCCACATCGACAGGGCGCGCACTGTGTCCAGGGTTTCAGATGGGTGAAAGCGAATGCCGCCCTTGGCCGGCCCGCGGGCATCATTATGCTGCACGCGGTAGCCAAAGAACACCTTCAGGCTTCCGTCATCCAGGTGGATCGGGATCATGAACTTGAATTCTCGCGCCGGCCAACGCAGCACCTCCGCCACTTGGGGATCCAGGTTTAGCAAATCGGCCACATGATCGAATTGGGCCTGAGCCATGTTGAAGGCGTTAATTTGTTCCGCCATACTTAAATCTCCTCTTGTCTGATTTTTGACCTATTAAAATAATAGCGGGCACCTCGGTTTGGAGCCCGCTCGGGTAATTGTCGTTATGAAAGCAAAGTAGTTCATGGCAGCATTTCCTCGCCAGTCTTACCCCAAGGGTAACTGGAGATTAGGCATCCGTCAAGTGACGAATGCCACCCCTTCATACCGGACACACATCACATTTTTTCTGGTGGCGACTGATGCTTGAGCGCCAGCAGGCGCTCATCCAGCACCTGCTGGATCACTTGCGGATTGGCCTGGCCTTTAGCCAGGCGCATCACCTGCCCAAACAGCCAGCGAGAGACCGTCTCTTTACCCGCCAGGTAGCTGGCGACCTGATCCGGATATTCTGCCAGCACCTGCTCCACCAATGCCGCCACCTGGTCCGCGTCCGAAACTTGCTTCAATCCACGCCGGACGACGATCTGATCGGCAGTCTCCCCACTTTCAAACATCTCAGCCAGGACTGATTTGGCCGTATTCTGGTTGATCGTGCCTGTCGCCACCAGACGGGTCAGCCCGGCCAGGGCTTCAGGCTTCACGCAGATCTCCTCGATGCCCAGGCCGGCCTGGTTCATCAGCGCAAACAGATCGCCGCTGATCCAATTGGCAATCGTTTTAGGGGCCGCCTGCGCAGCGGCCTGCTCGAAATAATCCGCCACACGTGGCTCCAGGGTGAGCACCGCAGAATCATAGCTTCCCAGCTCGTATTGCTTCTGAAATCGCTGATACCTTTCGGCTGGCAGCTCCGGCTGCGTCCGGCGAATCTGCTCGACCCATTCAGCCTCGACCACCAGCGGAGGCAGATCCGGCTCTGGAAAGTAGCGGTAATCGTCCTCGCCTTCCTTGACTCGCTGGGGGAAAGTCACTCCGCGGGCTTCATCCCAGCCGCGCGTCTCCTGCACCACCTGGCCGCCCTTTCGAATAAGGTCGACCTGGCGCTGGATTTCAAAAGCCACACCCCGTTCCAGGGCACGAAAGCTGTTGAGGTTCTTGATCTCGGTGCGCGTGCCAAGCTCCGTGCTGCCCAGCGGCCGAACAGACACATTCGGCTCGATGCGCATGACGCCTTTTTGCATATCACCTGAGTTCACCCCCAGGTAGCGCAGAATGGCGCGCAGCGCCACGGCATACTGGCGCACCTCTTCCGGAGTGTGCAGGTCCGGTTCAGAGACGATTTCCAGCAGGGGGACGCCCGCCCGGTTCAGATCTACCAGGGAGTAAGATTGGCCATCCCGGGTGACATGGGTCAGCTTGCCGGTGTCTTCTTCCAGGTGCACCCGACGTACCCGGATTACCCGCTCGCCCTGAGGAGTGACGATTGCCAGCAGGCCATGGTGCGCCAGGGGCTGCTCGTACTGCGATATCTGGTAGCCTTTGGGCAGGTCGGGGTAGAAATAGTTTTTGCGGGCAAACAGGCTAGTATGGTTCACCTGGCATTCCAGCGCCAGGGCTACCCGCAAGCCATACTCCACTGCTCGCCGGTTGACCACCGGAAGCACACCGGGCATCCCGGCGCACACCGGACAGACGGCAATATTCGGCTCAGAGATGGTCGAGTCGACCACCGGGCAGGCGCAAAACATTTTCGACTGGGTTTCCAGCTCGGCGTGAATTTCCAACCCAATGACCGCCTCGAATGATTCTCCGGTCATAGATTATCCGTAGCGGCGCATGAAGCGGTCCAGCCTGCGCAGCGCTTCTTCGAGTTTTTCATAAGCCGTGGCATACGAGCAGCGCACGAAGCCTTCACCGCCCGGGCCAAAAGCCGTCCCCGGTACCACCGCCACGCGTTCCTCTTCCAGAAGCTTCTGCGCAAAGGTCTCTTCATCCATGCCGGTGACAGAAATCTTTGGGAATGCATAAAAGGCGCCGCGCGGCTCAAAAGTGGGTAGGCCCAGCTGATTCAAGCCGCCGACAATCAACTTGCGCCGGCGGTCATACTCCGCCACCATCTCAGCAACATAGTCTTCTCCGGAAACCACCGCTTCCAGGGCAGCATCCTGCGCCATGGTAGGCGCCGACATGATGGTGTACTGGTGGACGCGCAGCAAGCCAGTCATCATGGTCGCCGGCCCAGCTGCATACCCAATGCGCCAGCCGGTCATGGCATAATCCTTGGAGAAGCCGCCCAGCAGCAGAGTGCGCTCTTTGACGCCCGGCAAAGCGGCGTAACAGACGTGCGCACCGCCGTACACCAGCCGGTCGTAGATTTCGTCGGAGATCACCACCAGGTCGAATTTTTCCGCCAGGCGTGCCACTTCCAGCAGCACCTCTCGGGAGGCCACCGCCCCGGTAGGGTTATTAGGATAGCCAATCAAGATCGCCTTGGTCTTTGGGGTGATCGCGGCTTCAATACGCTGCGGGCTGAGCTGGAAGTTATCTTCCATGCGGCTGGGCACCTCTACCGGCACACCGCCTGCCAGCGTGATCTCGGCCTGATAGGCAACAAAGCAGGGTGTAGGCACCACCACCTCATCCCCCGGGTCGAGGATCGCCGTCAGGGCCAGGTAGAGCGCTTCGGATACCCCCACGGTTATCACGATTTCCGCGACCGGGTCGTAATCCACCCCATAGAGCCGGTTGAGCTGGTTTGCCAGCGCCTTACGCAGCTCCAGGATCCCAGAGTTTGAGGTGTAGTGGGTCTGGCCGCGCTCTAACGAGCGGATGCCTGCCTGCAGGATGCGATCCGGGGTAGTGAAATCCGGCTCGCCAATCCCCAGGGAAATGACATCCTTCATAGTCGCAACGATATCAAAAAACTTGCGGATGCCCGAAGGCTTCAGCGTGGCAACCCGCTCGGATAGATAAGTTTGGCTCATCACGGCTCCTGTTTCCTGTTGACAGTTTACGCCTTCAAACCAGACCAACCTGCCAGGCCTGGCTCATCTCGTCATAACACAAATCGTACAACCGCCCATCGGCAGCCAGTACACTGAAAGTCTTGCCGGATGGTGTGCGCTGGCGCTGGAGTATCTCGTCCACAACCAGGCGTTGGCCTTGCCAGTCAAACACTTTGGGATACTCGGCATACTCGCTACCCGAGTAGCATTCGACGTGGCTGCCGGCCTGGATCAAAAGGACACCTCGGTGTTATCGCCGGCGTTGATCGCAGAAGCTCGGCGGTGCAGGCGCGCCCGGCGGCCAACCAGGCTGCCCTCCAGGATCACCTGGTTGATCTCAGCCTCATCCTCCAGGATCGAGTCGCGGATGATGCTGCGAGACACCTGGCAGCCGGCGCCCAGCGAGACATACGGACCAATGATCGAATCGCTCACCTGAGCAGTGGGATGGATGAAGACCGGCGGGATGATCACACTGCCTGGGGGTTCGACCGTCTGGGCACTGTTATCGTCGGCGTGTTCCAGCAGGTAGCGGTTGGTTTCCAGCAGTGCTTCCGGAGTACCAGCATCCAGCCAGATATCCACCTGATGGGTGCGCATTTGCAGGCCGCGCTCCAGCATAATATTGATGGCATCTGCCAGAAAGTACTCGCCTTTCAGCGCCAGGCCGAGCCTCATCTGCTCTTCGATCGCCGAAAGCAAATCGCCCGCTTCGGCAAAGTAGTAAAACCCGACCACGGCCAGGTTATTTTGCATGTCCTGTGGTTTCTCTATCAGGCGGGTGACCCAGCCATCCTGATTCACTTCAGCCACGCCAAAACGACGCGGGTCCGGCACCGGCTTGACCCACGCCACTGCTTGAGCTGTCTCAGCTGCCAGGAAGGACAGATCGGTCTCGATCAGCGTATCGGCAAAGACCATCAGCATCGGGCCCGCCAGGTACTCCCCCGCCAACTGGAGGGCATGTGATTGACCGAGCGGGTCTTCTTGCACAACCGTGTGGGCTACGACGTGTGGGTAGAATTGGTGAATGTGATGTTCAATCTGGTCGCCCAGATAGCCGACAATGTTAATCAGCTCGATATTCTCGGGGTTGGGCAGCGAGTGCAGGCTGTCCAGAACATGGTCCAACACCGCCTTGCCGGCTACGCTGACCAATTGCTTGGGCTTGCTCCAGGTCTGGGGACGCAGCCGGGTGCCTAACCCGGCCATTGGGATAACGACCTTTAACGTCGTTCCTTTCATATAATCTTCTCACTCCACGAATGAAATCTGATGGTCAAATTTATTATACGCTCGAATTACCCCTTGCGGCACACCAGCAATCCCTTGCCAATCGGGACGACCAGCGCGTCGACACGGGTATCGCTGCGGACCTGCTGCACGAAATCGCCCAGCTCTTCCTGATGGCTGATGGCGTTATCGGCCACAAAGAATCCGCCCGGCGCCAGTCGCGGGACGACGAGCTCGTAACACTCGCCGTAGATATCTTTTTCCACGTCCAGAAAGCAGAAAGCGATCCCGTCCAAACCGGGCAGATGTTGGCGGGCATCGCCCAACACAACCTGAACATACTCCCGCACCCCGGCAGCAGCAAAGGTCTCCTGCGCGCGCCTGGATTTCTCCCCATCGCTATCGAAGGTTGTCAGGCGGTCGCCCCTCTGGCGGCAAGCCAGCGAAAGCCACAAGCCGGAATAGCCACCGCTGGTGCCGATCTCCACCACGCGCCCGGGTGGCGAGCTAACCGCTAAAAGCGACAAGAAACGGCCTGTCTCCGGCGGAATCTGCCGCAGGCGCGCAACCTTTGGTGTGCCATCCAGGCGATCCTGGGCATCGATCGCTTCCAGGAATGCCATGCGCTCTACTACAGCTGCAGGTATATCGTGAAACACGCTGCTTAGCCTCCCAGTGCCTGTGGTTCCAGGAATTGGATAGTGGCTTCCGATAGTTCAACTGTCTGGTGTAAGGTCGCAGAATCAAAGGCAAACCTGGCCCCGGCAGCGCCAAACAACTGCGGCAGGGGCACACTGCCACCCAGGGCCAGCGCCCGGCGGTAAGACGCCACTGCCCCAGCCTGGTCGGTTAGGGAGTTGCGCCAGATCTGCATAGCGCCCAACAGTGCCAGGCTGTATTCGATGTAATAAAACGGATCCTGGTGGATATGCGCCTTGCGCTGCCAGCCGGTAGCCAGCTCGTCATCCAGGCCGCTCCAATCCACCCCTGGCATGAAGCGCCTCCATAGCTCAGTCCACTTCTCGTCGCACTGATCCGAGTTTGAGGCCGCCTTTGGAACCGTATAGACCCAGTGCTGGAAGGCATCCACCACGGCCATGTATGGGAAGAAGCGCAGGCCAGCTTCCAGGTGCTCGATGCGCGCCCGGGCAGTATCCTGGCGGTTGTAGAAACCGCCCTGTTCAAGGGCCAGGTACGGCGAAGCCAGAAATTCCATCCCCATGGATGCCACCTCGGCAAACTCGTTGCCTACCTCGCGTTGCATGAAGTAGGGCAGCCCGGCCGACTCGAATGAATGGAATGCGTGGCCGCCTTCGTGCAAGAGGGTCAGGACGTCGTCATGGATGCCAACCGCATTCATAAAGATGAACGGCCGGCGAACGGCAGAGTATTCCGTACAATAGCCACCCGGGCCTTTGCCTTTGCGGTTTTCCAGGTCAAGCAGCTTCTCGCGGCGCATGATCTCAAAGTAATCCGCCAGCTGCGGGTCGACCCGGGCGAACATGGCAGCCACACCACTCTCCAGGTTCTCGACCTTTTCGAATGGCTTAAGCGGCGGCAAACCGCTGGCATCCACATCCAGGTCCCAGGGCCGCAGCTTGTCAACACCAAGACGCCGGCGGCGTTTTTCATTTTTTCGCTCGATAACCGGCACAATCACTTCCTCAATTGCCTGGTGGAATTGGGAGCAGTCTTCCGGGGTGTAATCAAAACGCAGCATCTGCTTCCAGCGGTAAGCGCGGTAATCCGGCTGATCGGCATTTTCAGCCAGTTGGCAGCGTACGGATAGCAATCTGCCCCACAAATCGTTGATTCCCTGGCGATCTTCCAGCCAGCGCGCGGAAAACAGACGCCAGGCATCTTCCCGTTTCTTGCGGTCGGGATCCATGAAGACGGCCTGCAGCTGCATCAGGGTAACTTCCTGTCCTTGCCAGACAACACCCTGAGCCCCGATGATCTTATCGTATTCGGTCTTCAGCTCGAGCTCCTGGCTCAGCAGCGGCAGGTTATCTTCCCGGTAGATCTCAGCCTGCTGGCGCATATTGCGCAGCGGGACCCCGAAGCCGGCCGGCTCCAGGCCGCTGGCCAGCAGTTTCTCCTTCAATATCTGGGAAGCTGCTTGCGATTCCGGGTAGACCTCAGCCAGGTGCTGCTGGTAGCGCCCGGCAGCCGCCTCGTCGCAGGTGTCCACTGTCGTTGCAACCCACAGCCGCTGGTAGGCCTCCGAGAGCAGCTCAGCCAGCCGGTCCCAATCCTGAATCCAGGCTGCTACCGTGGTTGGGTCAATCGGGCGTTCGGACAGCTCCCGAAAATACGGTGAAATTTTCTTCCATGGCCAGCTGGAAAATTCAATGGCATCTTGCGGCAGTGAATCAAACATGGGCTTCACCTTTCATAAAGGTCGAATTCCAGCCCATGTTATCTCAGGATAGATAAATTTGCAAGCGAGGTTCGAACATCTAAAAATTAACTAGAACAGCAATTTTGCTCGTTGAAAGCGCCTGGCTGCCAGCCAGAAGGCCACTACATCCAGAATTAACATCACCGCCAGAGTAATCGTCAGGATCAATTCTCCGTTGAGGCGAGGCAGAAGTGCATTCAACTGGTCCCGAAACAAGACCACCCCCACCTGCAACGCCACGATCGGGATCATCAGGAAAGCCATCAGGATTTGGGCAGCCTGCTGCGCAGTGGCAGCGCGCAGCGAGATATGGATACCCACCCCGGCGGTCAGCGTCGCAGCCAGGAAGCTCAAGGCCAGGTCGGCCAGGGCCACCGTAGGCGTGTAGAGTAAAATCTGCCCGTGACCATGCGCGATGTTGGCCATCACCAGGCTGAGTAATAAGAAGACCAGAGTGATACTCCAGCCGACCACCACCGAGAACAAGTATTTACCCAGTAAGATCGACCGGTCCGGTAGCCGGCTGGATAACAACGTCTCCAGAGTATGGCGCTCGCGCTCCCCGGCAAAAGAATCGGTAATCGTTATTCCGATGATCAGCACCGGGGTGAAGAAGGCCAGCAGCATTGTGGGGAAATCTTTCACCCAATCCGGTCCCCAGGTCCAGGGAAAGACCAGGCCAAGTAGCATGGGAGCAAGGAAGAGTGTGAAATATCGGCTGCGGTTCTCCCGAAATTTGAAAAGACTCTTCGATTCCTTCCACAGCACCGTCCGGATGTCATTCCAGGCAAACGTGCTCATTTCTCCTCCTCTACCAGATCCACAAAGGCTTCCTCTAGAGTGGCCTTGCCGCGCCGTACTTCCTCCACCTGAGCGCCCGCCTCCACCAGCAGGCTGACCAGCGGAGCCGCTTCCCCATCCTGTCGTAAATCAATTAACAATCGCCCGTTGCTGGCTTCAACCGCGACCACCGCGGGCTGGGCGCGCAGGCTTTCCAGGGCAGCGGCGGTGAAGTTGCGCCCGATGATTTCCAGGCGAGAGCCGCCTGCCCGCATGCGAAGTGTATCAGGATGTCCCAGGGCTACCAGGCTGCCGTGCCGGATGACTGCGACCAGGTTACACAGTTTCTCAGCCTCCGCCATGTTATGAGTTGTCAGGAAAACCGTCACACCCTGCTGGGCAGCCAGCGAAGCCAACGATTCGCGCACTTCCATAGCCGCCATCACATCCAGGCCAGCCGTCGGCTCGTCCAGCAGCACCAGCGGCGGGCGATGCAACAATGCGCGGGCTATGGCCAGTTTCTGCTTTTCCCCGCGGCTCCATCTGCCCACCATCTCATTACGCCGCTCCCACATCCCGATGCCGCTCAGTATCTCCCGGATGCGAGCCTTGCGATCGAGGACAGGCATGCGATAGACGCGCCCGTAAAATTCCAGGTTTTCTTCTGCACTGAGCTGCTCGTATAGCCCGCTATATTCCAGCAGCGCCCCACAACGCTCCCGCACATCAGCGCCCTGGGTGGCCGAATCAAACCCCAATACCTGGCAACGCCCGTCGGTCGGCTCCAGCAAGCCAAGCAGCAAGCGGATGGTGGTGGTCTTGCCCGCTCCATTCGGCCCCAGGAAGCCAAAGACGATCCCCGCCGGTACTTCCAGAGTCAAGTGGTCCACCGCCAGTACGTCGAAGCCACGTGGTGCTTTTCCACGGGATCCGAATTGGCGAGTCAATTCAATTAAGCGGATTGCTATCCCATCCATCGACAGCTCCCTTACTAACGGGATTCCTGGCAGGTTCGGACGGCTACCAATCACAGGATCTGGTAGTACGACCAGTCCCACATCCAATAGGCCAGGCCCTTGTAATTGCTCCATTTCTCGAAGGCGGCTTCCACTTCTTTGCGCCCGATGGGCTGCCCGTCGAACCATTCGTACGAGACCACCTTCAGCGCCCAGGAGTCAACCGGCAGGTCATCGTAATGACCGAGCAGCATCAGCAGGTTAGCGGCCGCGTAGGGACCGATGCCCTTGATGGCCAGCAGGGCCTTACGCAGGTTGGCAGTGGATATCCCGGGATCCTTGAGCGCCTCCAGGTCCAGGCTGCCGGAAGCAACCGCCTGGGCAAGGCCCAGCACGTAGGGTGCCCGGTAGCCCAGGCGGGTTTGTTGGCGCAAGGTAGCCTCATCGGTCTGCGCCAGCCGCTCGGGCGTCGGGAAAGCTTGCAGGGAGGGATCGGCCGGCAAGGGCTCGCCAAACTGCGTAACCAGGTTGCGATCCATACGGATGGTCGCCGCCCACAGCGTGTTGGTGGTCAGGATGGTCTTGAGGACGTCTTCAAAGAGGGTCGGCGAGCGCAGGATGCGCCCCTGGGCGCTAGCAGCAGCCTTCTGCAGCTTGGGCTCCGCCTGTGCAAGAGCATAGAATTCCGAGAAATCCTGCTCCAGTCCCAGCATCCAGGCCAGCCTTGCGCGCGCCTGCTGCTCTTCGCCCGGGTTCAAGTCTGGATCAACCACCACCTGCACCCCATCCGGCGCCTCCCGCACCTGGTAACGGACTACTTTACCAGCAGGTAGCCGATCGATATAGTTGAAGCCGCCGCTGCTCTCGTCGATGGTGTAGGGCGCCAGCTGCACCCAGCCATGTGAGCGGGTTACGCTAGGCAGCGAGAAAGGAGGGCGAGCAGGAAGAATGAGGTTCATCGGCAACTCCTAAATGCGTGAAGTGATATTTTTATTTTACTGCCTCTTCCTGAAGCCAACCGATTTATAACGGCAGCATAATCAGTATATCTGTCATCGGCAGGCAAACACATTGACCCCAATTTACTCTCGCAAATGCTATAATTTGGATTGTATTTATGGTAATTTGGGAGGTTAGAGATGTATCAATGGATGACTTTTCTGCACATAGCTGGCCTGTTTTTGTTTCTCATGGCGCTCGGCATATCGGCTGGCGTGGCCTTGAGCCTGCGTAAGGAGCAGCGCATTGAACGTTTACAGACCCTGCTGGACTTCTCCGGCGCTTCTTACAGCCTGATGTATGGCGGCCTGCTCTTATTGCTCATTTCCGGCATTATCAACGGATTTATCGGCCATTGGTGGGGGTCCGGCTGGATCTGGCTGTCAATCATTTTGCTGGTCGTGATCATCATAGTGATGGTTTTCCTGGGCTCGCGTTACTTCACCCGCCTGCGCCAGGTGAGTGGAACGAAGTACATGCAAGGTGGAAAAATTCAGCCGCCCCAGGAACCCGCCAGCCAGGAGCAAATTGAAGCTGCCCTCAAATCCGGCCGCCCGATGGAATTAGCCCTGATCGGTTTTGGAGGTTTGCTCGTTATCGCCTGGCTGATGATCTTCAAACCATTCTAAAGGCAATCAACTTCATCGAGAGCGCAAGCAACAGCCTGCGCCGAGTCCATCTGCTGGCCCGCTGACCAGGCAGACTCCAAGGTTGCTATATCCAGCGCTTTCTTCAGCGCAGCCACCTCACAATCGTATTCGACTTGCTCGGCCGGCTGCATATGGATACCGATGGTTTCTCGCATGACCTGTGCCGCTCCCAGCAGCCGTGCCGCACGAGTCAGCTGTCCTCTGGCAACCGCAATATAGCCCAGGGACTCCAACTCGTGGGTAACTGCAGCCCTCTGGCCCAACTCCACCCACACCGGCAGGCAATCCCGATACAGATTTCTGGCCGTTTCCGGGTTGCCCTGGCGGCGTTCGGTGTGCGCCCGCTCGCTGCGAGCCACATTAACGAAGAAGCGGTCACCCATCATCTGGAAACCAGCCTCGGCAGCCATGAAATAGCGGCGGGCTTCTTCCCAATCATTCTCGAAGGCCGAGATGCGTCCCAACGCGGTATTGGCCATCTGGATAGCCCACTGGTAGCCTGTTGCCTGGGCATGACGAACGCTAATCAGCGTAGCAGCACGCGCCGCATCCAGATCCTGGCGGACGAATAGTTCGTAATTCCCCATAACACCAGAAACCATCGATATAGTCAGGTTATTTCCAACTCCCAGATCCATGGCTTCCGTAAATTTACGCTTCCCCAGGTCATAATCCCCGGATAAATTGGCAGGTAAAACCTGCATCCCAACCGTATAACTCAATAATTGATTATCACCCAATTCACGGAAAATCTGCTCGCTCTCTGCAAACGCTTCCAGGGCTTGGTGATTCAGGCCCTGGCTGACATACATAGTGCCAATACCAAGTAAACCTTTGGCACGGGCTTGTTTTCGCCGCTGTTCCACTTCAGCGCCGGCATCCGGTAAAGAAGCAACACGCTCCAGTGAAGGCTGAAGCCATTGTTGGGCTTCCATGCTATACCCGCGGCGCAGCCAGAAGTTTGCCAGGGCGCCGGCCAGGCGCAAAGCGGATTCTGGATCGGGCTCCAGACCCCATTGCAGCGCAGCCCGGAAATTATCCTGTTCCAGATCAAGTGAATTGAAGCGCTGGATCTCCCGCGGACCAAAATAATCACGTTCCCCGGCTTCGACTTGGTCCAAGTAATACCTCAGATGACGGTCACGAGCCTCCGAGGTCTCACCTGCCTCCAACAAGCGCTCTTGCCCATACTGGCGCATGGTCTCCAGCAGTCGGTAACGCATCGATCCATCCCGGACCTCCTCGGTTGCCACCAGGGATTTATTGACCAATGCCGCCAGGAGCTCCAGCACATCCAAATCCGGACAAATGGCTTCCGCCGCTTCCAGAGTCCAACTCCCAGCTAAGACTGCCAGCCGTCGGAACAGCTTCTGTTCTTCTGGCGATAGCAGGTCGTAGCTCCAATCGATCAGGGCCTGCAGCGTCTGCTGGCGAGGTAGCGCTGCCCGGCTGCCCCCGGTAAGCAATCTAAAACGGTCGTCCAGCCGGGCGGCAATCTGTTCCGGAGCCAACAGCCGCACCCGTACCGCCGCCAGCTCAATCGCCAACGGGATGCCGTCCAACCGCCGGCAGACCTGCGCCACCGCAGCGGCATTTTGTTCGGTGAGGGCAAAGTGCGGCTGGACGGAAGCAGCCCGTTCAACAAACAACTGCACTGATTCCGACTGGCGGATGTTCTCCAAATCGGCCGCCTGCGCCGGAGCAGTGCCCACAGGCAGATAACGGATGTCCGCCGGCTGGGCTGGCAGGCGTAGAGATGGCAGCGGATATACCGCCTCGCCGGCCGTCCCCAGTGCTTCCCGGCTGCTGGCTATGATCTTGAGATGCGGGCAGTTTCGCAACAAATCATCCGCCAGTCGGGCGCAGGCTTCTATCAGGTGCTCGCAGTTATCCAGGATCAGCAGCGATCGCTTGGCCTGCAGGAAGCTGATTACCAGATCATATAGCGTGATCCCTGGGCGCTCGCGCAGATTCAGCACCACCGCCACGGTCTGCAACACCAACCCGGGGTCGCTCACCGGCGCCAGTTCCACCAACCAGACCCCGTCCGGGAACTGCCCCAGCAGCTCAGTTCCCAGCTGCACCGACAGGCGTGTCTTGCCCGTTCCACCTGGGCCGATCAAGGTCAGCAGGCGCGTCGTGGCCAGCCTTTCAGCCGTTTCGGCCAGCTCGCCTCGACGTCCGATAAAGCTGGTGAGCTGCGCCGGAAGGTTATTGGGGAAGGCGTCTATTGATTTCAGCGCGGGGAACTCGGCCGGCAGACCAGTGTACTCCAGTTGAAAGATGTGCTCCGGGCTGGTGAGGTCCTTCAGGTGGTGCTCCCCCAGGTCCCGCAGAGTCACATCGGCAGGCAGCTGCTCCCTGCTCAGCCCGGCAGTGACCTCAGAGAGCAGCACCTGCCCTCCGTGACCGCTTGCCATCAGCCGGGCAGCCCGGTTGACCGCCGGCCCGAAGTAATCCCCCTCCCGGGTTTGCGCTTCTCCGGTATGCAGCGCCATGCGCACGCGCAGCGTTTGCGGTGCGATCTCCAACCAGGGGTCGGTTTCGATGGCTTGCTGGGCGGCTCGCGCTGCCCTCAATGCCTGCTGGGCTGTCAAAAATACTGCCATGCAGCCGTCACCTGTGGTTTTGACAACCATCCCGTCATGGCTCTCAATCGCCTGCCGCAGCTGTGCATCGTGCCGCTTCAAGGCAATCTTCATCGCCTCAGGGTGCTGCTCCCATAGCCGGGTGCTGCTCTCAAGATCGGTAAACAAAAAAGTAAGCGTGCCGATTGGCAACGGTTGAGTCATTTACTTTTTTCCAAGGGTGATTGAAAATCTACAATTTCAGGCAATTATAGTCCACATTCCTTCGGGGCATTATTAATAGCTGATGGCAGTTTGCCCTTCACCGGGGTTGACGTTATAATCTGGCTCACATTTATCTTGCACTCAGGTACTTGATCACATCTCACCCGGCGAGGAAGGCCAGCATGGAAAGTAAAATCGATAAGCCCACATCTATCGAACCCACTTCGCCTAAAGAAGGCACTGAGATCGTCTTTCATGCCAACTACGAGCTGTTCATTGTAGCCCTGCTGGTGTTGCAGCTGATCAACTCAATCCTTTGGATTCTGGTGGCCGATCCCGAGCAGTATGGCGTATTAAAAATTGTAGGTGGAGGGATTGGGTTTTTCCTGCTGATAGATGCCTTTTACCGAGTATATAAAGCGCCCCGTCGGAAGCGCTATCTGGGCGAATTTCTTGGCTGGATGACCCTCCTCGGCAGCGTGCCGGTGCCGTTCTTCTGCCTGGTGCGGTTGCTGTGGTATGTGCTGATGACCAGGAAGCTGCGCAGGGATGACTATGGGCTAATGAGGCGGGTGGTTGTAGAGCAGCGCGCCCGTAGCACACTCCTGGCGGTCATCCTGATGGCAATCATTGTTGTGGAAATTTCCAGCTTGCTCATCATCAAGACGGAAACGCAGTCCACAGATGCCAATATCCATACGGCCTCGGATGCCATTTGGTGGTCGCTGGTTACGGTTGCCACGGTTGGTTATGGCGATAAATACCCGGTGACGAATTCGGGGCGCATTGTCGGCGTTGGATTGATGCTCGTGGGAGTCAGCCTGTTTGGCGTTTTTACCAGCTTCCTGGCCCAGTGGTTCTTCAGTCCTAAGAAACGCCTGCCATTCCAAAAAGACGAACAATCGGAAAATAAAGACCAGGATGAGCTATGGGCACGCCTGGAAGAAATCAAACTCATATTGGAACAACAGGCGAGCGCCAACCAGGAATCAACCACTGGCCTGCAGGAGCGCCTGGAAGCAATAGAAAAACACCTTGAATGAGACATGCCACTAAGGACGTTCCGTGTGTTAAAATTGCTCAATTAAAAATGCCCCCCCATTGGAGGTCAGGATAATTCAGTGCGCGCCCCTCGCATCCTAGGTAGCCTTAACGTGCCGGCCGCTTCGGTCTGCTCGCTGTGCGGCTTACCCATTACTCCGGAAATCCGCCCGCTCTTCACGCGGATTGATCCCTCTGTAGCGCGCAAAATTAAAGAGACTCACCCGCACTGGGCAGCCAGCGATGGCGCCTGCCCCGAATGTGTCCACGCCGCCAATTTGGAAGTCCTCCAGGCGCGCAGTCCAACTTCCCTTCATGAAGAGCTGCTCCTTCCCTACCCGGTCTACACACCCCGGGAAGCGCGCCTGTTGCCTACCCCTCATCGCGTGCCGTCCAACCCGCAGTTTACCGGTCAGGGCGTCAGCATGGCCTTCATCGACTCCGGGTTCTATCCCCACCCCGACCTGGTACGACCGCACAACCGCATCTTGTGCTATGTGGATATGACCGACGACGAACCGTTGGAGCAGGCCGATTTCAGCCAACCCGAGGCGGTGAGCTGGCACGGCATGATGACCTCCTGCGTGGCAGCCGGCAATGGTTACAAGTCCAGCTATCTCTACCGCGGGATCGCCAGCCGGGCGAACCTAGTGCTGGTCAAGGCTGGCAACCCGCGCAAGCGCGGCATCCTGGAGATCGATATCCAGCGCGCCCTTTCCTGGGTGATTGCCAATCAGGAGCGATTCAACATCCGCGTGATTAACATCTCGTTGGGCGGCGATTACACCCCGCGTGGCTGGCAGCTGTGCGACCTAGATCAGAAAGTTGAGCTGGCCGTTGCCCGCGGCATGGTGGTGGTCACGGCGGCCGGCAACAGCGGCATCGAGCGCCTGCTGCCCCCGGCCACTGCCCCGTCTGCCATTACGGTCGGCGGGCTGGACGATCGCAATTCGTCAGATCCGGGCTTGTGGCGCATGTACCACTCCAATTATGGCAAGGCTTACCAGAAGCACCCCAAGCCAGAAGTAATAGCCCCGGCCATCTGGCTGGCCGCCCCCATGCTGCCGGGCACCGATATTCATAAAGAAGGCATGCGGTTGTGGCAGAAAGAGCAGGCCCTGCGCCAGTGGGACCAGCTGATTAGCTCAGAGGCAGATTGGGCGCGGGCGGCTGTGGAGCCCCCGGATGCCATGACCAGCTCGCGGCGTAACATCCGCCAGCGAATGATCGACCAGAAATATATCCACCCGCATTACCAGCATGTCGACGGCACCTCCATGGCAGCGCCGATCGTCAGCTCGATTGTCGCCCAGATGCTGGAGGCCAACCCGGCGCTAACCCCTGGCCAGGTCAAGGAAATCCTTATGGGTACAGCCACGCCGCTGGAAGACGTGCCACTAGAACAACGCGGCGCTGGGGCGATTAACGGCATCCGTGCCGTCGCCACTGCTCTACGGCTGGGAGCAGGCAGCGCCCTGCATGGGCTGCCGGTCTTTCCCCATGTACAGCCGGAGCAGATCACCTTCTACTATTACGATCCTTCACACCAGGCAGCTTCGGTTGCACTAATCGGCAGTTTCAACCACTGGAACCCGCATATTTTTCCCCTGCGCGCCCTTGCGCCAGGTCTGTGGCAGATCACCCTGCCACGCTTACCAGCCGGTCAGTATCGTTATAAGTTCTTGATCGATGGCCGCTGGATGGAAGACCCAGAAAATCCCAACCGCCAGGAAGACGGCTACGGCGGATTTAACTCAATCCTGGATGTATAAATCATGAATCGAGAGCATCATCGCTGGTATAGCCCCTCACTCGGGCGAGACATGGAGCTGCTGGTTTTTGGGCACGCCGGTGCGCGCATGCTGGTTTTCCCCACCTCTATGGGCAAGTTTTACGAATGGGAAGACCGCGGCATGATCGCCGAG
>JBFYSP010000026.1:0-16091 GCA_041301395.1 Anaerolineae bacterium
GCGGTGCGTGACATGCCCGAAGGGCCGATCCAGGAAGGCAAACCGCAGTACCAGGTACGCGTTCCGGCCGGGGAATCCTACGGCCGGGTGGAAGGTCCAAAAGGCGAGCTTGGTTATTACGTTATCTCTAACGGCAAAGCCAACCCATGGCGCTATCACATCCGCGCCCCATCGTTTATCAACCTGACCGCATTCGAGACGATGTGCATCGGCAACAAAATTGCCGATGTGGTAGCCATCCTGGGCTCAATTGACATCGTGCTGGGCGAAACGGATCGATAGAACACGGTTACACAGATACGGAGAGATGACCATGGATGGAATGGGTATTATCAAAGGAATGGGCGTCACCCTGCGGCGGTTTGTGGCGACCTATGTTGAAGATTTTAAGTGGCTCGGGCGCCGTTACTATACGGAAGAGGGCATTGCCCGGCGCATGAGCAGTGATACACGCGGTATTTTTACGATCCAGTACCCTGAGGAAAAGCTCCCGGTGCCGGAAGAGTTTCGCTTCATCCCCTTCCTGGTATATGACGTGGATGAAAACGGCGAAAAACACGACCGCTGCACATCCTGCGGTATCTGCGCCAAGGTCTGCCCGCCGCAGTGCATCTGGATCGTGCGCACAAACGATCCAACGACCGGCCGCCCAATCCCGGAACCGCATGCTTTCTTTATCGATGTAGACATCTGCATGAACTGTGGTTTTTGCGCCGAGTACTGCCCGTTCGATGCCATCAAGATGGATCACGACTACGAGCTGTCGGTCTACGATCGTATGGCCAGGAATATATTCGATAAAGAGAAGCTCTCGAAGCCGGCCTCCTACTATGCCAGCATCCGGCCGACGAACTATCAGCGAGAAGAAGAAACGCGCGCGGCTGAAGCCGCAGCTAAGGCTGCTAAGAAGAAACCAGCCTGACCGGATGCCGGGCTGCTTTCATTGATTGCAGCTGTGAATAGAAATGACCGCGACTGTTCTCATCTTCCCCAGGCAAGGCTGTCGGCGGTCTTAAAGCCAAACCTTTAGAGTGGGAGTTGCGCCCGGTGCGACCGAATGCGCGCTCCCACTCTGGAATTTTCGGACAAAAACAGGCTGGTTTGTAAAACGTGATCTCCCCAGGTATGTTATGATTGGGAAGCGAAAAACAAGCCTGCTATTCATCGGAAGGTATTTAGATGGAAAGTCAATTAAGCGTTTCAGAGGGTGCGGTGCTGACCGCACTGAGTAAAGTACAGGAACCTGAGCTACACAAAGACCTGGTGACCTTAAATATGATCCGCGATGTTCATATTGCCGGCGACCAGGTGAATTTCACAATCGTTCTAACCACACCGGCCTGCCCATTGCGCACCAAGATCGAAAACGAGGCGCGCCAGGCAGTGCTGACGGTCCCCGGTGTAAGCAAGGTAGAGATCAAGATGGACGCCAACGTTCCCAGCGATGGACGCTCGCGCGGTTTGCTGCAGCTTCCCATTCGCAATGCCATCGCGGTTGCCTCTGGCAAAGGCGGGGTCGGGAAAAGCACGGTGGCGGTCAATTTGGCGGTCGTCCTGGCGCAATCAGGCGCGAGGGTTGGCCTGCTGGATGCCGATATCTATGGTCCCAATGTGCCCACTATGATGGGCGTGCTATCGCTACCGCCCGCCGGCAGTGACAAGCTGATCCCGGCCGAGTCCTACGGCGTCAAGCTGATGTCGATCGGCTTCCTGGTGAAGCCCAACCAGCCGCTGATCTGGCGTGGCCCCATGCTCCACTCTGCCATCCGCCAATTCCTCACCGATGTAGCCTGGGGAGAGCTGGATTACCTGGTCGTCGACCTGCCACCAGGCACCGGCGACGCCGCCCTCAGCCTGGCGCAATCCATGCCGCTCAGCGGCGGCGTGATCGTCACGCTTCCTCAGCAGGTCTCCCTGGATGACGCTCGGCGCGGGCTGGAGATGTTCCGCCAGCTGGATGTGCCGATATTTGGAGTCGTCGAGAATATGAGCTACCTTGAGCTCCCAGACGGCACCCGCATGGATATCTTTGGCACGGGTGGTGGAGAACGTCTGGCAGCCGAGGCAGAGGTTCCTTTCATCGGGGCGATCCCAATGGACCCGGCGGTACGCACTGGCGGCGACATGGGCGTGCCTGTGGTGATATCGCACCCCGATTCGGCGGTATCCAAAGCCTTGCGCCAGATTGCCGAAGACCTGGCAGCCAAAATCAGCGTTGCCGCTGTTCAGCAAAGCAACTTCATCCCTATCAACCTGATAGGGTGATTCCTACAAGTACGCGGCTTGTAACCGCTTGAATGCGATGGATCGATGAGCATATCCCCAATTATTGTCGGTATTCGTTTCCAACCTGTCGGTAAGATTTATCACTTCGACGCCGCCCATAGCCAGGATTTGCAGGTAGGCGACCAGGTGGTCGTCGAGACCAGCCGGGGTTTACAGTTGGGCGAGGTGACCGAGTTCGTTGCCAACCCAGCCCCCCCACCAGAAGGTGCCTGGAAGAGCATCCACCATAAAGCCACACCACGCGACCTGGTCTTGCGCCAGCTTCTGCAAAAGAAAGAGCTCGAGGCGATGATCAACTGCCGGGCCAAACTGGCCGAGTTGAAGACACCTGGCGTCAAGATCGTTGGCGCCGAGTACACTTTCGATGGCAGCCGCCTCTCTTTCCTGTACAGCACCGAAGCCGAAGGGAAAATCGAGCTGCGCGACCTGCGCAACGCCATGCAGCGGATTTACCCGCGTGCCAAGGTCGAAATGCGCCAGATTGGACCGCGCGATGTAGCCAAGATGCTGGGAGGCATGGGCGCCTGTGGGATTGATTCGCGCTGCTGCTCCCGCTTCCTGACCGATTTCAGCCCAATCTCGATAAAGATGGCCAAAGAACAGGGCATCTCATTGACTCCTTCGGAAATTACCGGGATGTGCGGGCGCCTGCGCTGCTGCCTGATTTACGAGTACGAACAATACGTTGAGGCGCGCAAGAACCTGCCCAAGCGCGGCAAGCGGGTCGAAACCCCCAAAGGCGAAGGCAAGGTACTGGATGTCTTCCCCCTGCGCCAGGGTATTGTCGTCCTGCTGGATACCGGCCTCCAGCAGGAATTCCCCCATGATCAGATCCAACCCTGGGACGAGTTAGAAGCGCTGCGCAGAAAATCTCAGGAGCCCTGTGGTGAGCACGAAAACGGCGGATGCACCTGCGGGAAGGATCGGCCGGCTGAGGCCAGCGAGCCCCCGATAGAGCCTGCCCCCAAGAGTGAACCACCCCAGATGCCCGTCTCAGCCTTCAAGAAGAAGAAAATGAAAAAATGGCCTCGAGAGAGCGGAAAGAACTATTAGACCCTGAAGGCTGGGAATCTCATCAGCGCATCCTGGTAATCCTGGCGCACCCGGACGACCCGGAGTTCTTCTGTGGGGCATCGATCTCCCGCTGGACGGCTGCCGGGCACGATGTAATGTACTGCCTGGTCACCTGCGGGGACAAAGGCGCTCCGGACCGGTCTATATCGTCCCAACAATTATGCAGCCTGCGGCACACCGAGCAGCGTAACGCTGCCCGGGTGTTGGGCGTCACAGAGATCCAATTCTTGGACTACCCGGACGGGTATCTGGTGCCGGACCTCAACTTGCGCCGTGAGATTACGCGAGTGATCCGCTCGGTGCGCCCGGATGTGCTGGTAACCTGTGACCCGCAGACATTGTTTTTCCTTGGCAACCGGATCAACCACCCCGATCACCGGGCGGTTGGTCAGGCCGTCCTGGATGCAGTCTTTCCGGCAGCAGGCAACCACCTGTATTTTCCCGAGCTTCTAGAGCAGGGGCTGGAACCACATACTGTACGCGAAGTCTGGGTATCTGGCACCTTACAGCCAGATATCCACCTGGATGTCACCGATCAGTGGGAAACAAAAATCACGGCACTTTACGAGCACGCCAGCCAGATCGGTGAACCTCAAGCGCTAGCCGAACGGATGCGCCAGAGGTGCAAACCCGAAAGCACCCCAGAAGCACCGCGCTACGAAGAAGTGTTCCGACGGCTCATCCTGGCTTAGCAAGCATTCAACGAGCGTCCAATATCTGGGCATCGCCCAATTCTGGAGGAATGTATGATGGCAGATTTCGTCAACGAAGCACAGCAGCTATTTAGCTACACCCAGGAGTTACGGCGTGATTTTCACCGCTTTCCCGAGCTTGCCTTTCAAGAATTTCGCACCGCCGGGATAGTTGCCCGCGAGTTGAATAAACTCGGCCTGGAGATCTCTACTGGCATCGGAAAAACCGGCGTTGTGGCATTATTGGAAGGTGAAAAGCCCGGCCCGGTAGTGCTGCTGCGCTTTGACATGGACGCCTTGCCGATCCTCGAAGAAACCGGCGCTCCTTATGCATCCCAAAATTCGGGCGTCATGCACGCCTGTGGGCATGACGGTCACACCGCCATCGGCTTGACGGTAGCCCGGATGCTTCAATCACACCGGGAAGAGCTGGCCGGGACCGTCAAACTGGTCTTTCAGCCCGCCGAGGAGGGCCTGGGCGGCGCGGAAAGCATGATGGCCGATGGCGTGCTGCAAAACCCGCGCCCCGATTACACCCTGGCTTTGCACTTATGGAACGAGGCGCCATTCGGCCGCATTTCGGTCACCCCCGGTCCGGTTATGGCAGCGGCCGATATCTTCCGCATCCATGTCAGCGGTAAAGGTGGGCACGGCGCTGCTCCCCACCTGGCGGTCGACCCGCTGCTGGCCTCCGCCCATGTCATCACCACACTGCAGAGCATTGTTGCGCGCAATATTTCGCCCCTAAAATCAGCCGTGGTCAGCGTGACCACTATCCATGGCGGTGAAGCCTTCAACGTGATCCCACCCCATGTAAAAATGGAGGGCACCATCCGTACTTTTGAGGCGGAGGTTCGCACCCGGCTGCTCGAACGTTTCTACGAGATTATTCAAAGTGTGGCCGGGGGGATGGGCTGCCAGGCAGAAGCCGAAATTATCCACATTACCCCCCCGGTGATCAACGATCCCAATATCACCCGGCAGGTCCAGAAGATTGCTCGCGAGCTGCTTACCGATTGCGAGCTGGCGACTGATTACCGCACGATGGGTTCTGAAGATATGGCTTTCATGATGCAGGAAATTCCGGGATGTTATTTCTTTATCGGCTCGGCTAACGCAGAGCGTGGACTAAATTATCCACACCACCACCCCAAATTTGACATCGATGAGCGTGCCCTGGTTCATGGCAGCGCCTTGATGGCGGCAGCCGCCACTAATTTCTTGAAATAAGTATCAATTTTTCATAATGTAATCCTTCCTACCAAAGTTCTTGACTCTCTACGGGGAGAGTGATAAAATCGCGCCTGATCGTTTCAATTAATCAGATTAATCATATCTTTAGAATCAATTAACCGATGGCAATGAATTACCGCTACCAATCCGCTTCTGAATTTCTGGACTACTTGATCGCTTCTACCCACGGCGACCAGTCCGAGGCGGATTCGAATCAGCTGCCTTCCTTGCAAGAGTTAAGCAAGGAGATCGGCGTGAGCGTGGCTTACCTGAGAGAGCAGCTGGAAGTAGCAAAAGCGCTGGGCCTTGTGGAGGTGCGCCCGCGCACCGGCATCCGCCGCCTGCCATACACCTTCTCACCGGCCGTGCGCCAGAGCCTTTCCTACGCCATCCAGATTGATCTGCGTCATTTTGACGAATTTGCGGACCTGCGCAACCATATTGAGACCGCTTACTGGGAAAATGCAGTCAGCTTGCTTACACTCGAGGATCACCTCTATCTAAAAGACCTGGTCGCCCGCGCCTGGCGCAAGCTCAAAGGCCAGCCGGTGCAAATTCCGCACAGCGAACACCGCCTGCTGCACCTGGGCATATACCACAGGCTGGATAATCCGTTTGTAAACGGCATCCTGGAAGCTTATTGGGATGCCTACGAGGCCGTTGGCCTCAACCTGTTTGCCGACTATGCCTACCTCACCGAAGTCTGGACCTACCACCAGCAGATGGTCGATGCAATCTGCCTGGGAGACACCCGGGCCGGTTTCCAGGCACTGATCGAGCACAAAGACCTGCTGCACCACCGCACACAGCCACTCCCGGCAGATTCTGCCGCACAACTCAATATATCCACGGATAGCCCGTAAAACGAAAGGAAATTCTATGACGACTTTACAACCTGCTGCCGCAGTAGAAGCTCAAGACGAGAGACAGCCTTTGATCAATAATTTTTCCATTACGGTGGCAACCGTAAACGGCTCGGGTAGTCAAACATCCAACCTGACTATCTTGCGCGCCCTGTTCAAGATGGGCATCCCCGTTTCTGGAAAAAATCTATTTCCGTCCAATATTCAGGGCCAGCCTACCTGGTACACTATTCGGGTGAGCAAGGAAGGCTACCTGGCGCGCCGCGATGAGCACGAGATCGTCCTGGCAATGAACCCCAACTCGTTCCTTCAGGATGTCAATGACGTCGTACCGGGGGGAGCATTCTTCTACGCCGACGATATCAAGCTGCCGATTAACCGGCAGGATATTTCGGTTTACCCCATGCCGGTGAAGCAGCTGGTCAAAGAATCGCAGGCTCCCAGCAATTTGCGCGATTACATCGCCAACATGGTCTACGTCGGTGTGCTGGCAAATATTCTGGGCATTGACCTGGATAAAATTTACTTGGCGCTTAATTTTCATTTCAAAGGGAAGGTCAAACCGATTGATATGAACTTTGGCGTGGTAAAAGCAGCATTTGATTGGGCTACGGACAACCTGGTTAAGTCCGACCCCTACCTTGTCGAACCCATGAACGCCACCGAAGGCCTGATCATGGCAGATGGCAACACTGCCGCCGCGCTGGGGGCCATTTATGGTGGCGTGCATTTCGTCGCCTGGTACCCCATCACCCCGGCAACCAGCCTGGTCGAGTCGATCAATGAATACCTGCCGATCCTGCGCAAGGATCCGGAATCCCCCGAGACAAATACCTATGCCGTCATCCAGGCCGAAGATGAGCTGGCAGCCATTGGCATGTGTGTTGGCGCCGGCTGGGCTGGGCTGCGTGCCATGACTTCCACGTCTGGGCCAGGGCTAAGCTTGATGACTGAATATGCCGGCCTGGCGTATTATGCCGAAGTACCGCTGGTGGTCTGGGATGTGCAGCGAGTTGGCCCGAGCACCGGATTGCCCACCCGCACCGCCCAGGGTGACCTGACTTTCGCCAACTTCATGGGACACGGCGACACGCAGCACCTGATCTTGCTCCCCGGCTCGGTAAACGAGTGTTTCCAGTTCGGCTGGCAGGCTTTCGATATTTCCGAAAGATTGCAAGCCCCAGTATTCGTGCTCAGCGACCTGGACCTGGGGATGAACACATGGATGATCGAACCGTTCGCCTACCCGGATAAACCCATGGATCGCGGCAAAATTCTGTGGGAGGCAGATCTGGAGAAATCTAACGGCTTGTGGGCCCGTTACCGCGACGTGGATGGCGATGGGATTCCGTACCGCACCCTGGCCGGCAATCGCCACCCGAACGCCGCCTATTTCGCTCGCGGAACCGGGCATGATGAAACCGCGCGCTACTCCGAGAATGATAAAGTTTGGCATGATATGCTAGATCGCTTGAAGAGGAAGTACGAAACTGCCAAACAATACCTGCCCGTACCGATTACTGAAACCATGGATGGGGCTCGCATCGGCGTGATTGCTTACGGCTCAACCGACCCGGCAATCGAAGAAGCCCGCCATCTTATGGCACACCAGGGTTTTAATAGCAGCTATTTGCGCCTGCGCGCCGTGCCGTTCTCCGACGAGGTCGGGGAATTTATCCGCCAATACGATCGCTGCTACGTGGTAGAAATGAACCGCGATGGGCAAATGCGGCAATTGCTGACCCTGGCGTACCCCGAGTACGCCACCCGGCTTGTTTCCATCGCCCACACGGATGGGCTGCCGCTTACTGCCCGCCGCGTCGCCGATGCTATTCTTACCAAAGAGGAGATTTAATCATGTCCGATCAACAGACATCTGCAAAAAGCCAGGTTAACCTGTTCGGGCTCAGCAAAAACGATTACCGCGGCAACGCCAGCACGCTGTGTCAAGGCTGTGGCCACAACTCCATATCCAGCCAGATCATTTCTGCCTGCTACGAGCTGAATATCATCCCTGAAAACGTGGTGAAATTCAGCGGGATCGGCTGCTCCAGCAAGAGCCCGACCTACTTCCTGAACCGATCCTTTGGCTTCAACGGACTGCACGGGCGGATGCCCTCCCTGGCAACCGGCGCATTGTTCGCCGATTACTCGCTCCATGGCATCGCAGTCAGCGGGGATGGCGATTCGGTCAGCATTGGCATTGGCCAATTTAAGCATGTCATCCGGCGCAACCTGAGCATGGTATATATTATCGAGAACAACGGTGTCTACGGTTTGACCAAGGGCCAGTTCTCCGCCACAGCCGAGAAAGGCTTGCAGCTCAAGAGCCAGGGTACCAACCCGTACATGCCGATTGATATTGCCTGGGAAGCCCTGGTAGGCAATGCCACCTTCGTGGCGCGCTCTTTCGCCGGTGACCCCAAACAGGTCAAAGAGCTGATCAAAGCTGCCATTTCGCATAAAGGAATCGCCGTACTGGATATCATCAGTCCTTGCGTGACTTTCAACAACCAGGATACAGCTTTGCACTCCTACGCCTGGGGTAAAGAGCACGAAGTGGCTCTGCACGAGCTGTCCTATGTACCTCCGGCCGAGGATATCATGGTTGATTATGATGAGGGCGAAGCAAAAGAGGTCACATTGCACGACGGATCACGCATACTCCTCAAAAAATTAGGGCATGAATATGATCCGCACGACCGCACCGCCGCCATGAACATCCTGGAAGAGGCCAACGAGAAGCAGGAGCTGATTACCGGGTTAATATACATTAACCCGGGCAAACCTTGCCTGGTAGAAATGCACAATTTAACTGGCACGCCGCTCAACCGCCTGCCAGAGCACCGCGTCCGGCCGCCGCGCGAGACCATTAACCGGGTTAACGACCTGATGTTTTAGTCATTAAGGTTAAGGTATAATCACCCATGAACTCAGTCAGGGTGAGCTCGAGCTGACTCCTCGTTCACAAAGGGACATTCGGAGCCAAAGTTGGCCTTCAATCTAATAAACTGGTTACTCGGTTTCTTCTCACTGGATATTGGCATCGACCTGGGAACTGCCAATACACTGGTTAATGTCCGTGGGAAGGGAATCACCATCAACGAACCATCTTGGGTCGCCATAGATAAGCGCACCCGCCAACCCCTGGCCATCGGAACCGAGGCTAAGGAGATGGTCGGTCGCACTCCGGCGAATGTGATTGCAGTTCGCCCGTTGCGCGACGGCGTGATCTCGGAATTCGAGATCACCCAGGCCATGCTGGAGTATTTTATCGGCAAAGCCCACGAACAAACCCTGGTGCCTGTTCCGAGGCCGCGGGTAATCATTGGCATACCTTCCGGAGTGACGGAAGTAGAGAAGCGCGCCGTCTATGACGCTGCCATGTCCGCCGGGGCGCGCGAGGTAGGACTGATTGAAGAGCCGGTGGCCGCAGCCCTGGGAGCCGGTTTGCCGGTGGCCGAAATCCGCGGCAGTATGATTGTCGATATCGGAGGCGGTACCTCAGAAGTAGCCATCATGTCCATGGGTGGCGTGGTTGTATCGCGCTCCTTGCGGGTAGCCGGCGATGAGATGGATCAGGATATTGTCCAGTACATGCGCAACAAGTACAACCTGCTCATCGGAGAGCGCATGGCCGAACAGGCCAAGATTACCATCGGATCAGCCTACTTGCTCCCTGAGGAAAAAACCATGCTGCTGCGCGGCCGGAATTTAATCACTGGCCTGCCGGAAGCGGTGGAAGTCTCATCGGTAGAGATCCGGGATGCCATTTCCGGCTCAGTGCAAACCATCATAGACACCATCAAAGATGCCCTGGATGAAGCCCCCCCAGAGATCATCGCCGATCTGATGGAAACTGGCGTCTGCCTGGCGGGTGGCGGTTCGCAGCTCCAATCTCTGGATCGGCGGCTGGTTGATGATCTTCACATCCGCTGCTGGCTGGCCGAAGACCCAATGAGCTGTGTGGCCCGCGGGGCAGGCATGATCCTGGAAAACTATGATTCACTAAGAAGGTTATTGGTTGGATTAGAGCGCGGTAGTACGCGCCACGGTTCGTAAATGGCAGGCTTAAAATCTCGCACGGTACAGACGGTGATCATCGTACTGGTGATCATCGGCTTGATTGCATTAGCATTAGGCGGATATCTCACGCCGCTTTCTCGCTATGTTCTGGCTCCCGTTATCGGATCTCAAACCTGGTTGGCAACACGTTTTCAGGCGATCCAGACCTATATCACTGCCCCGGCCGACCTGACACGCCTGCAACAGCGCAATGAGGAGCTGGAAGCAGAAAACTCTCAGCTGCAATCCCAGATCATCACATTAAAACAGCAGCTTTCCGAAACCAGCATCCTGCAAGCACTGGTCGATTTTGCGCGTGTCAATCCTGAAAACCGCTATGTTGCTGCTCGGGTGATCGGTCGTGACCCGAGCCCCTTCCTGCAATACGTGTTGATAAACCGAGGGTCGGATGACGGCCTGCGCCGCGGGATGCCCGTGGTAACTTCGCAAGGGTTGGTCGGTCGCGTGGCCGCGGTGACCGCTGGTGCTGCTCGGGTACAGCTCATTACGGATGCCGCCTCAGCAGTCAATGTCAGGCTCGAACCATCCGGCGCCCAGGCCGTTTTACAGGGCAGCGCCACCGGCGATCTATCACTCGATATGATCCCCCAGGAAGCCTCCGTAGAAATCGGAGAATTGGTACTCACTTCTGGACTGGGTGGTAATTACCCGGCGGACATTGTGGTCGGCCAGGTAACCAACCTGCGCAGCCGGGATACCGATCTGTTTCAGAAAGCGTCGGTCCAACCGGCTGTGGATTTCAGGCAGATC
This sequence comes from Anaerolineae bacterium, assembly GCA_041301395.1. GTDB lineage: Bacteria > Chloroflexota > Anaerolineae > Anaerolineales > UBA4823 > CTSoil-045. The sequence goes on from JBFYSP010000026.1 coordinate 10,985, forward strand.
CCAATCGTGTTGATCATCACCAACTTCCGGCCGGTGGATGTCTCACCGTTGATACCAACCCCCAATGCACCCTGAAATGCCGCGGCATGCTTCATCATGACAGCAACTTTACTGGCTATTCCCATCCTTGGCAGCTTGCTTATTTTGCAGACTGCCGTATTCAGCCAGTTACCCTTGCTGCGAGGCACCACCGATCTGGTTATGGTAGCAATCATCGCCTGGTCGCTGCAAAAATCCGTAAAAACCGCCTGGCAATGGGGTATAATCGGTGGTCTATTGGTCAGTCTTTCTACGGCCTTGCCTTTTGGCCTTCCGATCATCGGCTACCTGCTGGTTGTCGGCATGGCTCTGCTGCTGCGGCAGCGAGTGTGGCAAGTGCCTATCCTGGCAATGTTCGTAGCCACATTTCTCGGCACGCTCATCACCCAGGCCCTGGCCGTCCTTGTGCTGCGATTTACCGGCACTTCGTTGGCATGGTTGGAGTCAGTGAATATGATCACCCTCCCCAGCATGCTGTTAAATTTAGTGGTAGCTATCCCGGCATATGCTTTGCTTGGCGACCTTGCCCGCTGGCTGTATCCCGAAGAACTGGTTGTTTGACAGGCAGCCCGTATGCAAGTAACCAGGATGACCTGGGTGAAATAGAATAAATAGATTATGAACGGTTCGTCACAACTTAACAATCAACTTGAAACCTGGCGTTTGCGGGTCTTCTTGGCTATCGTTGTCGCCATCTTTGGGGCTTTCATCGTCCGCTTGTTTATCCTCCAAATTATGGAACAAGATGACTGGGTGGCAAAAGCCCAGGAAAATAGCACCGAGGTGATTAACCTCCCCGCATCGCGCGGTATTATCTACGACCGCAACGACACGATCCTGGCACGCAATATTGCTTCATATAATATTTCAATAACTGCCGCAAACCTGCCAGAAGACCCTGGCGCAACGCAAGAAATCTTCCGCGAACTGTCTCAGATGATTGGTGTGCCGGTTAATCGCAGCGCCATCACACCGGAAACGCCCTATGTCCCATGCATCTCCGATCATGGGATCGCTCAGATCGCCGAGTACGGTGAATCAGCAACGCCGTTCGAGCCTGTGCGCATCCGTTGCGATGTCGATCAGACCACAGCCATGATCGTCCAGGAAAAAGCGGTGGATTGGCCAGGGATCAGTGTTGAAGTCCAACCCATCCGAGATTATCCGACCGGGTCAATCACTTCTTCGCTGGTGGGATTTCTAGGGCCTATCCCGGCCAGCCAGGAAGAAGCTTACCGGGAAGCGGGCTTTCTGGCGAACCGCGACAAAGTCGGGTACGCCGGCCTGGAGCTCCAGTATCAGGATGTATTGTCTGGCCGGAATGGGCGCCGGGTGGCCGAGATCGATGTCGGCGGTCAGGTGCTGCGCCCGGACATCGAATCCCCTGAGGATGCTCAACCAGGCTATAGCCTGCGTCTGACCATCGACACCCGGCTGCAGCAGGCTGCCCAAGCGATCTTCGCCGACGAGCTGGACGACTGGAACAAATATTTCGGTAATATCTCCTATTCCAGCGGCGTTGTCATCGCCATGAATCCGCAAACCGGCGAAATCCTGTCAATGGTCTCCTATCCATCCTACGAGAACAGCCGGATGACGCGTTTTATCCCGGCTTATTACTATGACCAGCTGCTGCGGGACCCCACCAATCCACTGCTCAACCACGCGGTTGGCGATGTGCTGCCAGCCGGATCGGTCTTCAAGCTTGTCACTGGGACGGGCGCCCTGAATGAGGGCGTAGTGACCCCCGAACAAATCATTAAGACACCGCCTAAGCTCGACATCACAGAAAAATACTATGCCAATGATGTCGGCCGGGCACGCGAGTTGGTCGATTGGAACAAAGCCGGCTTTGGCCAGTTGGATTTTGTTCATGGCCTGGCCAATTCCAGCAACGTATATTTTTACAAGCTGGGAGGTGGCTTCGAGGATGAAGTGCCGAACGGAGGGCTGGGAATCTGCCGCCTGGGTACCTATGCTGCTGCAATGGGGTACGGCGAGGCACCCGGGGTGGGGCTGCCCGACGAGCAAGCCGGACTGATCCCCGACCCAACCTGGAAGCGCATCACGCATGCCGAAAGCTGGTCATCCGGCGATACTTACATCGCCAGCGTGGGGCAGGGTTATGTCCTGGCAACCCCGCTGCAGGTGCTGCTCTCTGCGGCTACTGTTGCTAACGGCGGCAAGCTCGTCCAACCTACCCTGATCCGGGAGATCCTGGATAACGAGGGCAACGTGGTCGAAAAATGGCTCGACCAGGAAGGCAACATCGTTGATGCGCCCACAGAAGGCAGCCGGCAGGTATCACCCTTCAGCCCACAGATTAAATGGGATTTAACGGTGGAGCCGGTTATCCAGGAATACGGCGAAACCACCATTCGCGGCTGCGAGCCCATCCCCGGCCAGAAGAAGACCGTGCAGCCCTGGGTGTTTGATGTCCTGCGTCAGGGTATGCGTCTGGCAGTGACCGAAGGCACCCTCTTGAAGATATTCGATGGCACAACCATCTCAGCTGCCGGAAAAACCGGTACCGCTGAATATTGCGATCAATACGCCCAGCAACAGAATCGCTGCCAGCCAGGCAACTGGCCTTCGCATGCCTGGACCGTAGGATTTGCGCCTTACGAAAACCCGGAAATTGCCGTAGTAGCGTTTGTCTATAATGGTACCGAAGGTTCGAGTGTTGCCGGACCAATCGTGCGCCGGGTGCTCGAATCGTATTTTGAGCTGAAAAAGATCGACGTAGCCGCTCAGCAGCCCTGAGGCGCTCATGACTGTGAAAGTACAGATCAAGGGTATTCGGGAAGGCTTGCTGGTCACGGTAGGCGATGGTGAGTGGGAGCAGGTCCATCAGACGCTATTGGTTCAGTTGGATGAGCAGGGCGTCTTTTTACACGGCGCTCGCCTGGCATTGGACGTGGGCAACCATGCCTTAAAAGCGGTCGAGCTGGGCAAGCTGCGCAGCGATATCTCCCAACACGAGATGACTTTATGGGCTGTTTTGAGCAACTCGCCAATCACTGAGCAGACCGCCCAAACCCTGGGCTTAGCCACCCGTATTGGCAAGCCCCAGCCCGAATATCCCGCCGCCCGTGCCGAGACTCTCTTGCATACGGGAGAAGATGCCATCCTGGTACAGCGCACCTTGCGCTCCGGGATCAGTTTAAACCATGCCGGACATGTAGTCGTCCTGGGCGATGTAAACCCCGGGGCAGAAGTCATTGCCAGCGGAAACATCCTGGTTTGGGGTCGTCTGCGAGGCATGGCTCACGCCGGAGCGGAGGGTAATGAACTTGCCATCGTGTGTGCCCTGGATCTCTCACCCACCCAGCTGCGCATCGCCGGTCATATTGCGATGACCCCACAACGACGCGGCAAGCCCCAGCCAGAAATGGCACGCCTGGATAGTGGGCAGGTGGTTGCCGAAAACTGGGATCCAAAGAAATCGAGATAGGAACAAGGAATGCCTGCCAAAGTCATCACAGTCACTTCCGGCAAGGGAGGCGTGGGAAAAACCACCGCCACCGCCAACATCGGCGCGGCCATGGCAGCTAACGGGCATAAAGTCGTGTGTATCGATGCCGATATAGGGCTCCGTAACCTGGATGTTGTCCTGGGGTTGGAGAATCGCATCGTTTACGACCTGGTGGACGTCGTGGAAGGTCGCTGCCGCTTACGGCAGGCCATGATCCGGGACAAGCGTCTGCCAGAGCTATACCTGATCCCAGCAGCTCAGACCCGAGACAAGAGCGCCGTCTCGCCCAGCGACATGGTACGCCTATGCAACGATCTGCGTGAAGAGCACGACTATATCCTGATCGACTCGCCGGCTGGCATCGAGCGAGGTTTTCGCAACGCGCTGGCACCGGCGGATATTGTCGTGGTGATCACCAACCCAGAAATTTCTGCCGTGCGCGACGCAGACCGTATCATCGGCCTGGTCGAGTCGGAAGAAAAAGGGCCAGCCAGGTTGGTTCTCAACCGCATCAAGCCGGCTATGGTCAAGCGCGGTGAAATGCTATCTACGGAGGATGTCCTGGAGCTGCTGGCCGTCGAGCTCTTGGGGTTAGTTCCCGACGATGAAGTTGTGGTGGTTAGTACCAACCGCGGATTGCCGATCGCCCTGGATGGAAAAAGCAAAGCCGGGCAGGCATTTCGCAACATAGCCCGCCGGTTGAACGGCGAACAGGTGGCTTTCATGAGCCTGGATGATAACGGCAGTTTCTTGGGACGATTGAAGGGCCTGTTTAGCCCAGGAGGCAATTAGATGGGTAGTTGGCTGGATCGTCTCTTTCACCGCGAAACCAACAGCGCCCAACAAGCCAAGGATCGCCTGGCGCTGGTACTGATCCACGACCGGACGGATTTATCGCCCGGGACCCTGGAATCTTTGAAGAATGAATTGATCGAGGTCATCTCGCGCTATGTAGAAATCGAGCCGGAGGCAGTCCGGATCGAGATGTCCCAGGAAGGGCGCGAGCAGCGCCTGTTGGCGGATATCCCGCTGCGCACGAAGCAGCGCCGGCGCACGACCTGATGGTAGGATTTGTAAATGCGTGAATCTACGTTATCAAACTGGCGCCACTTTGATTTCTGGCTTTTAGGCGCAGTAGCTCTGTTGGTGATCTTTGGCATCACCATGATCCGCTCGGCTATAGCAGGCAATATTGAGCTGGTCGAGTTAGACCTGGTGCAGCGGCAGCTCATCTTTGCGGGCGCCGGCTTCGTGGTGATTTTGATCGCCGCTTCGATCGATTATCACCTGTGGGCTTCAGTCAGCCGCACGATGTACATCATCACCTTCGTGGTGTTATTTGCCCTGTATGTCGTGGGCGCGGCATTCTTTGGCTCGGCGCGTTGGTTCGACACCGGTGTGATCTTGATCCAGCCTTCCGAGATCGCTAAAATTGTGATGATCCTGGCGCTGGCCAGTTTCTTTTCTCGCAGCCAGAACGAGACACACGATATCCGCTGGATCATCCGCAGCTTCCTGATGACGATGGGGATCACGATCTGGATATTACTGCAGCCCAATCTGAGCACATCCATCGTGATGTTTGTGCTCTGG
>JBFYSP010000033.1:0-14310 GCA_041301395.1 Anaerolineae bacterium
AGGTCATGGGCAACGAGGTGGATGCCATTTACGACATCGGTGTGGCTGGCATCCATCGGCTGATGAGCAACCGGGAGCGATTGGTCCAGGCCCGCGTGGTGGTGGTGGCGGCCGGCATGGAAGGCGCGCTGCCCAGCGTGGTCGGAGGGCTGGTGAGTTGTCCGGTGATCGCGGTGCCCACCAGCATCGGGTACGGCGCCAGCTTCAACGGGCTGGCTGCCTTACTGGCCATGCTCAGTTCCTGCGCACCGGGCGTGGCGGTGGTCAATATCGATAACGGTTTTGGCGCGGGCCAGGTGGCGCACGCCATCTTGAGCCGCCTGAGCCGCCCTGGCTCTTGAAATCTCTCAAATGACACGCATCGCTTATTTTGACTGCCTTGCTGGCGCCAGCGGGGACATGATCCTGGGGGCTCTGCTGGATGCCGGCGTGCCGGAAGCCGATTTACGCCGCGAGCTGGAAGCGTTGCACCTGCCGGGCTTTCAAATCCACAGCCGGATCGTCCTAAAGAACGGGCTTAAGGCAGTCAAAGTCGATGTCCTGGTAGAAGATGAAACTACCGAGCGCACCCTGCCCCAAATATTGAATATATTGGCAGACAGCAAGCTGCCGGCAGAGGTTCGCACCCAGGCAGCGGCGATCTGTCGCAGGCTGGGCGAGGTAGAGGCCGAGATTCACGGCCAGCCCCTCGAGTCGGTGCACCTGCACGAGCTGGGCGGGCTGGACACGATCGTCGACATTGTCGGCACCTTGCTCGGGCTGCGCCTGTTGCACATCGATAAGGTTTTCGCCTCCCCGCTGCCCCTGGGCGGCGGCTTCACGCACTCGGCCCACGGACCGCTGCCGCTGCCTGCGCCGGCTGTGTTGGCGCTACTGGAAGGTGTGCCCGTGCGAGGCAGCACACTGGAGTTCGAGCTGCTCACTCCAACGGGGGCAGTCTTGCTCACCTCCCTGGCCGGCGGCTTCGGCCCGATCCCTGGCATGAAGTTAGTAAAGACCGGGTACGGAGCAGGGGGGCGCGACCTGCCCATACCTAATGTGTTGCGCCTGCTGATCGGTGAACAGGATGATTCACCCGCATCGACGCTGAAATCCCTGGCGCTGCTGGAGACCAACCTGGACGACCTCAACCCCCAGGCTTACGAGCTGCTGATGGAGCGTCTGTTCCAGGCCGGGGCGCTGGATGTTTTCCTTCAGCCGATCCAGATGAAGAAAAATCGCCCGGGTACCCTGGTTGCCGTACTCTGCCCGCCCCAAATCGCCGATTCGCTGAGCGCCATTCTATTCCGCGAGACTACGACATTGGGAGTGCGCAAACAACTGGTGGAGAGGTTGTCGCTGCAGCGGGAAATCCGTGTCGTGGAGACCCCCTACGGCCGCGTGCGGGTCAAGTACGCCGCATTGGGACAGGGGCAGGTCAAGTTCATGCCGGAATACGAAGACTGCCGTGAGTTGGCTACCCGCCACGCGGTACCCTTGCGGCAGGTGAGCCTGGCGGCCGAAATAGCCGCCCAAAAGCTCGCCCCCGGGGTATTCGATCCAGGTTTCTCTACCGGCTCCGCGCCATCATCGGGTGAAGACCTTGACAGCCCCCCGCCTGGCGAGTAAACTTAGCAGACGATGAACAACAGCAGCTACTCTCCGTTCCCTACCAGCCGCCAGCCGCTTTGGGCTTCCGGTTGATTTGGGTCGGTTCAGCGTTGCTGCAACAACCAATACCCATCACCCTCCGGAGCCAGGCCTGGAGGGTTTTTATTTGAGGAGGCACAACCATGCGTATGTCACAAATCTTCGGCCAGACCCTGCGTGAAACCCCTTCTGAGGCGGAGATTGCCAGCCACCAGCTGCTGCTGCGCGCCGGCTTCATTCGCCAGCTAGCTGCCGGCGTGTTCAGCTACCTGCCTCTCGCTCGCCGGGCACTGAACAAGATCGAAGCCATCATGCGGCAGGAAATCGATCGCATCGGCGGCCAGGAGATGACCATGCCAATTGTTCACCCGGCCGATCTGTGGCAGCAAACCGGGCGCTGGTACAAGATCGATGCCGAGATGGGTCGCTTTAAGGATCGCAACGGGCGCGACATGGTTCTGGCGATGACCCACGAGGAAGTCGTGGCGGACCTGGTGCGCCAGGAAGTACGCTCCTACCGCCACCTGCCGCGCCTGGTATACCACATCCAGACCAAGTTCCGTGACGACCCACGGCCGCGTGCCGGGTTGATCCGGGTGCGGGAATTCACCATGAAAGACAGCTACAGCCTGGATACCGATTGGGACGGCCTGGACCGCCAGTACCGCCTCCATTACCAGGCCTACTTCAATATTTTCCACCGCTGCGGGCTGCCGGTGATTGCCGTAGGGGCAGATGTGGGTATGATGGGTGGGAGCCTGGCGCATGAGTATATGTACCTGACACCCGCCGGTGAGGATACCCTGCTGCTGTGCCAATCTTGCGGTTATTCCGCCAACCGGCAGATCGCTCGCTTGCGTAAAACGGCAACTGCCGCAGAACGTCCGCTGGAGCTGGAAAAAGTTGCCACTCCCGGCGCAAAGACCATCGAAGAGCTGGCAAATTTCCTGGGGGTAGAAAAAGCCCGCACGGCGAAAGCTGTGTTCTTAATAGCCGCATACCCACCGGGAACAACCGAACCGCAAATTCGGCAAGAATCCTTCATTTGCGCCATCATTCGAGGGGATATGGAAGTCAACGAGACTAAGCTGGCCAACACCCTGGGCGCCTCCAGCCTGCGCCCGGCGACAGAGGACGAAATCCGCCTCACCGGCGCAGTGCCAGGTTACGCCTCGCCGGTCGGCCTGAAGCGTGCCAGCCAGGCTACGGGCGGCTCGAAGTCAGCTTTCATTGTGGTGGTGGATGATATTGTGCCGCAGTCCCCCAACCTGGTAGCCGGCGCTAACGAGGCAGGCTATCACCTGCTCAATGTAAACTATGGCCGCGATTACAGCGCCGATTTCGTTGCCGACATTGCCGCTGCTCAAGATGGGGATGCCTGTCCGAATTGCGCCTCTCCACTACAGGCCGTGCGCGGCGTAGAAGTCGGCAATATATTCAAACTGGGCACGCATTTCAGTGAGAAATTAGGCTGCACGTTTACCGACGTGGACGGGCAGGAAAAACCGGTCATTATGGGCTCTTATGGCATCGGCAGTGGGCGCTTGCTGGCCTGCATCGCCGAAGAGCATCATGACGAGCAGGGACTGCGCTGGCCGGTGAGCGTGGCACCTTACCCGGTGCACCTGATTGCTCTGGTGGGCCGCGGCAGCAGCGATACCATGACCACAGCAGACCAGCTGTACGCCGATCTGCTGGCCGCCGGGAACGAGCCTCTGTACGACGACCGGGATGAATCTCCGGGTGTGAAATTTAACGACGCCGACCTGATCGGCCTGCCGCTGCGGTTAACCGTCAGCGAACGTGCCTTGAAACAAGGCGGGGTAGAAATGAAGCGGCGGGACCAAAGCGAGCGCAGGATTATTCCCCTGGCCGAAGTTCTCCAGGTTGTGCAATCCGAGTTAAAGCAAATGGAAATGGATATCCTGGAACAAGTCAGGGAGGTCAATTACCCCGATTAAGTCCGGGCCGGATGTAGGGCCGGCACCTAGACTTTTCGGTTCTTGCGCCAGTAGCGCTGCATGCCGGCCGCCGACATCCAGGAGGGGTTGGCGGCCTCGTAGGCGTTGACCAGACTCGGCTCTATGCCGTCGGCCACGGCCTTCTTGCGTACCCATTCGAGGAAGCTCTCATTTATCAGCTCCAGCAAAGGATCAGATGGCATCATCTTTTCCATCCATGCTTCCACCTCATCCAGGCCGCGTTTTAAGGACGCCAGATGCAAATCCGGGTCGTCGTGGAGCCCAAAATGAGTTGGAGCAATGCGCTCAAAACTACCCTTCTTGTATTCCATACGCAGTTTTCCCACACTCGCCCGCCAGCTTTCCAGGTTAAATTCCGGCGGCGGCATCGGGATGCGTAAATGACGGGTGCCTTGCAGCCGCACGCCACCGATATCCCCACTGAAGCAGGTTTTCTCGACCAGATAAGCATGGTGATGCGTGGCATGCCCGGGAGTATCGATTGCCCGCAAATGGATACCCTCAATCTCGACTTCTTCTTTATCTTGAATAATAACCAGCTTATCTACAGGCACCGGAAGGAACTCGCCCCATAGGGTGTCCATCATGCTACCGTAGATGCGCGCTGCGCTAGACAGCAGCTTTTCAGGGTTTAACAGATGAGGCGCTCCCACCGGGTGGACATGGATGCGAGCCCCCTGGCGCGCCATCCAACCGGCTGCCCCGCCATGATCCAGGTGAATGTGGGTCAAGAAGACATCGGTGACATCCTTTTCGGTATATCCAAGCGCCCCCAGCGACGCCTTCAAACCCGTTATGGTGGAACCCGGGCCGCATTCAATCAGCACCACCCCGTTCCTGTGTGGGAGTAGATAGGCGGCGATAGCGCCGGAAATGCCCATAAAATTTAAGTCCAGTGTATGGATCATGGAGACCGTCCCGGTAGTTATTGGCTGGCTTGATCCAGCTCTTTCTTTGCGTCTGCGTCCAGCTTGATGCCGGATGCACCCAGGTTATCCTGCAGCTGCTCCATGCTGCGCGGTCCAATGATCGGGCTGGAAATCACAGGATCTGAGAGCATCCAGGCCAGGGCAACCTGCGAAATCGATAAACCTCCATGCGACTGCCCAATCTCTTCCATCAAGTCCAATAAGGCGAAGTTGCGATCATTGAAGTAGCGTCGCACTCCCCCCAGGCGAGCACTGTCCACCTGTTCGTCCTCCCGGTACTTGCCGGTCAGGAATCCCCCTGCCAGTGGGCTGTACGGGATGACGCCAATACCATACTCCTTGCATACTTCCCGCAGCTCCTGTTCGAATTCCTTGCGGTGCACCAGGCTATAGTGCGGCTGAAGCGAATCAAATCGCGCCAGCCCCCGAGATTGCGCCACCCACACGGCTTCAGTCAGGCGCCAGGCCGGGTAATTAGAACAGCCGATGTAGCGTACCTTTCCCTGCCGTACCAGGTCAGTCAAAGCAGTAAGTGTCTCCTCGATGGGTGTATTTTCGTCATACCAATGGGTCTGGTACAAATCAATATAATCGGTATCCAACCGGCGCAGCGAGCCTTCTACGGCATTCATGATGTGGCCGCGCGACAAGCCTTCATCATTGGGGCCATCCCCCGTCCGCCCGCGCACTTTGGTTGCAATCACCACTTTGTCGCGTGGGATATCGGAGCGCCGCATCCAGCGCCCAATGATCGTTTCAGATACCCCACCGGGATTGCCAGGTACCCAGCGCGAATAGATATCGGCTGTATCGATAAAGTTTATCCCTGCCGCATAGGCAGCATCCAGGATCTGGTAGGATAACTCTTCATCTGCAGTCCAGCCAAATTGCATGCTGCCCATGCACAGCTCGGAGACCCGTAAGCCCGTCCTGCCCAATTTTCGATATTCCATACTTCTCTCCTGCATCCTCAGAATTGCAAGTAACTCAATATCCTGGCAGCAATCCCTTGCTCCAGGCCAGCAAAACACCTAATTGCAGCGAGCCGTCAATCAGCTCGCCACCGACAATCATGTCCAGCACCTTATTCGGAGGCATGTGGACGATCTCCAGCACCTCGCCTTCATCCAGGTTCTGATGAGTCGGCGTCAGGTCACTCGCAAAAAAAAGTGTGGTGCCGGCTTGTAAAGTACCGGGGAACTGGTTGTAATAGCCCAACGGTTGAATCTGCCGCGGGTAAAAACCGGTCTCTTCTTCGAACTCACGCCGCGCCCCGATTAAGGGTGTCTCCCCCGGTTCCAACCTGCCAGCCGGGAGGTCGTAGATCACCCCTCCGACCGGGTGGCGATACTGCCGGGTCAGGATGATATTGCCCTCAGCCGTGACCCCGACCGTGGCGACGGCTTCCACCGGGCTGGCCAGGTAAAAATATTTACGGCGCATCCCGCCATATTCCAGGGTATCGATGACAATCTTAGCCATCGGGTTTTCGAAAAGCACTTTCTGATCGACCACCTTATATTCCAAAATTCGCCTCCGCTAACAACTCACGCAACCGCTTTACGGGCGATAAACATCCCAGAATCCTTGCTGATACGGATTGCCCCGCTGCGCTGAATTTCTTGTTCAACAAATCGCAAGAAATCTGCCCGTCTTTCCGCACCCAGATGACTGCGCCGGCCGGAGAATACATAGGCCACAATAGGCTTCGCTTCGCTGACCACCAGCGAGTCCTGGTATCGCTCCAGCCGGATATCCTCAAACCAAACAGCAAGTTCTCCTGCCCCATTTTCCAGGGTGAAGTCTATAGCGAAAACCAAACCATTGGTTTTCCAATCCGGTATCGCTCGGCGGGCTAAGTCATCCAACTCGTGCATGTGGTTTTCACCAACTGTAGACGTAAATAATAGGCCGCCCGGTTTGAGCACCCGGCGGATTTCGATCAATGCCTGCTGGCGGTCCGGGATGTGGTAGAGCATATGGTTGGCGATTACTACATCCAGGGAGGCATCGGGTCGCGAGATCTGCTGCGCATCGATAATCTCAAAGGCAAACGGATGGTCGCAGCCCGCCAGGTTTTCTCGGCAGTCTGCCAGCATCCCGGGTGAAAAATCCGATAACGTCACCTGCCAGCCGCTGGGGATGCGATCGCAATTCTCTCCCCACAAGCCGCCGGGACCGCAGCCCAGCTCGAGTATCGTGCACTCTGCGGGCAATTCTAATTGATCAAACACCCAGCGACACCAGCCGCATGGATTCTGGCTGAAGCGCACATGCAAAGCGATACGCGCCTCCAGGTTTCGGGAATTACGGTACTGCTCAGATATAAGGTAATCGTCTGGTTGCTTCACCGATCTGCTCAGACTTCTATTGGCTGCGGGCAGCAGCGATCAACCCGCGAACATCCTCGGCATGTTCCTGGAAATGATAGTCCGGCTGTAGAACCCCATAGGCCAGGCGCCAGTATATCGACTTGCGTTTGGGCAGGTCCTTGGGCAGGTGGGCATATAGGCTGGCATTTTCAACATACAGACGCTTGAGTTCATCTACCAGGTCTGCCAGCGTCGGAAAGGCTGCCACGGTAGCTTCAACCTGGTAGGTGGGGTTTCCTTCCCAGTCATCCGTCCATTGTTCCTGGTTCAACACGTTCCCAACAGCTTCGAAAGCTGCATACCGCTCACCATGGATCAGGTGGGCCAGGATTTCCTTGACGCCCCATTCTCCTGGAGCGGGATGATAAGATGCCTCAGCTTCAGTTACACCTACAAACAACTGCTCCAACTCGGCAGTTATGCCAGCATTACGTTCTTGTACAGCTGCTGCCAATCCCTCCATCGTCCAGGGTATTTCCGGTATATGCCGGCTACCCAGGGTAATTTCGAGTTGCAGCAAATCCGGGCCGCGGTACAACGTTGTCATAATCCGGTCGCCTGCCCTGCGCCGTTGGAGAATAGGTCCCAGGTCGCCTGGGTTGGTCAGTGGCTGGTTATCCATACTCACCAGTACATCGTCTTTAAGCAAACCGGCTGTTTCAGCACCCATTCCCTCAACCACGCCCCCCAGATGCATCCCCTGCGTCACCGGAACGTTTAGCTCTTTAGCAATTTCGGGATTGTATTCGCCAATCAGGATGCCGAGCATGGGCCGCAAGGTGATGCGTTGATCTTCACCCGTGCCAATCACGGAGGCCAGGTTTTCCAGGGAGCTTATCCAACCAGCCTCCATCTCCTTGCGGGTTGCGTCCCATTCGACTCCATTGCCGAGACCGCTATGCTCCAGGTGCACCCATGTACTGCTATCCTTTTGCGTTAGTGTAATATTGACCTGAGTCAATGCCGGCTCGTTGCGCCCATACCAGCTGAACCCTACCATCTGATCGGCTTTCAGGTAGGTGTACTCGCCACTGGCGTAGTAGCCTGAATTCCAGGCCAGGTACAACCGCCCGCCCAGGCGGGGCGATACCGTGGCGATATCGCACATCCAGCGGCGTAGCATAGTTGCATTGGTAAAAACCAGGTAGGTTTCCGCTGCAGGCCCTTGCACTAGCTGCTCGAGTACAATCTTTTCTGTGCTCATTTTGGCCTCCTGAATCATGAAAAAAAATGGCTTGCCGCGCTGGCATTATATCACCCTCACCGGGTGGCACTCTACCGCTCAAATACTCGCAATGATCCTAAGGCTGATCCCGCTGTCAGGGGTCCACCTTACCGCTTCCTAGCCGATCAACCCTGTTATCCCGCGGTAGACCAGCAGGATGCCAAAAATGGATAAAACAATAATACTGATCAGCAGCAGGATTCTCACTACCTTTGATCCCAGGCGGCGCGCCTGGCTGAATAGGATTGCCAGAACCAGCATGCCCCCAATAAAAACTCCGTAAAAACCCAATAAGAATGCTACCCCGTACCAGATCGATTCTTTGAGCGCAGAGAGCAGGATCGGTCCATTGACCAGGGTCCAGAAGGCGTAAGGACCGGGGCTGAGAAAATTCATCAGGGCTGCTTTTCGCAAATTCCCCGATGGGTTGCTTTCCGCTACGGCAATTTCCTGGCTGCCCTTACGCCACTGCTTGATCGACCCCCAGGCAAGGTACAGCACATACATGCCACCAAGCAGGCTGATAACCAGCAAGAAACTCGGCGGTACGCGGTCAAGCAAGAGCAGGATCGTCACCACAATGAACGGATCGCTGATCAGGGGGCCCAACGCCACCAGCGCGCCCTGGCGCCAGCCTCCGGAGAGCGATCGGGAGATCAGGTATGTTAACAGGGGACCCGGTGCGCCGGCTGCGGTCAGGCCAATGGCTGCTCCCTGGGCGAAGAAAGATAGCATCGCTCGGTGCTCCTGGTCTAGTTTGCCGAAGAGGGACCGGCTGCCAGCACAACCTGGGTTTTATCGCGCTCGCGCAGAGTAGCCAGCACCGGCTGGCTGCGCCACCACAACCAGGCAGTTTGAAGCAGGACGCTGGCGGTCAGCCCGATGAGACCAATATACAGCCCGCTGGTGTTGCCAAAAAACACACCAGCCCCATAAATCAGAGCACTGGTCAGCAAGTAAATAACGACTGACTCGATAATACCGCGCGTCCGGCGACCAAACAGGAGCATACCCTGGTACCAGCTTTGCATGGCTGTCAAGGCCGGTAACAGCAGCGCCAGCCACAAGCCAGTGCGCGCCAGCGCTTCAAGCGGCGCGCTGAGCGCCGAGACCTCCCCAAACCACCAGGCAGAGAGCGGCGTTGCCGCCACGAGCACCACCACCAGCGTGGTTGCCCCGCTCAGCATCCAGGCGAAGCGCTGCAGGTTTGGGCTGGAGCGTGGCTCATCCAGCAAGGCGACCACCACCTCGTTGTAGGCAATCCCCAGGCTGCGCATCATGAAGATCAGGCCGGTCACAACCGGCCAGACAGCCAGGGAGTTCAAAGGCTGCGGCATGCGGCTGATAGCCGCGCTGCCGATTGGGTTGGCCAACAGCATCAGCAGCGAAGTCATCGCCAAAGGTGTGTAGAATTTATGGAATGCACCCCAGGTCAAAACCGGAGATACAGCCGGGGCATTTCTCAGCGAGCCGTTCAAAACAGGTCGGACGGCAATTCCCACGTAGATTGCCTCACAAATTACCCCAGCGGCAACTGCGCTCGTAGCAACCACAATGCCCGGGATATTTCCCAAAGCGTACCCTGTGCCCAAAACCAGCAAATCCGCTCCCAGACGCACCAGGGTCCCAATCCCGACCGTTTTGGAGCGGCCGAAGCGGATCAGCACGCCCTGGTTAAAGCGCCGGTAGGCGATCGACCAGGTCCAGGGCGTCATGATCATCAAACCGATACGGGCCGGTTCGACGATTGCCTGTGGCGCGCCAATAATACCTTCCACTACTACATAGTACAGCGGCGTAAAGGCAATCAGGATGTGCAGTGCGGTCAACAGTCCCCCAGCCCACATCATGAACTTGCGAATCAACTGGTAGGAAGCCCAATCCTTGCTCAATGCAGTCGAAGCTGCCAGGAGCATGATGATGGGCGCCTCGATGATTAATGCCAGCGGGAAAACAACCCCGCCATAAGCCGCCAGGCTGATCTCGGGGTACGGCAGGCGGGCAACCACCGCGCTGAGTGCCGGCAGCTCAATACCCATCAGCAGCCAGCTGGCCGCCAGAGGCCACCAGGTCTTGATGATGCGTTGATAAGATAGCAGGGGTAGATTCAATAGAAACGATCCGGGGAGGTTAGTTTGCGGGTTAGTATAGCACAGCTTACAACAAGCCCGGAAGGATGGTACCGCACTTATCAATCATGATAAAATATAAACAGTTATTACGCACCGCGTCAAAATATTGGTAGGAAGAGTCCTTGACCGTGGATAACAAAACCAGCAGATTGATTGTGCAGCGCTTCGAATCCAACTCCGGAGCGGCAATCTACAAGATTCCGCTGCAGGTTTTTTCCAATTTGTGGGGGAATGCTTATCTGATCCTGCTGGAAAGTCTTGAATTGGGTGAGCTGCGTGTCTTAATCGACACAGGTTCCGGCTCAGCCGAGTCGAACCGGCACCTGGAAATCGGTTTACATGCCGTTTCCGACCAGGAAGGGCGATCCATCAGCCTGGAAAACCTGACTCACATCCTGATCACACACGGGCACATCGACCATTTCGGCGGGCTTTCTTATATCCGGCCGCGCACCCAGGCCAAATTGGGAGTTCACGAGCTGGATTTGCGCAATTTGACCCATTATGAAGAGCGGATTGCAGTTGTCGCCCGGCGATTGAACGAATATCTGCGGGAAGCCGGCGTCCCCAACGATCGCAGGGCAGAACTGCTTGCGCTTTATCAATCGACCAAGCGCCTGTACCACAGCGTACCGGTCGATTTCACCTACGAAGCAAGTGGGATGCGCCTGGGTCCATTCGAGATGCTGCACGTCCCCGGCCACTGCGCCGGTCACGTCGTTATCCGCCTGCACGATGTACTGTTCAGCGGCGACCACGTGCTCGATCAAATCAGCCCACACCAATCGCCGGAACACCTGACCCTCTCCACGGGGTTGGATCACTACCTGAAATCACTTGAAGCCGTCGAATCCTGGGCGCAAGGTATCCGCTTGACTCTGGGGGGGCATAAAGGACCTGTCGATGATCTGCCATCTCGCCTGAAAGATATTCGTCGCTTGCACGCTGAGCGATTATCCAGAGTGCTGGAAATGCTGGCCGAGCCACATACCATTGTAGAAGTATCCCATGCCCTGTTTGGTGAGCTCGAGGGCTACAATGTGCTGCTCGCCATCGAGGAAGCCGGTGCACATATCGAATACCTGCACGAGCGGGGTTGCCTGGAAATCCACAACCTGAAGGAGATTCAGCACAGCGAACAACCGGTCGCCATCCGCTACCAGAGTCTGCCTGGCGCTTCCCGGGCTGGAATTGTCACGTTGCTTAACAGAACCAAACCGTAAGGAAGGAGATAATAACATGTACTCTTTCGAGCCAACCGAAGAACAAAAGATGCTGGTTGAGTCAATAAACCGTTTTTCCCTGAATGACCTGCGTCCCAAATCCCATGATGCCGATGAAGAGAACAAGCTGCCACCCAAATTAATCAATAAAGGCTGGGAGCTGGGCTACCTGCAGGCCTCCGTCCCGGAGGAATACGGTGGATTCGGTGAGCGCTCCGCTATCACCGGCATCCTGGCTGCCGAAGAGCTGGCCTGGGGCGACCTGGCGGGAGCGATGGCCATTTTAACCCCGGGTTTATTTGCCACGCCGGTCCTGCTGGCAGGCTCCGAGGAGCAGAAGCAGGCTTTCCTGCCGCCCATCGTGGAAGATGTATGGCAGCCTTACACGGCTGCCCTGATTGAGCCCTCCTTCGACTTTGACCCCAATGACCTGCGCACCACTGCCGTCCAGGATGGGGATGCCTACCTGCTCAACGGCAAGAAGACGTATGTGCCCTATGCAGCCGAGGCAGCCGGTATGATTGTCTACGCCCGATTGGGCGATCAGACTCAGGGCTTTATCGTCCCGCCGGGTGTGGACGGGGTCGAAGTAGGGCAACGCCAGAAGCTGCTGGGCATCCATGCCCTGCCGTTGTACCCGGCCACCTTCAAGGATGTGCGCTTGCCGCTGGAGAATCGCCTGGGCGGTGTTAATGGACACGATTTCGCGCCGATCCTGGATGCTTCTCGCCTGGCCCTGGCATCTCTGGCGGTTGGATTGGCGCGCGCCGCACTGGAATATTCGGTCGATTATTCCAAGGATCGCGAGGCCTTCGGTGTAAAAGTTGCCCAGAAGCAGGCCATTGCTTTTATGATTGCTGAGATGGCCACCGAGATTGAGGCCGTGCGCCTGCTGAACTGGGAAGCTGCCTGGATGATCGACAACAGCAAGCCGGACGCCAGCAAAGAAGCTTACCTGGCTTTGACCGGCGCGACCGATATGGTGATGATGGTGACGGACCGGGCGGTGCAGATTCTGGGCGGCCACGGATATATCCGCGAGCATCCCGTCGAGCTGTGGATGCGAAATGCCCGCGGCATCGCCACACTCAACGGCCTGGCCATTGTTTGAGCCCTTGAACCGGATCATCCTCGGATCACCTGCCACGAACTGAATTGGAGAACTCCCATGATCGAATTCGAAACCCCAAAACCGATTGTGATGAACAACAATGCCCTGGAAACGGTGGCGATCAACATGATGCGACCGGTTTCGCGCTACTTCGACGAGCACGAGCACGAAATTCCTTGGGACTACATCAACTTCATGCACATGGCCATGCGTGCTACCGGCGCCGGATCACTTGCTCCGACGGAAAAGAAACCCAAGGAAGGCGAAGAAGTGAAAGAGCGCCCCCGTATCGGCTACCAGACTCTGGCGCACATGCTGGAGATGCTGGCCTGGGGCGACTGCGGCATGTACCTGGTGACACCTGGAGGCGGCCTGGGTGCAGCGGCTGTCGAAGCCGCCGGAACTCCAGAGCAAAAAGAGCATTTTCTCAAGCGCTTCCGCGGGGACAAGCCGGTGTTTGGCGCCATGGCGATGACCGAATCCCAGGCCGGGTCCGACACCTCCGCCATCCGCACCACTGCCGTACTGGACACAGCCACCAACGAGTGGGTGTTAAACGGCGAGAAGATTTTCGTCACTGCCGGGCATAAATCGCTGTGCGAGAGCAACGGCTTTATCGTCGTGTGGGCCACCATCGATCCCAGTGCCGGTCGGGCTGGCATGCGCTCCTTTGTTGTTGAAGCCGGCACCCCTGGGGTGCAAGTAGCCAAACTGGAACACAAGATGGGCATCCGGGCCAGCGACACGGCCTCGATCGTATTGCAGGATGCGTGTGTGCCATTCGATCACATGTTGGGCAGCGTGGAAATCGTACGCGAGGCAACCACCAAGGGATTTAAAGGCGCTATGGCAACCTTCGATGCCACCCGCCCGCTGGTCGCCGCTACTGGAATCGGCGTGGCGCGTGCCGCTCTCGAGCTGCTCAAGCAGATGCTGGCGGAGCAGGGCGTGGAGATTCGCTACGGCCTGCCGCGCCAGAAGATGACGGCAATCGAGCGAGAAGTGATCGACATGGAAGCCATGCTGCGTTCTTCCTGGCTGCTGGTGCTCAAGTCGGTCTGGATGGCGGATAACCGCATCCCGAACTCCAAAGAAGCATCGATGGCCAAGCTACGGGCCGGAGATGTGGTCACGAAGATTACCCAACGCGCGGTGGAGCTGATGGGGCCGTTGGGTTACAGCCGAGAATACCTGCTGGAGAAATGGTTCCGGGATGCCAAAATCACCGATATTTATGAGGGCACCGGCCAGATTAACCGGCTGATCGTCGCCCGACATGTCCTGGGCTACACCGGACGGGACCTGCGTTGATTAATTTTATTGGTATATCGATTTTATTGGTTAACAGGAAATAGACTTTGACAAAGTATCCGCACTTTAATAACCGACCCACAATGATCAACCTTTGGACTGCGATTTGGGCAGGAGTATTGCTCCTGACGGCGGGCTGCAACACGCCGCCAACCGCCTCTCCTGCGGCTACCACCCTGTCACCGACTCAGACGGTTCCCACCTCACCGTTGGCTGCGCCTGCCCTGCCGACACCGGTAATAGTGACCAGCCGGCCGGAGCAAACCGCAACACCAACAACGACCGTAACGCCTTCTCCGACGCCTACACCGGATGCCTACCAGCCTTACACCATCGATGCCCTGACCAATCGTGACTATGGGGAGGGAACGATCACCGCCATCGATACGATGGACG
>JBFYSP010000042.1:0-2845 GCA_041301395.1 Anaerolineae bacterium
GCCTATCGACTGCAGACCCTGGTGGAATGTGATGCCCAGGAAGCCCAGCAGGGCAAAATAGGCCAGCTCGCGGCGGGTAGGCCAGGCAAACTGGCGGCGCAGCAACACCGCCCCACCCAGGACCAGCACGCCAATGCCAAAGCGCAGCCAGACGATCGTCACCGGCGAGACATCGCGCAAGGCGACTTTGGTGGCAATGAATGTGGCCCCCCAGATCAGGACGGCAAGAGTGGCTTCAAAGGCGGGAAGCAGGCGGCGGTTCATGGCCGGTCAACCGAAAGAAAAACAGGCGGCTCAACCGCCTGTTTTATAGCAGCATGGAGAATATTATCCCAAACCGGGAAGAATCGGGCGACCCCAGGGGATGCCAAGCAGAACAAGCAGCAGGGCAAGCCCGTAAAAGATGGCAGCCCGCATGAACTTTGCCTTTGAATCCGGGGCTTTCTTCGCCAGGGCGCTGCCTACGTGGGCCAGGATCACTGCCAGGATCATGAACAGAGCGTGCTCCAGGACGTAGAAACGCAGGTCGGCGATTCCCATGACGGCGCCAAAATCTTGCAGGGCGGTCTTGGTGAGCGGACTGAGGAAGAAGTATAGGATCAGCCCGAGCAGCAGCTGGGTGTCGAGGGCGATGGTAGTGAAGACGCCAAACTTGCGATCGCGCTCGGCCCATTCACGTTTGCCCAGCCAGCCGATAAATGCAGATACGGTCGTCACGATCAACAGGACCAGGGCGACCCAGCGGATGATGTTGTGGATGGCTAAAATGAATTCGTACATGTGGTTTACACTCCTAGATTGAATGGATGTTGCATTGGTCAGGCGGGTGAATCGCCCATGCTCTGGACAGTTTCCGGCTGGCGGGGTCGAAAGAGCTCGCCATAGGCAATAAAACCGACCGCCACATAAGCCAGGGTCTTAGGGATCATTAACATGCCGACCATGGGCGCCTGCTGGACGAAGAGGATGACGGGGATATAGCAGGCATACGACACCAGGATCATGGCGCCGATCCATTGGAAAGCCCGGTCGCCGGCACGCCGTGCGTCGCGCAGGAAAAGGTAAGCAACGCCCAGGCCGAGGATGGTGAGCGGCAGGTTGCGTATGGTGGACCAGGGCTGTGGCGGCACGACCGCATTCCAGTCGTTTTGCGGTAAGAGCATCATCAGCAGGCGCAGGCCGGCCATGGCTAGCAGCAGGTATTCGAAAGCCCCGTAGCGCTTATGGAAGCGCACCCGCCAGAGCTCGAGCATCAGCACGTAAAACAGGGTGACGGTGAAGGCAGTAGCCAGCGCACCCAGGCCCACCAATCCTACGGATTGGCCGAAGAGCTGCACTGTGGTCTCCAGGCTGCCCTGAGAATAGGCCCACACGCGGAAGCCGACGTGACCGGTATCGCCCAAAGCGAGCAGGGCGAATGCCGCGATCACCAGGTCGGCGGCGCGCTTGTCGGCAGGCGCCACCGCCGGACGGCGGCGCAGCATGGCGATCACCAGGCCCCAGACGACGACCAGGTAGGTAATGTTGAAAAGTATTTCCACCCACATGCGCATGCTTTCAGACATGATGACTCCAAGGCAGGTTGATTTGTGAAAATAAGCACAGGCCGCGAGGAGATATGTTATCAAAGGATGGGGGATGTGTCAATCGGGGACGGATGACCGACGACCCCGCGACGATGCGCGGGGCTTCGCCGCCGACCTTGCCCTGGTACCAATGCTCCTGCGTTGGTGACCTACCCCGACGCTCGGCGTCGTTACAGAGGGATCGGGCAACGACGCCCTGGACGAGAGCGCTCCTGGGCTGAGCGCAGCGTTGTTGATATACAGCAGGATAACGGGTCGGAATTATTGCATGCAGAAATTTATGCTAACATACTTAAACAGGAATTTTTTTTACGCAAGGAGGTGCAGCATGCCTGGATCGACGGTGATCCATACCCAGGGATTGAGCAAGAGCTATAAAGATATCCATGCGCTGAAGGACCTCTCGATGGAGGTACAGGGAAACTCGATTTTCGGCTTCCTGGGGCCGAACGGGGCGGGCAAGACGACAACGATGAAGCTGCTGTTGGGGCTGATCCGGCCGACGGCGGGAGGCGGGACGGTGTTTGGGCGCGATATCCAGCGGGACAGTGTGGAAATTCGCTCACACATCGGCTACCTGCCGCAGGAGCCGCGCTTTTACGAGTTCATGAGCGCCCGGGAGACGCTGGAATTCGTGGCCGGCTTCTACTTCAAGGGACCGAGCAAGCTGGTGAAGGAGCGCGTGAGCGAAACTCTGCAGCTGGTAGGTCTGGAGGACAAGGCCGATCGCCCGATCAAGGGCTTTTCGGGTGGGGAGCGGCAGCGGCTGGGGATCGCCCAGGCGCAGGTGAACTACCCCGATCTGCTGATCCTTGACGAGCCGGCGGCTTCGCTGGACCCACTGGGGCGACATGATGTGCTGGAGGTGCTGGAGAAGCTGCGCAAGTACACCACGGTGTTTTACTCGACGCACATACTGGATGACGTGCAGCAGATCAGCGACACGGTGGCGATCCTGAACAAAGGCCAGCTGGCGGCTTATGGGTCGATCGACACGCTGCTGGCGGGCGGCGGCGGTACGGTTTACGAAGTGACGTTGAAGGGGGACGCGGCGGCAGCCGAGCAGCGGGCAGGCGCCCAGCCCTGGGTGAGCAAGATCCAGGCGAAAGAGGCCAACGGAGTGACGCGCTGGGTGGTGAGCGTGGCCGACGAAGAGCAGGCCGAGCTGCACCTGCTGCGCCTGCTGCTGGAGGACCCGGCGCTGGTGGTGACCGAGTTCGGGCGCAAGCAATTCGAGCTGGAGGACATCTTCATGCAGA
>JBFYSP010000096.1:0-6052 GCA_041301395.1 Anaerolineae bacterium
ACAGCTCTCATCGTGTGCCTCCAGCGTAGTTATGATGCGAATTGGAAAGTGTGCAATGTTAAAATTGGATGATAATCATAGTATATCATGCTGCATTTATTTTAACAATCCGTTGCAAGAACGTTGCCAGGTACAGCCAGGAGCGTGAGCCATGCAGCCAAAACCTGCTTATGCGACATCCATACTGATCGTCTCGGGCGGCGTGGGGGCCAGCGCCGAGCAGCTGGTGCACACCGTACTGGCGCAGTTCCCGCAGCAGCGCGTCCCGGTGACGACGCTGGGCAACCTGCGCTACCAGGAGCAGGTGGACGAGGCGCTGCAGCGCGCCGCTGCCAGCGGGGCGATTGTGGTGCATACTTTAGTCGACCCGGCGCTACGCGAGCAACTGGAAACCGGCGCCGCAGCCCTGGGTTTGCCGGCTGTCGACCTGATGGGAGCCTTGCTCGAATCGCTGGCCCGCTCGCTGGGCGTCGAGCCGCTCGGCCAGCCGGGGCTGTACCGCAAGCTCAATCAGGATTACTACACCCGGGTGGCGGCCATCGATTTCAGCATGGCGAACGACGACGGCAAGAACTCGTCCACCTGGCACGAAGCGGATTTGATCCTGGTTGGCGTCTCGCGCAGCGGCAAGACTCCGCTGAGCATGTACCTGGCTGTGCTGGGCTGGAAGGTGGCCAATGTGCCCGTCGTGCCGGGGCTGGAACCGGCCGACGAGCTGTACCGCCTACCGCGCAGCCGGGTGCTCGGGCTGACCATCGAGCCCGGCCAGCTGCTCGCCTTCCGCCGCCAACGCCAGGAGCGCCTGGGTACACGCGGCCCGTCGGATTACACCAACCCAGAGAAGCTCTTTGCCGAAGTGGAGCACGTCCGGGAGCTCTGCCGGCAGGCCGGCTTCCGCCTGATCGACGTCACCGACAAGCCCATCGAGTCGGTAGCCGATGAAGTTATCCGTGTGTTGGGGCTACCGTAAGAACAATCTGCGCTGCCCCAAGAAAATAATTAACCACGAACGACACGAAATACACGAACGAGATTCTTCAAGCAAGTTCTGTTCGTGTGGTTCGTGTTTTTCGTGGTTGAAAATTCTTATTCGGTCATCCCATTTTATTGTTACATATAGTTGACATTCACGCGTATATGTACTATAATATTAGTACATATACGCGGATTTTCATTGCTCCTATAAAAACCCATGACCAGATCACCTACCCCAACTTCAACCAACCCATTTCTGGAAACCAGCCGGCAGCTCAAACGCGGCTCACCACCTGCGGACCCGCTGCAGTCCGGCAGCGAGCCAGCCAACGATAACATCGATGTCGGGCGCAGCCTGCGGCAGTTGCGCCTCGAGCGCAAGCTGTCCATCCGCACCCTGGCAGAGAAGAGCGGCCTGAACTTCAACACCCTGAGCCTGATCGAGAACGGCAAAAGCTCCCCCAGTGTCAGCACGCTGATGCAGCTGGCCAGCGCCCTGCAGGTGCCCATCACCGCGTTTTTCGACAGCGGCAACTCCAAGAAGCCCATCACCTTCCAAAAAGATAACCAGCGCCGCCGGGTGACTTTTTCCCACGGCACCCTGGAAGACCTGGGCGCCGGGCTTTCTCTGCAAGGTGGTCAGCCGCTGCTGGTCACCCTGGAGCCCAAAGCCGGCAGCGGGCAGGCGCCCGTCGTCCACACCGGCCACGAATTCGTATTTTGCCTGGAAGGCCGGCTCACCTACGTCATCGAAGATGAGGTGTACCTGCTGGAACCCGGCGACAGCCTGCTCTTCGATGCCTACCTGCCCCATCTCTGGCAGAATGATGGGGAAGTCGCCTCTCGATCCTTGCTGGTGATGTGCCCATCAGATGATCGCGACCTGCCAACCGAGAGGCATTTCAAGCCGGAGTAGCGTCGACTGTCATCCGGCAGTCCGCACCGGCACACACATCGTCTTGGAGGTGAGACATGAAAGTTAAATGGATGCTTGTCTCGTTATTCGCCATCGGATTCGTGCTGTTTGCGCTGCTGCAATCCACCCCTGTCCAGGCCCAGGAACCTACTCCGCCGAACGACGCCAACTGCGTGGCCTGCCACGAACACGAATACTATCTCTATGACAGCGGTAAATGGTTCTGCCTGTGCGATGCGCCCATGCACTGCGTCTACTGCCACGGCGGGCGCACCGACACCATGGACAAGACCATCTCGCATACCGGTGTGGTGCTTTACCCCACCGCCAACCATGCCGAGCGCTGTCAGAAATGCCACCCCGCCGATTACACCGAACGCGTGGTGACCTTCGCCAGCATCGCCGGCATCAGCAACACGCCGCAGCCGATGATCACCGCCACCCCGGCGCAGGCCAACCTGGTGCAGCAGGTAGAAACCCTGCCCCCGGGGCTTTCCCGGCTAAGCCGCATACCGGCCTGGCGGCTGGGCCTGCTGGGCATCGTACTGCTTGCCATGCTGGTCCTGGTCATCTTCGGCTACCGCTGCTGGAAAGCTGATTGTTTGCTCAAATCGCGTACGTAACCATACAAACCCAGAGTCACCCTGAGCTTGCGAAGGGTCTAGACCCTTCCCTTCACTCAGGGTGACACAAGAAATCAGGAGACATTTATGCCAGCATCAACATCCCAAAAAATCGCCGCCATCACCGACGACGGCAAAACCATCAGCCAGCATTTTGGGCGGGCCGCTTATTACCTGGTTGCCACGATCGAAGATGGCCAGATCATAGACTGGGAATTGCGCGAGAAACTCGGGCACAACCAGTTTAGCAGTCAGCCGCACGTCGAGGAAGCTGCCGGCCAGCCGCATGGCCTGGACAGCGCTTCGCACAACAAGCACCTGCAGATGGCAGAGGCGATCTCCGACTGCGTCGCCCTGCTGTGCCGAGGCATGGGTCGCGGCGCTTACGAGAGCATGCAGGCGCGCGGCATCACCCCCATCGTGACCGATATCGAAGCCATCGAGGAAGCCGTGATGGCGTACATCCGCGGCGATATCGTTGACCGGGTAGATAAACTGCATTGATCCGCCTGGCCAGGAGACGCTCATGAGATACGTCTTCGGCCCAGTCCCTTCCCGCCGGCCGGTCAGATCCTTATTACCCGGGTAAGGAGGTAACAAGCAATGATATCGAAAGAAGTATTCACCATGCAAGCCGAAATCTGCCAGGCGATGTCCAACCCGGCCCGCTTGGAGATTATGCATACCTTGCGAGAAGGACCTCGGACGGTAAATTTCCTGGCAGGGTCGCTCATGATGAGCCAGGCGACGATCTCGCGCCACCTGGCCGTTTTGCGTCATCATAACCTGGTAATCGCCCAACACCAGGGGAAAGAACAGCTCTACATGCTGACCAACCCAAAAATTGGTCAGGTGTGCGATCTGATGCGAGAAGTGCTTTCCGAACAGATCAACCACCAGGCCAGGGCGATCAGTTTATCCGAAGGGTAGGCAAATGGAGATTTCTCTAACACCCATCGGCATCATCCATTCGCCATTTGCAACCAGGGAAACAGCGCCAATTCAGGCTACGCGCTCGCAAGCAGTTGGCCAGGTAGAAATATTCCCCGAATTCCTGGATGGCTTGCAGGACCTGGAAGGTTTCTCGCACATCATCTTGCTTTACCTGTTCCACCACTCCAAGGGGTACAGCTTGTTGGTGAAACCGTTCCTCGATGATCGGCTGCGAGGCCTGTTTGCCACCCGGCATCCCAACCGGCCCAATCCGATCGGCATTTCGATCGTGCGCCTGTCGGCACGCCGCGGACAATATCTTGATATCTGTGGTCTGGATATGCTGGATGGCACGCCCGTGCTGGATATCAAACCATTCGTTCCCGATTTTGATCTGCGCTCTGGGGCTACCGCTGGCTGGTATACTCATCGCAGCGTGGAGTGATATTACCGAGATATCTATACGCCCATAAAGGATTTTGAACAAACAAAATGATCCGTAAATTTCTAAGCATCCTCATCATTCTACCGGTATGGCTCTTATCGTCGCAAAGCGCCTTCGCCCAGACCCCCGCCGCGCAGCCGGTGGTGCACGCCGTGCTGTTCTACTCGCCGGAATGCGGGCATTGCTACCAGGTGATCACTGAGACGCTGCCGCCGTTGGCCGAAAAGTATGGCGACCAGTTTGTCATCGCCGGGGTCGATATCTCCGATCCGGCTGCCTCCCGGCTGTTCCAGGCCGTACTGGACTATTTCAAGATGGATAGCTGGGGCGTGCCTTTCCTGGTGATCGGCGATACTTACCTGATCGGCTCAGGCGATATCCCCGAGCAGCTGCCCGGGCTGATCGAGCTGCACCTGGCCCAGGGCGGGCTGGATTGGCCACCTATCCCGGCCATCCAGGAGGCCCTATCCGCCAGCGAGGCAGACCAGGAGACGACTCCCACAGACACAAATCAGGCAGCGGCCGGCGAAACAGAATCCTCCGCAGCCGCGGAAAGCTCACCCATTGCCGGCTCGTCATCCACCAGCCACAGCAGCGGGTTCGGCGCAAAATTCAGCCGGGATCCTCTCGGCAACTCGCTGGCGGTGATTGTCCTGCTGGGCATGCTCGTCGTAGGCGTCATCGCCATCCAGCACTTTCGTCGCTCCACCAGCGTGGATAGCTTGCAGCGCGCCCGGGAGCGCCGTTGGGCCTGGTTGGTGCCAGTGCTGTGCGCCATTGGCCTCGGCGTGGCCGGCTACCTGGCTTATGTGGAAACCACCCAGGTGCAGGCAGTCTGCGGGCCGGTGGGCGATTGCAACACCGTCCAGCAGAGCGCATACGCCCGTTTATTCGGCATCCTGCCCATCGGGATCATGGGGCTGGTGGGGTACATCCTGATCCTGGCTTGCTGGCTGGTGGGCAAATTTGCCAACCGGCGCATCGCCGATCTCGCCTCCCTGATCCAGCTGGTGCTGGCTACCTTTGGCGTGCTCTTCTCTATCTACCTGACCTTCTTAGAGCCGTTCGTTATCGGCGCAACCTGCGCCTGGTGCCTGACCTCGGCCATCCTGATGACCGCTATCCTGTGGCTGAGCCTGCCGCCACCGGAAACGAAAAAAGTCCACCGGCGGGCAGCCAGCAGATCCAAAGTAACCGAATAAAAGGGATAGCCATCTGCAATCTCTAACGGTTCTGGTCGGCGTACTTCCACCAGAAATTTGTTGCCAGTATCCCCATCAGGCCGGTAAAAAACACGATCCAATAGCTAATTGGCTCCAGGGGATATTTGCCCATCGCATAAAGCCCCGGTATGCTCCAGGGGAAGTATTCACCCCACCCGGCTAACCCTACCAGGTTAGCCGCCATCAACGCCACAACTGCCCCCGCGATCGGCAGCAGGTAGCCCCGCCCTACACCGGCCAGAAATGCAAAAGGCATAATGACCGCGATGACCAGGCAGGCTGTCACCAGCACGAGGGCGCTGCCTTGTAGCAATACACTGAGCGAGCCTCCCGGGAGCCGGATGAGCGCTCCCATGATCAGTCCGGCAGTGAAGATGATCGCAGTCAGTGCGGCAGACCAGGCTGCCACCACGATAAATTTTGCCAGGAGTATGCTGGAACGTGGAACCGGCACAGCCAGCATATCCTTCAGGGTGCGATCGGCAAATTCTCGGCCAAATACCCAGCTAATGACAAAAGCGAACAAAATGAGTCCAACCATCGCAATGATCATAGCGAACAAACCCAGGTAAGCCGGCCAGTCCGTTGCAGTATACGCCATCAGGTCGGCTTTAGCGCTGATCAAGCCCAATTGTTGGGAAATTTCCGGATTCCTGGAGACGAAGATCAAGAAGGTGATTCCTATGGGCATAAACAGAGACACGAGTGCTGTCCACAGCGGCATTCTGGAGCGGAATGCTTTTCGGAACTCAATCCAAATCATATTGGAGAGGTTATTCATCTTGCATTCCCCTGTCTGCTCCAACCATCCTCAGGAAATATTGCTCGAGGTCCTCATCATCAACCATCAA
Organism: Anaerolineae bacterium; assembly: GCA_041301395.1. Classification (GTDB taxonomy): domain Bacteria; phylum Chloroflexota; class Anaerolineae; order Anaerolineales; family UBA4823; genus CTSoil-045. The sequence goes on from JBFYSP010000096.1 coordinate 5,967, forward strand.
CTGAGTGGGTGATATCCCGGCATTGACCAGCAGGCGATTGGTGTCATCCGGGTGTTCGACAGAACCTGCATCTTTAAGCTCTAGGG
>JBFYSP010000103.1:0-2635 GCA_041301395.1 Anaerolineae bacterium
TATCAAAGGAGGAAATCAGGCGCGTCGAAAGGGTCAACACCTCCAGATAGCCCAGATCGTAAGCCCCCAGAGCGGAAAGCAGCGCCATGCCGATGTTGGTCGGCGAAGTGCGGTGAGCTACGATCCCCAGAGGCGCCTCCTGAAAATGGTCGGGAGGCAGCCACTGATCCTCAGGCCCGATAAACTGTTCAAAGAAAAGCCAGGTGCGGCGGGCCAGCCGGTGCAGTTCCCGTGTCTGAACGCTGTCCAGACTTTCTGCACGCCGCGTCAGAGGTCGGCTGACCCATATGGCTATTCCAGGCGACAGTAACCAGGCGGCCAGCAGTGGGGCAGCCCAGGGAAGCGCAGCCGGGCGGAACCAGACAATCAGGATGGCAAAGATGACCACCAGGACGAAAGACAATAACATCTGCTGCCAGGTTGCACGCGCCCCCCTGAGAGATTGGCGGCGCGCAACCTGGTCACTGGAAGTCCAGCGTAGCAGGCCGCGGCGGGTGATACCCAGCCGCACCAGTGTCCTCACAATCGCGTCTGTAGCTGTCTGTGCATCGTAAGGCAGGAAAGCCAGTGCCAACAGCCAACGGAACAAGCTGTTTTTTAAACCAGCATCGCTCTGCCGCGCCGGTTGGCCGCTTAAACGCTGGCGTAATGCCCCGAACAAACCGGTCAACATCGGAACAGCCAGGACGAGCATCCCACTAATCGTCCAAACCCCGGGAGAGAGCGGCCGCATCAGCCAACCAGCCAGGAACCACAGCAGCAGACTGCCGGCCACCAGGCTGCGCCGCAGGTTATCTCCAATCTTCCAACGGCTGATCGCCGATAGACGAGGCGAGAACAGCCACGGCAAGAGCTGCCAATCGCCACGGATCCAGCGATGCAGCCGCTTGGCGTGCACGAGATAGTTTGGCGGCAGGTCTTCGATCAGAACGGTGCTGGTCACCAGAGCTGTCCGCCCATGTATGCCCTCTAATAGATCGTGGCTGAGCAAGGCATTTTCGGGGATGCAGCCTTCCAGGCTGCGCTCGAAGCTGTCGACTTCGTATGCTCCCTTGCCAACATAACTGCCTTCTCCAAAGAGGTCCTGGTAAACATCCGAAACAGCCCGGCTGTAAAGGTCAAGACCGGTATCCCCGGAGAAGATCCGGGTGAAGTAAGATGCGCTACTGCTGAGCGGATTGATGTCGGTGCGCGGCTGGAGAATGGTATATCCCGAAATGACTTCTTCGCCGCATTCACCCGCCTTCACCGGTTTGAGACGGGCGCGGTTGAGGGGATGGGCCAGGACCGCGATCAATTCCCGGGCGGCGTCGCGCGGCAGGATCGTATCCGCATCCAGGGTAATGACATAGCGTATGCGCTGTAGAAACGCTAGGTTCCCCTCACGGAATGGAAATGAGGACCCGGCATCAATCGTGCTACCGCTCAAAGAGACGTCTTGCGCAGCCAGGATCAAGCGATTTAGCTCATGCAGCTTGCCGCGCTTGCGCTCCCAACCCATCCAAACTCCTTCCGAAGGATTCCAACGACGCTCCCTGTGCAAGAGGGCGAAGCGCTCAGGTGCCTCCCGCCGGTATTTTTCATTCAGGCTACGCACGCCCTGGCGAGCCCGTTCCACCAGATCCGCGTCGCCGGGCTGATGTTCCTCCGGGGCGTCCGTGAAATCGGTCGCCAGAGCAAAGAAAAGCCCCGGATCCGGGTTACGCAGATAATGTTGTTCTAACTGCCTCACCAGCGAATCGACTTCATCCACTCCGGAAAGTAAGGCTGGGATGACGACCAAGGTTGCGCATTCCTCTGGCATACCCTGACTGAAATCCATGCGCGGCAAGGCCTCAGGCATGACAAATTGGTTCACCAGCCAGTTGACCAGGCCTACAGCGATGGTCAGCGCTAGAACCAGGGCGAGAATGAATACCAACAGAAGAACAGCCGCTGAGGCGCCGGTTATGGCAGCAAAGATCAGCGGGATAATCAGCAGCCCCAACGAGAAGCAGGTAATTGCCCCCAGGTAAAGTTGAGTAGGGTGAGCACGGGTAAAGCGCAGCATCCGCTGCCCGCCTTGCGGGATGTAGCCGACAACCCCTTCCAGCGCCGAGCGACCCTGGCCTAGTAGAAAGTAGCCGATATGTGCGCCGGGCTGCGAGCGGAACCCATCCCAACCGTCCGGCTGGTGTTTCAGGCCTGTATGACCACCACCCGGCAAAACTTGCGTAGACGGCGAGCTAACCTGGCTGGCTACTGCCTGTGCCAGGCTTACCGCACTGCGAGCGACCGCCAGCTCATCGCCCGGCCCAGAACCGGCTATTTTTTCCACAGCCTTCCGGTAACGGTCTCGTGTCTCGAAATCCATCCCGGCATAAAGCCTGGCTGGATCTTGGCGCAGGGTCAAATCGACCAGGCTTAGTGATTCGAAGAAACTATTCCAATCATAAACAGCCAGTATCCGCAGGCTGCGGATACTGTATTCGACGATAAGCTGGTCGTCGAGCTGCCCAGGGGATATCAAGACGAGAGCAATCGCTGCGATTTCCTGGCCAGCGAGTTCTGTGATTCGGGCAATCGCCGCCAAAAGGCATTCCAGAATCCCCAGGCGCAGCATGATCGGCAGCGCCCACAGCTCGCCCATGGTGAG
>JBFYSP010000122.1:0-11843 GCA_041301395.1 Anaerolineae bacterium
ACACCATGGTCTCGGCGCTGATGGAGCTGGCCAATAGCCTGGGCGAGCGCAAACGCTGCGGCGCCTGGCGCACTGCCACATTCCAGCGCGCCCTGGATACTTTCCTGGTGCTGCTGGCCCCCGCCGCTCCGCACATCGCCGATGAGCTGTGGTCGCTAAGCGGTCATACCGGGAGCGTGCACCAGCAGCCCTGGCCCGCCTGGGATGCCGAGCTGGCGCGTGAGGAGACGGTTGCCATCCCGGTGCAGGTGGATGGCCGCTTGCGCGACACCCTGCAGGTCTCCGGCGATGAAAGCGAAGCCGAGCTGCAGGCGCTGGCACTGGCCAGCCCCAAGGTGCAGCCCCACCTGGAAGGGCGCACGGTCGTTCGCGTGATTATTGTGGCTGGGAAGATTATCAGTGTGGTGACCCGATGAGGACGGCCGACTTCCGACTGCCGACCGCAGACCGCAGACCGTCCCGTGTACGATCATCCACGGGATTCACGACCGCCGACCGCAGATGGCCCCTTGCCCCTGGCGCCATCGCTCCGCAGCGGTACCCGACGGCGCTGCGGCGGGGTCAGGCCTTCGGTGTGCTGGCATCTTATCCGTCCGGCAGGAACGCAGAGCGTTCGGGGATGCACTCCAACGTGGAACCTTGGAGCGAGAAAAGGCTGTCGGCTGTCGGCCGTCAGCGGTCAGGGATCGTCGGTCCTCCGTCTTCCGTCCTCCGTCTGCCGTCGGCCGTCCGCGGTCAGGGATCGTCGGTCCTCCGTCTTCCGTCGCAATGGTGAACCATGCCTTTCATCTGCCCTAACTGCTTAGAAACCGGCAGCCTGGAGATTGTCCAGGTGCTGCAGCTGCCGCCGGATGCCTGCTCGGGAGATTTGATGCTGCAGGTGGTCGAATGCCAGCAGTGCGCCTTCGTGGCGCTGGCGGTGTATGCCGAGGAGCGCCACAGCGCTCTGGATACGATCGACTGGACGCACATTGGCTACCGGGTGGCCGAGCCGGACCTGGCGGCCGTGCGCCACCTGATCCGGGAATGTCCCCAGCCGCTGGATGCCTACTGCAGCTGTCCCAGCCATACCTACCTGTCCCGCCTGGATACCCGCGGCTGCTGGCAGGGGTTGGTGGAGTTTGAAATCCTGGGAGATTTCGCCATGAGGATGTTGCTGTGAGCATCGCCCTGGCCGCCACCTGGAACCCGCGGGGCGAGCTGCCCCGCCTGAAAGCCCTGCTGCCTGATTTCCTGGCTCTGTACGCGTCCGTGGCGATCGTCCTGCCCACCGAACTGGATGAGCCCACCTGGGACAGCTTGCAGAGACTGGCGGACGGCACCGGCGGGCAATTGGCCATCCACCGGGCGCTGGATTGGCGTGACGGGCGGCGCGAGTCGCTGGCGCAGGCGGTGCAATCCGCAGCCAGTAGTATCCAGTACGCCGATCTGGATCGCCTGCTGCGCTGGCTGGAAACCAATCCTCAGGAGCTCCTTCAGGCAGCGCAGGAAATTAGCCGGTGGGATTACCTGCTCATCGAGCGCCAGCCCGCCGCCTACGCCACCCACCCGCAGGCTCTGATCCAGACCGAAGCGATCAGCAACCTGGTCGGCTCGTATTTTCTCGGCCAGAAGGTCGATTTAAGCGCCGGTTCCAAGGGCTTTTCGCGCAAGGCAGCCGAATTCCTGCTGGCGCAGGCTCCTTGCGGCCGACCATTTGGCGCCGACGCCGCCTGGGCCATTTTGCTCAAGCGAGCCGGCTTCCGCATCGGAACCCTGGCTGTCGCCGGGTTGGATTGGGAGACGGCCGACCGCTACCAGGAGCAGGCTGCCGCTTCCGAGCAGCAGCAAGCCGCAGCGGCAGCCTACGACGCCGACCCCGCGCACTGGGCTCATCGACTAGACGTCGCCCAGGAGATCGTACAGGCTGCCATCGATGCGGCGCGGCAGCCTTTGCCGGCCCCGGAGCCGGGTGATTTCGATTTCGACGCCGTTTTCGAAGTCGACGACTACATGTATTTTTACAGCGACATGCTGCTCCCCGAGGTCACCGATCGCCAGGCGGAAGCCCTGGTGCGGCTGCTGGAAATGCAGCCGCAGATGAAAATCCTGGACCTGGCCTGCGGCTTTGGGCGGCATGCCAACCGTCTGGCTTTAATGGGTTACGATGTCACCGGCATTGACCTGACTCCCGGCTTTCTCGAGATTGCCCGCCGGGATGCAGCCGAGATGGGCGTGCAAGTCGATTACCACCAGGGCGACATGCGTCAGCTGGATTTTGAAGCGCAGTTTGACCGTGCCCTGCTGCTCTTTACTGCCTTCGGCTACTTTGACGACCAGGGAAACCTGGAGGTACTGCGCCGGATTGCCAGGGCGCTAAAGCCCGGCGGCAGGCTGGTATTTGATTCCATCAACCGGGACAGCTTTCTGAAGCGCAGGCTGCCTTTTATCGTCACTGAAAAAGATGGCAACCTGATGATCGATCGCAGCTCCTTTGACTGTGAAACCGGTCGGACCACAAACCGTCGCATCGTCCTTCGTGACGGCCTCCGTCGAGATAAACCGTTTTCGGTGCGCCTGTATAATCCAAACGAATTACGAACACTGCTGCCCCTTGCCGGGTTGGAGCCCACCGGCTTTTACGGGGATTGGGACGGAACGCCGCTCACCTCGGAAAGCCGCAGAATGATCGTGATCGCCAAGAAATCATTGCCTGGAGAAGAAGAATGACCGAACAAGCTTACTACAAAGCGGATGAGATCGAGTCGAAGTGGCAGAAGCGTTGGGAAGCCGACGGGCTGTACCATGCGAACATCGACCCGCGCCGCCCCAAGCACTACGCCCTGACCATGCTGCCCTATCCCTCGGGGGACCTGCACATCGGGCACTGGTATGCCATGACCCCCTCGGATGCCCGGGCGCGCTTCATGCGTATGCGCGGCTACAATGTGCTTTTCCCGATGGGCTTTGATGCCTTTGGGCTGCCGGCGGAGAATGCCGCCATCAAGCGCCGCATCCATCCCAAGGATTGGACCTACGCCAACATTGCGCGCATGCGGGAGCAGTTGAAAAGCATGGGCGCCATGTTCGACTGGCGCCGGGAAGCCGTATCCGCCGACCCGGCGTACTACCGCTGGTCGCAGTATTTCTTCACCCTGTTGGTCAAGCACAGCCTGGCGTACCGCAAGATGTCGCCGGTGGATTGGTGCCCCAACTGCAATACGACCCTGGCCCGCGAGCAGGTGTGGGGCGACGACCGTCACTGTGAGCGCTGCGAGACCCCGGTGATCAAGAAAAACCTGGAGCAGTGGTTCTTCCGCACCACCAGCTACGCCGACGAGCTGCTCGACTTCTCCCACCTGGACTGGCCCGAGCGAGTCCGCACCCTGCAAACCAACTGGATCGGCCGCTCGGAAGGCGCCTCGGTCACCTTTACCACCGAGCAGGGCGATCCGCTGGAGGTATTCACCACCCGCCCGGACACCCTGTGGGGCGCCACCTTCATGGTGCTGGCGCCCGAGCATCCCCTGGTGAAGCGGCTTTCCAGCCCCGAGCAGTGGGAGGAAGTGCAGGCTTACATCCTGCAGGCCGAGCGCCAGACCGATATCCAGCGTGAAGCGACCGATAAGGACAAGAGCGGCGTCTTCACCGGCGGCTACGCCATCAACCCGATAAATGGGCAGCGCATCCCGGTGTGGATCGCCGATTACGTGCTGATGACCTACGGCACGGGCGCCATCATGGCGGTGCCGGCTCACGACGAACGCGACTTTGCCTTTGCCCTGAAGTTTGGCCTGCCGATCCTGCCGGTCATCGCCCGCAGCGACGGTAAGGCACGCTCATTCGTTGTGGCGGGCAGCATGCAGGCGGGTTTTACCGCCGCCCTGAAAAAGGCAGGCATCGCCTTTGAGAGCAGCCCTTCCGGCGAGCTGCTGGTCTCCCTGGAAGGCGCCCAATTGGAAAGCTACACAGCCCTGGCGCAGGAATACCTTACTCCCGGTTACTGGAATGAAATCATCGGGGCGGCGTGGATCTTTATCTTCGAAGACGGCCCGCAGCGCTGGGATTCGCTCGAAAGCGAGCAGGCTATCCTGGAGCGCTGTCTCAGCTTGCAGCCGGGACTAACCGCCCGCAGCCTGATGGAGATGCTGTGGGGCTGCGAGTTTTACCGCCCGCTGCTAACCCATCATGATTATGGCATGATGATCAACTCAGGCGAGTTCAGCGGCACGTCGGGTGACCGGGCAAAGCAACTCGTGACCCGCTGGCTGGAGCAGCGCAACCTGGGCCAGCTGAGCGTCAACTATCGCCTGCGTGACTGGCTGATCTCGCGCCAGCGTTACTGGGGCGCACCGATACCGATTGTGTACTGCCCCGAGCATGGCGCCGTACCCGTCCCCGACGACCAGCTGCCGGTGCTGCTGCCCGACGATGTCGAGTGGCTGCCTACCGGTGAGAGCCCGCTGAAGCTGCACCCGACCTGGAAGCAGACCACCTGCCCGGAGTGCGGCGGCCCTGCCGTGCGCGAGACCGATACCATGGATACCTTCATGTGCTCATCCTGGTACCATCTGCGCTACCTCAGCCCGCAGTACGACAGCTACCCCTTCGACCCGGCCGAGTACGATTACTGGATGCCGGTGGATACCTACACTGGCGGCATCGAGCATGCCACCATGCACCTGATCTACACGCGTTTCTTCCACAAGGCCGGCCGCGATATGGGCATCATGCACGGCCCCGAGCCGATGACCCAGCTGCGCAACCAGGGCATTATCCTGGGCGAAGACTCCGAGAAGATGTCCAAGAGCCGCGGCAACGTGATTTCTCCCGACGACCTGGTGGGGCGCTACGGGGCAGACACGGTGCGCGCCTACCTGATGTTTTTTGCCCGCTGGGATATGGGGGCGCCCTGGAACAGCAACGGCATCGAAGGTGTGGCGCGCTGGGTGCGGCGAGTTTGGGCGCTGGTCACCGACCCGGCTCCCGGCGGACGGCCCGACCCCGAAGCGCTGCGCGGCCTGCGCCGTAAAGTGCACCAGACGCTGCGGCGGGTAACCCACGATTTCGAGACCTTCGAATTCAACACCACCGTCTCGGCGATGATGGAGCTGCTCAACGAGATGTACCGCCTGCGCGACCAGGGCGTTGGCCAGACCATCGAGTGGGTCGAGGCGCTGGATATAACCCTGCGCATGATGGCCCCGGTCACGCCGCATATTGCCGAAGAGCTCTGGCAGCGCCAGGGTAAGCCTTATTCGATCCACAACCAGCCCTGGCCGTCGGTTGACGAGCAGGCAGCGGCTGAGGACGAGGTCACCCTGATCGTGCAAATCAACGGCAAGCTGCGTGACCGCATCCTGGTGCCGGTTGGGATCAGTGAAGAAGATGCGCGCCAGGCAGCTCTGGCCAGCGAAGCCGTGCAGAAGCACCTGGCGGGCGCCGTGCCGCGCAAGGTGATCCTGGTACCCGGTAAGCTGGTCAATATCGTGGTGTAGCCATGCGCAGCGAAGAGCTTAACTGGTTCGATGTTGAAAATTACCTGCAGCAGGATGAACGCCTGATGCTGGTATTGGGCGCCTGCGAACAGCACGCCTACCTCAGCCTGACGACGGATGTGCGCATTCCCCTGGCCCTGGCGGATGCCGCGGCGGGGAAAACCGGCGTACTGGTGGCGCCCACGGTCAACTTCGGCGCTTCGCCCTACTTCCTGGCTTACCCCGGCACGCTCAGCCTGCGGATATCGACCTTGCTTGACCTGGTCGAAGACCTGGTGCGCTCGGCGTACGGACAGGGTTTCCGCCGCATCCTGGTGCTCAACGGGCACGGCGGCAATGACCCGGTGCGCCTGCGATTGTACGAGCTGACCAGCGCATTGCCCGGCCTGCGGCTGGCCTGGTATGCCTGGTGGACCTCTCACAGCGTAACGGAAGTCGCCCGGCGCTACGAGCTTAAACCGGCGCACGCTAACTGGCTGGAAGCTTTCCCCTTCACGCTGGTCTGCGAGCTGCCGGCGGGTGAGAAGCAGCCGCCCTTCATCCCCGGTTTGCTGGGCGCGGCAGAGGCCCGCTTGGCCTATGGCGACGGTTCCTTCGGTGGCCCGTACCTTGCACCCGCAGATGTGATGGAGGCCGTGTTTGAAGCCGCCTTGAAGGATGTGATAGAGCTGCTGGAGTTTAAAGAGTAGGATAAACTGTTCGTTTGTCCAGGGCAAACTGACAGTTTGCCCAACATAAGTGGATCGATAAAAAGAAAAATCTCAATCAGGAGTCATTCTATGTCACAAAAAACCATCATCACCTCAGAAAAAGCCCCCAAAGCGCTCGGTCCCTACTCGGTAGCGGTGCAGGCCGGCGGATTTATCTTCTGCTCCGGCCAACTCGGGTTGAACCCAGCGACCAACGAGCTGGCCCCGGGCGGGATAGAATCTCAGACTCGCCAGGCGCTTACCAACCTCAAGAATGTCCTGGAAGCCGCCGGCTCCTCGCTCGATAAAGTGGTCAAGACCACGGTCTTTCTGCAAGATATGGCTGAATTTGCCCAGATGAATTACATCTATGGTGAATTCTTTACTGCCGGCTTCCCGGCACGTTCCACTGTCCAGGTGGCGGCTCTGCCTAAGAATGGTGCGGTCGAAATCGAAGCTGTCGCCCTGGCTTAGCCGCATTTTCTGCCCATGTTACAATACAGGCAGTATGGCGATCGATTTTCATATTAATAACTTTTGGGACGCCGGATGAAAAATCCATCGCAAACAGTTCACTTGCCAGCTGTGCGTCTGCGCATAGGTGAACAGCGCGGGCTGCTCATCCTGGGCGATATCCTGGTGGCACTGATTTCGCTGGTGCTGGCGTTGGTGGTGTGGGGCAGCACGCTGGTTTTCATCCAGTTTGACCTGCAGTTCCTGGTTACCCGCATCCCGGCATGGTTCTACTTTCTGCCGCTGCTGTGGGTAGTGCTGCTGATCGAGCTGTACGACGTCCACAACGCTTCGGATTGGGGCAAGACCGTGCGCAGCGTGATTGTGGCTGCCATCGTGGGGCTGGGCCTCTACCTGCTGCTCTTCTTTATCTACGCCGAGCCAAGCCGCGCCAGCCTGCCGCGCCTGGGCGTGGCCACATTCCTGATCATTGTGGTTGTCTTGACCCTGGCCTGGCATTGGTTTTTTATCCGCCTGTTTGCCGGCCCGCGCTTCTTGCGCCGCGTCCTGATGGTGGGCGGCGGCGAGTCGGGCAAGGTCATGCTGCGGATTTACAACCAGCTTAAGAACCGGCCCTTCAACCTGATTGGGATTGTGGATGACGACCCGCACAAGCTGGGCGAGGTGATCGAAGGTGTGCCAGTGCTGGGCGGGAGCGAACACCTGTTGGACTTGATTGCCGAAAACCAGGTATCCGACCTGGTGGTGGCGATCACCGGTAAACTGCGCGGCGGCATGTTCCAGGCTTTGCTGGATGCCAACGACCAGGGCATCGATATCACGCGCATGCCGGTGGCCTATGAAGAGATGCTCGGCCGGGTGCCGATCCGCATCCTGGAATCCGACTGGATCCTGCGCTCCTTCGTCGATGAAGCCCGGGTCAGCAATTTCTACGAGGTGGTCAAGCGGCTGGTGGATATCCTGGGCGGCCTGGTGGGCACCCTGGCAATGCTGGTGGTGCTGCCCTTTATCTTCCTGGCGGTGCTGGTGGATGATGGCCTGCCGCTGTTCTATACCCAGACCCGCTCGGGCCGGCGCGGCAAGCTGTACCCGATTATCAAGTTCCGCACCATGCGGCGGGATGCCGAAGCCAACGGTCTGCCGCAGTGGGCCAGCGAGCGCGACTATCGCACCACGCGGGTCGGGCGTGTACTGCGCAGGACCCATCTGGACGAGCTGCCCCAGTTTTATAACGTGCTGCGCGGCGAGATGAGCCTGGTAGGACCGCGTGCCGAGCGCCCCGAACTGGTCACGATGTTCGAAGGGCAGGTGCCTTTTTACCGGGCGCGCCTGCTGGTAAAGCCGGGCATTACCGGCTGGGCGCAAGTTAACTTCGGCTATGCTTCATCGGTTGAAGACACGATGATCAAATTGGAGTATGATCTGTATTATATTAAGCACCGCAGAATCACCATGGATTTCCTCGTCCTTCTGCGCACCCCTGCGATGATGCTTGGTTTTCGCGGGCGATAGCTGCAAATTTATGAAGCCCCGCCTGTTTTTGCGCAACCGTTTCTTGCTGATTGCCGACCTGTGTTTGATCGTCGTGGCGGCCCTCGGCAGTTTTGCGCTGCGCACCGACCTGGGTCCCCTGTTCCGCTTTTACCTGCCCCAGGTAATCTGGCTGGTCATGATTGCCCTGCTGATCAAGCCGTTCGTCTTTTTCTACTTCGGCATGTACCGCCGCATGTGGATCTATGCCAGCACCCAGGAGCTGAAGCTGATCGTGACCGCGGTGACCACCGCCTCGGTTCTGGTTTCCCTCGCGGTGGTCATCTTGCGCGCCCTGGAAGTGCTGCCTTATTTCCCGCGCAGCACCCTGCCGATTGACTGGCTGCTGACCATGCTGCTGGTCGGCGGGCTGCGTTTTTCGCTGCGCACCCTGGCGGATACCAAGGTAGCAGGCGCGCCGCGCGCCAGACTGCCGCGCCGCGCCCTGATCGTCGGCGCGGGCGATGCCGGCGCTCTGGTGGTGCGCGAGATGCAGAAGAACCCTAACCTGCACCTGACGCCGGTCTGCTTCCTGGACGATAACCCCGATAAGCAAAAGCAGGCCATCCACGGCATCCCGGTGGTCGGCACACTGGCGGACCTGCCGCGTACGATGGCCGTCCGGCGCATCGAGGAAGTGGTGATTGCCATTCCCAGCGCACCCGGCGACGTCATCCGCCGTGTGGCTGATTCCTGTCAGAAGCGCGGCGTGCCCTTCCGCACCATGCCCGGCCTGTACGAGCTGCTGGGCGGCAAGGTCAGTGTCAACCGCCTGCGCGAGGTGGACATCACCGACCTGCTGCGCCGCCAACCGGCCCAAATCGACGAGACCGAAATTGGCGCCAGCCTGACCGGCCGGCGCGTGCTGGTCACCGGGGCCGGCGGCTCGATCGGCCAGGAGCTGTGCCGCCAGATCGCCCGTTGGGGTCCGGCGGAGCTGATCCTGCTAGGCCACGGTGAGAACAGCATCTTCGAATGTGTGATCGACCTGGAGCATAATTTCCCCTCCATCCCGCTCCACCCGGTGATCGCCGATATCCGCGACCTGGACCGCCTGCTGGTGGTTTTTGAAGACCAGCGCCCGCAGGTCATCTTTCACACTGCCGCCCACAAGCATGTCCCGCTGATGGAAGCTAATGTCGAAGACGCCGTGACCAACAATATCCTGGGGACACGCAACGTGGTCGAAGCTGCCCAGAATTTCAATATTGAGCGCCTGGTGATGATTTCCACCGATAAAGCGATCCGACCAACCAGCGTGATGGGTGCTACCAAGCGCATTGCCGAGCTGCTGGTGCTGGAGGCGGCCAATCGCTCGGGGCGGCCGTATTCGGTGGTGCGCTTCGGCAACGTCCTGGGCAGCCGGGGCAGCGTCATCCCGATGTTCAAGCGCCAGATCGCCGCCGGCGGCCCGGTGACCATCACCCACCCCGAGATGGAGCGCTACTTTATGACCATCCCGGAAGCCGTCCACCTGGTGCTGCAGGCTTCGGCCCTGGGTAAGGGAGGCGAGGTCTTTGTGCTGCGCATGGGCGAGCAAGTGCGCATTCTTGACCTGGCGGAAGACCTGATCCGCCTATCCGGCCTGGAACCGGGCAAGGATATCGAGATCGTCTTTACCGGCATCCGCCCCGGCGAAAAGCTCAGCGAGGAGCTGTGGGATAAAGGTGCGATTTACGAACCCACCATCCATCCGGATATTGTGCGCCTGGTGGATGAAAATCTGCTTGGCGGCGAACCGCTGGTAACCCTGGTGGACGACCTGCTCAGCCTGGCGACGGAAGGCGACCCCAGTGAGATTATCCGCGTGCTGGATGACTGCATCCCCGGGGCTGCGGTGCGCAGCACGCCGCCTCCAGAGCTAACTTCTCTCATTTAAGCTGGGTTAGCTCGATGCCTGAGGTGAACGCTACCCAATGGGACGAGTTCTTGCAGGATTGTCCCAATTCTCACCTGCTCCAGGCCGCCGCCTGGGGCGAACTTAAATCGGTCTTTGGCTGGCAGCCGGTGCGCATTGTGTCCCACCTCGGCGAACCAGGCGCTGCCGGCGCTCAGCTGCTGTTACGCAGGCTGCCGCTCGGTTTTAGCCTGGCCTATCTCTCCAAGGGGCCGCCGGCCCCAACAACGCTAAATCAGGCTCCTTCCGCCCCTGCCTGGTCCGACTTGTGGACCGAGATCGACCGTGCCTGCCGGCGCTTGCGAGCGGTTTTCTTGCTGGTGGAGCCGGACGCCAGGGAAGGGGAGGCTGCCCTGGAAGCTCCCGGCTTTCAGACCGGCATGCAGAGCATTCAGCCGCGCCGCAGCCTGCTGGTCGACCTGGAGGGCAGTGAAGATGAGCTGCTCGGACGCATGAAGCAGAAAACGCGCTACAACATCCGCCTGGCGGCAAAAAAAGATATCCTGGTGCGCCCCAGCCGCGACCTGGAGGCTTTCAACCGCCTGATGGCGGTCACCAGCCAGCGGGATCGCTTTGGCGTGCATACGTCTGCATACTACCAGCGGGCCTACGACCTGTTTCATCCTTCCGGCAACTGCGAGCTCTTCCTGGCAACTTTCGAAGAGCAGCCGGTGGGTGGCGTGCTGGTTTTTGCCAGGGGGGAGCGCGCCTGGTATCTCTACGGGGCTTCCTCGGATGAGCACCGCGAGCGCATGCCGGCATACCTGCTGCAGTGGGAAGCCATGCGCTGGGCCAGGGAGAAAGGCTGCCGGGAGTATGACCTGTGGGGCGTGCCGGACGAAGAAGAGGAGACGCTGGAAGCCAATTTCGCCGCCCGCAGCGACGGTCTGTGGGGCGTTTACCGCTTCAAGCGCGGCTTTGGCGGCCGGCTGGTACGCGCCGCCGCCCCCCAAGAGCGTGTCTACCAGCCGGCATTGCATCGCATCTACCGCTTGCTGCTTTCAAGAAGGGGGGAGTCCGGGTGAACCCAGCAGCATGGGATGACCTGATTGCTGGGCTGCCCGGGGCGCACTTGCTGCAAAGCGCCGAGTGGGGCGACTTCAAGGCGCAGTACGGCTGGCGCCCGTATCATTGCCATTGGCTGGCAGACGGTCGCATGCTCGAAGGTCCTGCCGACCTGCCTGCCGGGGTGCCTGCCGGCCTGCCAGCCGGAGTACAGGTGCAGGCTGCGGCGCTGGTCTTGCAGCGCCGTATTGCCCCGCGGGGTTTCCCATTAAGTTGGTCGATGCTATATGCTCCCAAAGGACCGCTGCTCGATTGGTCGGATTTCACTTTACGCCAGCGCGTGCTGGCCGACCTGCAGTCCCTGGCGCGCCGTAAAGGCGCCATCCTGGTGAAGATCGACCCGGATGTCTCCCTGGGGAGCGGCGTACCCAATACGCCGGATGAGCAGCCCGATCTGCTGGGACAGGAGGTTGCGCACGAGCTGCTGGCTTCCGGCTGGCGCTACTCCGCCGAGCAGGTGCAGTTCCGCAACAGCGTGCTGCTCGACCTGCGGCGCTCGGAGGACGATCTGCTGGCGGCGATGAAACAGAAGACGCGCTACAACATCCGCCTGGCCGAGCGTAAAGGGGTTAGCATCCGCCCCGGCGGTCCGGGCGACCTGGAAGCCTTGTACCGCATGTATGCCGAGACCTCCCTGCGAGATGGATTTGTGATCCGCGAGGGCGGATACTATCTGGCCCTGTGGGAGCGCTTCCTGGCCGCCGGGCTGGC
>JBFYSP010000135.1:0-2847 GCA_041301395.1 Anaerolineae bacterium
TGCTGGGCGAAAAATCGCCGGCTGTTCCCAAGCGGCGGCTGGTTACTCTTGTTAAAACCTTCCGCCGACCCGACCGCTCTCAGACCCACATCGCCAGGCTGACCCTGGATCAGGAAGGCAAAGTCGTCAAGCTGGTCGTCTCGCGCTGATCCACTCGCCGGCCACTGATGGCATCGTCCGAACCCTCACTGCCGGGTCGGTGAGTACTCAGGAAACGGGGCTGCCCCCGCACTCAGGGCAGCTCCGTTTGCTTTAAGCGCTCGCTTAATTAAGCCTTAAGCACCGCAACGGTCTACCCGGCTCACTTTGTGGTATAAAATACTTTTGGATTCTATCAGCCTGGAGGCATATTCTTGAGACGCGGTGGAGCACGCTCGGCATTACTGATCATATCCATGGCATTCCTGCTGTTTGCCGTTATCCTTACGGCTGTACAGCTGGTTCGCTTCAGCCGGGTGCGTTCATTTCTACCTACCGGCCTGGTGGTGGCCGGCGTACCGGTGGGCGGGCTGGATCGCGCCGAAGCTGCCGCCCGGCTGCAAGAGACCTACAATACGCCGGTCGAAATGCGCTACCGAGACGGTATCATCCAACTGGATCCCTCCGTGGTGGATTTTCAGCTCAACGTCGACCAGATGCTCTCCGAAGCCGACCTGCAGCGTACCGAACGGTTGTTTTGGGAAGAGTTCTGGGATTATCTGTGGGGCCGTTCTTCATTTGCCGGCAGAGTCCCGCTCAGCGCATCTTACTCCGAGGATCGCCTGCGGCTGTTCCTGCAGGAAATTGCCGAGCGTTACGACCAGCCTTCCGAAGCCGCCCTGCCCGTTGCAGGCTCAGTCAGCTTCCAGGCCGGCAAACCCGGAACAGCCTTACAGACGGATGGCGCCGTGCGCCTGATTGAGAATGCCCTGTACTCCACCACCAGCCGCACCGTCGACCTGCCGTTGCAGCGCACCAACCCTACGCGTCCCCCGTTCGAGTACCTAGATACTTTGCTCCACCAGACTCTCCAGGTGGAAGGCTTCGAAGGCACTGCCGGCATTTACCTGCTCGATCTGCAAACCGGCGAAGAGATCCACTTTGCCAATAGTTACGGTCAGGATCTACCCGTCGAGCCGGATGTCGCCTTCACCGCCTCCAGCATCATCAAAGTCCCGATCATGGTTTCGGCCTTTCGCCGCATGGCCGGGGAGGATGCCGAAGCCCTTAAGCTGATGGCCGATATGATCACGCTATCGGGCAACGAAGCTGCCGACTGGCTGATGGACCGGGTTACCGGCGAGGATCGCGCCCCGCTGCTGGTCACCGAAGATATGCAGGCCTTGGGCCTGGAAAACACCTATTTGGCGGGTTACTTTTCCGCCGGCTCGCCCATCCTCGAGCTTATCGACACCCCCGCCAACACCCGCACCGATATCGATACCGACCCGGATATCTACAGCCAGACCACCCCTTCAGATATCGGCATGCTGCTGCACGACATCTACACCTGCGCCCAGAATGGTGGCGGCGCCTTGCCGGCCGCCTTCCCCAGCCAGATAAACCAGGATAAGTGCCGCAACATGAACCAGCTGCTGCTAAACAACCGCCTGCCGGTTCTGCTCACCGCCGGCCTGCCGGAAGGCACGCAGATCGCCCACAAGCACGGTTGGGTCACCTCCAACGGTGTGATCAACACCATCGGCGATGCCGGCATCGTCTACACCCTGGGCGGCAATTACGTCGTCGCCATCTTCCTCAACAACACCGACCAGCTGCTGTGGGAGCCCAACTCCGAGCTGGTCGCCAGGCTATCCCAGGCTATTTACAACTACTACAACCTGCCCACCCAGTAGGGGAATTCACTTAGGTTGCAGTTGTGCGATAGATGCCTCCAACAAGGCTCTCACCTCCGGAGCCTGCGCCTCGTCCACTGACGAAATCCTGATATGCCGGGCACGTTTGCCGCTGCCGGTCAGTAATCCAGCCGGGTCGGGCAGATCGACTCCCCTTGGAAAGCCCAGGTTCACTCCCGCCTTCAGCGGCATGATCACGCAAATCATATCCTTGTAGGTTCGCTGAAAGCCATACGCCAGCATTTTCGCAGACACATCCAGCTGCTCGATCGCTTCCGGAGCAAGCTCCAGGATGATCTCCCGAAGTGCCAGGGCAATCTCCTGCACATCCGGCGAATAGTGAGTGAGAAAATTACCGATTTCGGGATCAATTTCCATCCATAACCTCCGGTACACCCCCAATCATACCCGATCCCACAGGCATTAAATGCCATTCGTTAAGGTATAATCCGGTTACGCCCCAGTAGCTCAATGGACAGAGCATCTGACTTCGGATCAGAGGGTTGTGGGTTCGAATCCTGCCTGGGGCGCTAGTTGTTGGGCAAGCCAAGTGCTTGCCCTCTTTCTTTTTCGGATTTCACTTGGTGTCAATTGTCATCTCAGCCCATACCGGGTAATGATCGCTGGCATTCGTCTGGCGGTATACGCCGGCCTGATAATCCAGGGCCGCATTACTGTAGATATGATCCAGGATAAACTTTAATCCGGCCCACTCGAAGGTGTAGCCGGCACCTTTTGAAAGTCGCTCTAAACCAATTTTCTCCATTTGTTTATCCAGGTTAGCAATACTGACCGGGTTCCAGGTATTGAAATCACCGCCAAGGATTATCGGTTCATCCCGCTCCTCGGCTGCTCTGCTCAGATATTCCGCCTGCGATTCGCCTTGCTTGAATATCATCCAGGTGATATCCAGATGGGTGCTGTAGACAGCGATTTCCGTCCCATCGACTACAACCGTAGCGCTGGTGCTAATGCGGCTTTCCAGCCAGTTGGGAATAAAAATAGGCAATAT
>JBFYSP010000154.1:0-14563 GCA_041301395.1 Anaerolineae bacterium
GCGGCTGCCAACGCCCTGTCGGATGTGTACGCTATGGGCGGGCAGCCGTTCATGGCGCTCAATGTGGCCGCTCTTCCACCCAGCCTGCCCCACGAGATAATTGCAGAAATCCTGCGCGGCGGAGCGGAAAAGGCGCGCGAAGCAGGTGTGGTACTGGCCGGCGGGCACACAGTGCAGGACCAGGAACCCAAATACGGTCTGGTGGTGTTGGGCTTTGTCGACCCGCAGCGCATGTTTACCAAAGGCGGCGTCCGACATGGAGATATTCTGGTCCTGAGCAAGCCGCTCGGCTTTGGCGTGACCACAACCGCCTTGAAACGTGAGCTGGCCGATCCGCTGGACGTACAAGAGGTGGTTGGTTGGATGACGCGCCTCAACAAATTGGCCAGCGAGCTGGCCATGGCAGCCGGAGTGCGCGGCGCAACCGATGTTACCGGTTACAGCCTGTTGGGACATGGGCTCGAGATGGCACAGGCTTCTGGTGTGCGGCTGCGCTTTTCCCTGGCAAAAACCCCCTTCACCCGCGGGGCGCGCAAGTATGCCGAGCAGTGGACTTTCCCGGGGGGTACTTCCGACAACCGGCTGTATTATGGCTCTCACGTGGCGTTTGATCCAGGCATCGATGAAGCCTGGCAAATGCTTCTCTTTGATGCCCAAACCAGCGGTGGGCTGTTGTGCGCAGTCCCGCCGGATCGGCTGGCAGGACTGCTGGAACGAGCCGAGGAGGCCGACCAACCTTTGTGGGTGGTTGGCGAAGCCCTGGCCGGCGCTGGTATCCAGGTCGTGGAATAGTCTGAGCGCACGCAATGCAAACCTCTTTTGAGTTTCATTCTCGACGCTCGCCGGTTGTCAGCCGCAGCGGTATCGTAGCGGCCTCCCAACCGCTGGCCGTGGCCGCCGGATTGGAGATTCTGCACCAGGGCGGCACGGCTGCCGATGCTGCTGTGGCGGTGGCGGCTGCTTTGAACGTCACCGAGCCTACCTCAACCGGGATTGGCGGCGATTGTTTTGCCTTGTACTACCATGCCGCCAGTCGCCAAGTAAGCGCTCTGAACGGCTCTGGGCGCGCTCCGGCTGCCCTGACGCTGGAACGACTGCAGCGTGAAGGATACAGCCAAGAGCTGCCTGCTTACCATGCCTATACAGTTACCGTGCCCGGTGCCTGCGCAGGCTGGTGCGATCTCTTAGAGCGATTTGGGCGCTTGCCGCGCTCGGCAGTGCTTGCCCCTGCGATTCGCCTGGCCGAACAAGGCTACCCGGTTGCCCCGGTCACTGCTCGGGGTTGGCAGAGTGGGGCTGCCAATCAGCTGCGCAGCGCACCGGGCGGTCAGGATCTGACCATAGACGGGCGTGCGCCGCGGGCTGGAGAAATCTTCCGCAACCCGGGATTGGCGCGCACCCTGCAATACGTGGCAGAAGGCGGTGCAGAAGCCTTTTACCAGGGCCCAATTGCCGAAGTGATCGCCAGCGCAGTGCTGCAGGCTGGTGGCTGCCTGCAGGTGGATGATCTGGCTGCCCACCACAGCACCTGGGATACCCCGATCAGCACTTTATACCGCGGTTTTCGCATCTGGGAGTGCCCGCCGAACGGGCAGGGCCTGGCGGCATTGCTCGGGTTGAATATCCTGGAAGGTTACGACCTGGCATCCCTGCCGGCGCTTTCGGCGGAGCGGTTGCACCTGCAAATTGAGGCTATGCGCCTGGCGTTTGCCGATACTCGCTGGTACGTAGCCGACCCGGCCTTCGGCGACTTCCCTTTGGATGACTTGCTCTCAAAAGAGTATGCTGCCACGCGGCGAGCCCATATTGACCCGCACCAGGCGAGGCTGGATGCCGCGCACGGCGTTCCGGTGGCCAGCTCGGATACAGTCTATCTCAGCGTGGTGGATGCGCAGGGCAATGCCTGCTCGTTTATCAACAGCAACTATATGGGCTTTGGCACTGGGATAGTGCCCGCTGGATGTGGATTCAGCCTGCAAAACCGCGGCCATAATTTCAGTCTCGACCCCAATCACCCCAACTGCCTGGCACCGGGTAAGCGCCCTTATCACACCATCATCCCGGCGTTGATCACCCGACCTGCGCCGGATGGCGAACAGAGCGGTGAGGACTTGTTTGCCAGCTTTGGCGTGATGGGTGGTTTTATGCAGCCACAGGGCCACCTACAGGTTGTCTGCGCTCTGATCGATGACCAGCTTGATCCTCAGTCGGCGCTTGACCGGCCGCGTTTTTGCATCCAGAATGGTGAAGCCGGCGGGCAGGTGGCCCTCGAAGATGGCATCCCTGAACAGATTATGGCTACCCTTGCCAGCATGGGACACCCGGTACAGCCCACGACCGGTTACGCGCGTTCTGTGTTTGGGCGGGGCCAGGTGATCCTTCGCTCGGCAGGGGAGGGTGTCTTGTGGGCAGGCAGCGACCCGAGAGCCGATGGCTGCGCCATGACTTGTTAATCATTGATGAAAGGCCCACACCAGGCTGGTTGCGGGAAATATCCTGTGGTATATTTGCTGAACTAATTGACCGAGGTGTATTCCCCCCTTCCTAGTAAGGGGGTGTTGGGGAGATTATTGTGAAAAAATTTATTCGGGAATACTGGATTGAGCTGCTTGGCCTAATAGCTGTACTGATTGCCGTTTTCTTGTTGTTGAATCGGAATAATATTTGGGCGATCCGTGTGGCGGGTAGGGGGTTCATCAGCGGCATCAGCCAGTGGTTCAACGACCTGCTGAACTCGGCTTTCGGCTACCTGGGCCGCATGAGCGCCGCAGAGCTCCTGGCCTGGCTGCTGATCATTAGCGGAACGGTAATCATCCTATATCGTATGCGGCGACGCTACCTCAAGTCTGACCACTGGCAGGCAACTGTTTGCCCCAAGTGCGGAAGCAAGTTGCACCGCGTGCATCGTACCCGGCTCGATCGCTTGCTTGGACCAATCTTCTTGCCCAACTCAGCACGTTATCGCTGCTCAAATTCCAGCTGCCGCTGGAGCGGGCTGCGCCAGGGGCGCGCTCATCAGGCTGGCTTGCACTCACGCGAGACTTCCGAAACCCGAAGTTAACCGCTTCGATTAACATATAAGCCCTCCAGGCCTGGACTGGAGGGCTTTTTCATAGCTCACTTCAGGTCGCTAGCTGACCGATTCGACTTGTTCAATGTTGGGGAAAAACTGGCGCACCGTTCCTTCCACCCAGCCGTGCAGGGTATTGGGAGAGAGTGGGCAGCCCAGGCAGGCACCGCCCAGGCGGACTTTCAAGACTTTGCCATCGTACGAAACCATCTCCACCGATCCGCCGTGGAAATGTTCAATGTAAGCACTGATCTTATCCAACAGGGCCTGCATGCGCTCTTGATCGGTGAAGTCACCGGTGTTGTTTGTGTTTTCGCTCATCGTAGTCTCTCCTGACTCGGGCAAATCGGCGGCTTGTTCGGCCAGCTTCATCCATGGGTCTTGGATCGCGATTTCTCTGTTGATGTTAATACACAATCCCTGTTCAAGCAAGGCCCGCACATGTTGGTGCGAGTTCTTTAATCTCTGGGATATGCCCGCTGCCAGACGTTCCAGGATTACCAAACCGGTTTCAGGGTGGTCTTCACATAACTGGCGTAAGTCCTGGCCTCGAATGGACAGCATCTGGCAGTCGCTCAGGCAGATGGCTGTGGATGTGTAAAGCGGGTTGCCCAGCGCCGCCGACCAGCCGACCACGCTTTCCGGGTGGACGTGGGTCATGGTTAATTCTGTCCCGTCCTCCGGCTTGAAGCGAATGTCAATCTCGCCGGCTACGAGGATGTACAGCGCAGATGCCGGCTCACCTTGTTCGAAAATCACCGCTCCTTGCGGCTCGTAGCGCGGGTAGAACAGACGCTGCAGGATGGCATACTGGGCCGGACTCAGGTCTTGGAATAACTTTAATTGCTGGATTGTTGTGGTAGCCATAAAAAATTCAAATTACCCTACCGTACAATTTACACCCAACTGCCCATCCTTTTCCAGTGGCAAATATCCTTATTGCACAGACGAATATCATCATCCTGCAGGATATAAACTATGCGATAACAGGAAGAATGTAATAACCGGTTTATGACTATAAAATAAAAACCAGGCGCGAGCCTGGTTGACCCATCGCAAGGGTCAACCAGGGCCAACGCCCGGTATTTCTCGATTGCACTAGTTTACTTGCCCAGCCGGAGGCGCAGGGCTTCGGTTAAAGCCGGGACAAGCGTGTATAGATCGCCGACCACACCAAAACGGGCCAGCTTAAAGATTGGCGCTTCGGGGTCTTTGTTGATTGCCACGATGACTTTGCTGCTGCGCATACCGGCCTGATGCTGGATGGCTCCGGAGATGCCACAAGCAATATACAGGTTAGGGCTGACGACTTTCCCGGTTTGCCCGACCTGGTGCTCGTAGGGGATGTAGCCCGCATCCACGGCCGCACGGCTGGCGCCCACCGCACCACCCAATACACCTGCCAGATCACCCAGCATCTTAAAGCCTTGCTGAGCGCGCCAGATCTCGGCTTGCTTGTCGTCCAGCCCCGTTGGAGGAGAAAGGTTGGGGTTATTGGCTACCCCGCGTCCGCCGGAAACAATTACTGCCGCATCTCCCAGGCTGACTCCACCATCTGCCGCAGCATGGCTTAAAATTTTGGTGGGTATATCCGCTTCCGCCAGGACTGCCGGCACCTGGGTGGGCGCCCCGGAACGAGCCGGGTCGACCGTGGGCTTTTCAAATGCCCGGCCGCGGGTGGTGATGATTTGAGGAAGCGCATCACACACGACCTTGGAGAGTGCTTTGCCGGCATAGATCTGGCGGGTGGCAAGGACTTTACCGTCTTGCAACTCGAGGGCGGTTACGTCTGCCAGGATGCCGCTGTCCAGGTCTATGGCGCTCATGGCCGCCAGCTCACGGCCGCGCAAGGTGGTCGGCAGAAGCACTGCTAGCGGGGCGAGCTCTCTGGCAACCTTAACCAGGACGGCTGCGTAAGCTTCCGCCCTGTAGTCGGCCAGGGTCGCATGATCGGCAAACAAGGCTTCGTCGGCTCCATATTGAAAAGCCTGGCCGGCAACCTCCTTCGATCTCTCGCCGGCAACCAGCACAACTAGGCTGGCGCCGCCATACAGGTTGGTCAGCATACGCCCGGCACCCAGGGCCTCCCAGGAGGCGGGCAGAGCGGTGCCTTGATATTGGTCGATGTAAACCAGGATTTTGTTGCTCATCACAGCACCTTCTCTGCAAGGATTTTGTCGGCCAGTTTGCCAGCGATTTCCTGCGGGCTGTTGCCGGTGATCATCTCGGTGGTTATGTCGCGGACCGGCGGGCTCATCACTGCAGGCCAGCGGATGTGAGATTTGGGTGTTTCAATACCCAGGTCTGCCAGGCTCCAGGTGGGGATGACAGCCTTGGCGGCCTTGCGGATTCCCATGAAGGAGGGGTAGCGCGGCTCGCCAATGTCTTTGCCAACGCTGACCACAGCCGGCAGCTTGCTTTCCAGCACCTGGCGCCCTTCTTCCGTGCTGCGTTCCACGGTGATTTTATTGCCATCGAGTGAGTCAACCTTTGAGACCAGGGTCAATGCCGGCCAACCCAGTACACGTGCGGTTTGGGCCGCGGTCACACCCAGGTCAGTATCGATTGCCTGTCGGCCAAAGAAGACCAGCTCCGCCGGGCCGAGCTTTTGGATGGCAGCGGCTAACGTGCGGGCCAGCGCCTGGCTATCTGCGCCGGCCAGCGCCGGGTCCGAGATCAAGATTGCCTCGGTGCAGCCCATCGCCAACGCAGTCTTAAGCGCTTCCTTGGCGCTTTCGGCACCCACACTGATGACGGCCACATCCGCATCGACAGCATCTTTCTGCACCAGCGCAGCTTCTACAGCATACTCGTCCCAGGGATTCATAATAGCCGGCGCATCGCCCCAGGATATTTGCCCGCCTTCAACCACAATCCTGGCGGCGCTGTCGGGCACTTGCTTGATGCATACAATAATTTTCAAATTGACCTCCTATGGATTTTTAAGGGGTGAAGAATTATTGCAAGCTCACTCCTGCCAGATTTCTGGATCATAGGCAGGCAGCTCACAACGCAGCGGGGCATCCTGGCGGAAATTCAGGGCATAGCCGGCTTGCATTAGCTGGTGAATTTCGCTGGTGCCCTCGTAGATGATGGCGCCTTTTGAATTGCGCAGGTAACGCTCCACATCGTATTCATCGCTGTAGCCGTATGCCCCGTGCACCTGCACCGCCTCCGATGCAGCCATAAAAGAAGCATCGGTTGCGTACCACTTGGCCAGGGAGGTCTCGCGAGTGTTGCGCAGACCCTGGTTTTTCATCCAGCCGGCTCGCAGGTACAATAGACGCGCCGCGTCATAAGATTGTACCATACCCGCAATTTTTTGCTGGATAAGCTGAAAGCGTGCGATTTCCCGGCCAAAAGCGTTGCGTTCGTGGGCGTACTTGACGCTCGCCTCAAGGCTGGCACGGATCAGCCCGGTGGCCCCGGCGGCAACGGTGTAGCGCCCGTTATCCAGGCAGGACATGGCGATCTTGAAGCCTTCGCCCTCTTCCCCCAGCCGGTTTTCTACCGGGATGCGCACATCCTGGCAGGCGATCCAACCGGTCGAGCCGGCGCGCACGCCGAGCTTGCCGTGGATATCACCGGCGGTGATGCCCGGGCGGTCCATCTCGACAATGAATGCGCTCAGCCCGTCGTGCGGATCGGCGGCTTGCGGGTCTGTACGCGCCACCCACAGGCAGTGATGCATCTTGGTAGCCAGCGAGATCCACATTTTCTCGCCGTTGATGACATACTCGTCTCCTTCTCGGCGAGCCGTGCTTTGCATTCCGGCCACATCCGAGCCGGCATTGGGCTCGGTCAATCCAAAACCTGCATATTTCTTTCCCTGCGCCTGAGGCACCAGGAAACGCTGCTTTTGTTCCTCGGTTCCCCATTGCAAGAGCGCCATGCTGTTGAGGCCCATGTGCACCGACATGATCACCCGCAAGGAGGTATCGATCACTTCCAGTTCTTCGCAGGCCAGGCCCAGGGAGATGTAATCCATGCCCTGCCCGCCGTAGCGCACTGGGATGCAGATTCCCAGAATGCCCAGCTCGGCCATGCGTGGCAGCACGAAGGGAGCCATCTCCTGCTTGCGGTCGCATTCCTTGATTATTGGGGATACTTCTTTGTGGGCGAAGTCCCGCACCATCTGTTGAACAAATCGATGCTCCTCACTCAGGGCAAAATCCATAATGCTTCCTCCGGTTAAAGTTGGTTTCGCTCTATTATAAGCCAGTGTAATGATGGGCATGGTAAAATCGACCCGTTTCAGCAAGATGCAAGGTGATCAAGTGCGTATACTTCAGAAACTCTGGATTGGACTGCTGCTGACCGGCCTGCTATTGGCGGGTTGCCAGGGGCGACCGCCGACCGATGACGGACGACCGACATCTGCCCCTGCTGATGTCGGCGGGAATTCACCTGTCTCGGAGACCGCGCTGCCGGCCGGCTTGCTTTATCAGGATGATTTCGCTAACCCGCTTAGCGGCTGGCGCCAATTTGGCCCGGCAGGCGGCACGGCGGACTACGCCGACGGCATTTACCAGGTGCGCGTAGACGGCGCCAATTACAATGTCCTGGCAAGCAGCGGGCAGAGCTTTAGCGATGTGCGCCTGGAGGTGGATGCTTACAAGACGCCGGGGGAGCGCAATAACCGCTTCGGCTTGATCTGCCGGGCGGCGGATGCCGACAACCTATATGTCTTCTTGTTCAGCAGCGACGGCTTCTACGGCATCGGCAAGATTGTTGCTGGCCGCCCGCAATTGATTGGTATGGAAGCCATGCTGCCGGGGGAGGCTGTCCCTTTGGGATCTGGCCTCACCCAACTGCGCGCCGATTGCGATGGTTCTCGGCTGGCGCTGTATGTTAATGGTGAGAAGCTGTATGAAGTCCAGGATGCTGACCTGGTAGAAGGGGAAGCCGGGTTGATAGCCGGCTCGTACAGCTCGCAGGGAACCGAAATCTTGTTCGATAACTTTAAGGCATTTTTACCATGAAGGTGTTCCTGGATACGGTTGGCTGCCGCCTGAACCAGGCGGAGATCGAGCAGATGGCGCGCCAGTTTCGCCTGGCCGGACATGTTCTGGTCGCCAAGCCCGCCGAGGCCGACCTGGCGGTGGTGAATACCTGCAGCGTGACAGCCGCAGCCGCCTCTGATTCTAGGCATAAGATACGCCAGGCAGCCGCTGCCGGCGCCGGACAGGTGGTCGTCACCGGCTGCTGGTCGACTCTCAGCCCGCAGCAGGCTGCCGAGCTGCCGGCTGTCAGCCGCGTCGTTCCCAACGCCGAGAAGGACCGCCTGGTGCCGGATTTGCTGCAGATCGAGCTGCCCGAGTTTGAGTCCGAACCGGTCGAGCGCGAGCCGATCCCCGGTGCGCGCCTGCGCACCCGCGCCTTTATTAAGGTGCAAGATGGCTGCGATAACCACTGCACTTTCTGCATCACCACCGTTGCCCGGGGGGCCGGGCGCAGTCGCTCCATCGTTGAGGTGCTGGAGGATGTGCAGGCCGCGCTGCAGAACGCCCCGGATGGGCAGGGCGGCGCCCGTGAGATCGTGCTGACCGGCGTGCACCTGGGTTCCTGGGGTCAGGACATTGCCGCTCCACTGCATTTGCAGGCGCTGATTGGCGCGATTCTGGAGCACAGTGATGTGCCCCGGCTGCGCCTGTCCTCCCTGGAGCCCTGGGACCTGGATGAGAGCTTCTTCCGCTTGTGGGAGAACCCGCGACTGTGCCGTCAGCTGCACCTGCCTTTGCAGTCCGGCAGCGTCGCCACACTGCGCCGCATGGCACGTAAGACTACGCCGGCGGAATTCCGGAGCCTGGTGCAGGCTGCGCGCCAGGCGATCCCCGGTGTTGCGATCACCACCGACCTGATCGCCGGTTTCCCCGGTGAGAGCGAATCCGAGTTCGCTGAGACCCTGGCTTTTGTGGATGAGATGCAGTTTGCCGACGGCCATGTCTTCACCTATTCCACCCGCCCCGGCACGGCCGCCGCCCGTTTGCCCGGGCAGGTACCGCACTCCGTGCGCAAGGAGCGTAATGCCCGCCTGCGCCTCGCCCTGGAAGGTTCCAACCGTCGCTACCGGGAAGCTCACCTGGGGCAGGTGCTGCCCGTCTTGTGGGAGAGCGCCGTATCCCTCGGGCCGTTGGGCTGGGAGATGAGCGGGCTGACCGACAATTACCTGCGGGTGCAGGCGGCCGCGCCTCGCCTGCTGTGGAACCGCATCACGCCGGTACACCTTACCGCCCTGGTGGATGGGCGCATGGATGGGGCGTTGGTAGGGCAGGAGGTGGTTTGAACGGCTGTATCTTTTGCAAGATTGTAGCCGGGCAGGCGCCGGCTGCCATTCTGTATCAGGACGACTTGGCGACCGCTTTTCGCGATATCCATCCTGTAGGGCCTACCCATGTGCTGGTGGTGCCTAACCGGCACATTGTCTCGGTAAACGACCTGACCCCCGCAGACGAGTCGCTCATCGGGCACCTCGTCTATGTTGCCGGTCAGGTGGCCCGCCAGGAAGGCATCGACCAGAGCGGGTTCCGCCTGATCCTCAATACCGGTCCGGACTCGGGACAGGCGGTCTTTCATCTGCACCTGCATGTCATCGGCGGGCGCCGCATGCGCTTCCCGATGGGTTAGCCTGAGTGGCAACCGTATGAACTGTGTGATCCTGGAAACCAAACTGAGGGGTGGCATGCTGCTCCAGTTGGTAGAGGGCGACCTTACCGAGGAAGCGGTGGACGCCATCGTTAACGCCGCCAATTCCCGCCTGCAGCATGGAGGCGGCGTGGCGGGGGCAATCTCCTGTCGCGGCGGCCCGCAGATCCAGGCAGAAAGCGACGTCTGGGTGAGACAACACGGCCCGGTGGCCCACGAGCGCCCGGCTTATACCTCCGGCGGCTGGCTGCCCTGCCGCTACGTGATCCATGCCGTCGGCCCGATTTGGGGTGCAGGCGATGAAGTCGCCAAACTGGCGGCGGCGGTGCGCGGCGCTCTTTGGCAGGCTGAGGCGTTGAAGATCGGCTCGCTGGCTTTGCCCCCGATCTCGACAGGCATCTTCGGCTTCCCCAAGGAGCGCGCCGCCATGGTCATCCTGGTGGCCATTAAAGATTACTGCGACGAAATGCCGCCTGACTATCTGCAGAAGGTGCGTCTGGCGATCATTGACCAGCCTACCCTGGATGTTTTCCACTCGGTCTGGGAGATAATATTCCCGGTGGATGAAGGCAGCGAATAATTCAATGATCACCTCGGCACAAAACCCCAAGATTAAGTGGCTGCGCCAGCTGCAGAGCAGCAGCCGCGAGCGGCGTGAAGCCGGTCTGATCGTAGCTGAAGGTGTGCGCCTGCTGGAGGAAGCGCTAGCAGCCGGGTGGCAGGCGCAGGCGGTATTCTGCCTGGAAGCACTGGAGCCGCGCCTGCAGGCCGTGGTGGATGGCTTTGTGGCATGTGGGGCGGTGCTCGAGACGGTGGCGCCACATGTCCTGGCTACCGCCAGCGATACCGAGACGCCGCAAGGGGCGCTGGCAGTGCTCCAGCTGACCCAGCCGCAGCCGCCCACTCAGCTGGACTTTGTGTTTATCCCCGACCAGGTGCGCGACCCCGGCAACCTGGGAACGATGCTGCGCACGGCGGCTGCCGCCAATGTGGGGGCGGTTCTGCTGCCGCCGGGTGGGGTTGACCCGTACTCGCCCAAGGTACTGCGCAGCGGGATGGGGGCGCACTTCCGCCTGCCGCTGCTGGCGCTGGAATGGGTGCAGATCGAGGCGCTGGTTGGGCAGTTCCAGCTGCAGGTTTACCTGGCAGAGGCCGGGCGTGGGGCGGCCTATACCGCCGCCGATTTGCGCCGGCCGCTGGCGCTGGTGATCGGCGGGGAGGCGGAAGGCGCCGGTCCGCAGGCCCGCCAGCTGGCTACCCAATGTGTCTACATCCCCATGCCGGGCGGCAGCGAGTCGCTGAATGCCGCCGTGGCAGCCGGCGTGCTACTGTTTGAAGTGGTGCGCCAGCGGAGCAGTGCGTAGGATGAAAATTCGCTCGATTACCTGTTTCGTTGATCCCGGCTGGCCGCTCGACCGCGCAGCCCTGCGACCGGTGGAGACATTTATTGCGGCGGCGCGCCGGGAATTCGATGAAGCCGGCTACGAAGTGCAGACCACCCGCCTGGCGACCCCGCCGTTCCCCCGGGTGACCGGCTCTGGCGACCCACACAGCGCCGTGAGCCTGGCACAGGACCTGATCGCTGCCGCCCGCCCGGCCGGGCTGGACTATGTGTGCCTGGGCCCGGCCCTGCCGGAGTATCCCGAGAGCTACGCCGCCATCCGGCCGGTGGTGGAAGCCACGCAGGATGTTTTCCTGGGCGGCATGCTGACCGCTGCCGGGGGCGTTTCGCTGCCGGCTGTGCGCCAGTGTGCCGAAGTGATCCACGGGCTGAGTGCCGTGCTGCCCAACGGCTTCGCCAATTTGCGCTTTGCGGCGCTGGCCAACGTCCCAGCGGGGGCGCCCTTCTTCCCGGCGGCATACCACGCGGGAGGCGAGCCGGCCTTCGCCCTGGCGCTGGAAGCGGCCGACCTGGCAGTGGCGGCATTTGGACAGGCATCCACCCTGGCAGAAGCCCGCACCTCTCTGGTGGCGGCGA
Source organism: Anaerolineae bacterium (assembly GCA_041301395.1). Classification (GTDB taxonomy): domain Bacteria; phylum Chloroflexota; class Anaerolineae; order Anaerolineales; family UBA4823; genus CTSoil-045. Next base: position 11,694 of record JBFYSP010000154.1, read on the forward strand.
TTGAAAAACATGCCTTGAGCCTGGAATCCGTTGCCCGCAGTCTGGAGCAGGCCTGCGGGGTGCGCTTTGCCGGGCTGGATTTCACCCTGGCGCCCTTCCCGCAGCCGGAGCTGTCGATCGGGGCGGCGCTGGAGGCGCTGGGACTGCCGGCGCTGGGCGGATCGGGTTCGCTGGCGGCAGCGGCTTTCCTGGCGGACACTCTCGACCGGGCCAGCTTCCCGCGCACCGGCTTCAACGGCCTGATGCTGCCTGTGCTGGAAGATGCCGTCCTGGCGCAGCGCGCCGCCGAAGGGACGCTGACGGTGCAGGATTTGCTGCTGTATTCGGCGGTGTGCGGTACCGGGCTGGATACCGTGCCGCTGCCTGGGGATGCCTCTGTAGAAGCACTGGCGGCGGTGCTGCTGGATGTTACCGCGCTGGCAGTGCGCCTGGGTAAGCCGCTGACCGCCCGCCTGATGCCGGTGCCGGGCAAGCGGGCCGGCGACCCGACCGATTTCGACTTCGCTTTCTTCGCCAACAGCCGCATCCTGGCATTAAAAGGCGGGTCGCTGGGAGGGCTGCTGGCAGGTGATGAAACCTTCCCGCTCTCCCCACGACCCGCTGTAAAGTAAACCAATGGTGCCGCTCGCTTAGCCCTCCGCTGGGGCGGCCGGCGTGCGCCAGTAGATGCTTGCTTCACGAGCCATGAAACCTTCGTCGACCAGATAACGCCGCAGGGCGGCGGTATCGGCGTGCACCGGCTTGAGCATGGCGTTGACGTCTTTCTCGCTGTAACGCAGGCCGGGCTCGAAACGCCCCGCCACGTAGCGCAAGATTACCAACAGCTTCTTGTGCTGGCTGGGGATCTGCTTGAGGCGGCCATCGGGCAGCATGTAATCGTGCAGGACTTTGCGGTCATACTCGTCACCCTCGAACGACTCGTCCAGTTTGCTCTTGGAACGGTCGGCCAGCAGGCGCTGCGAGAGAGCATTCAGCCCGGCTACGTCCAGCCGGTAGGCGCCTTCCTGCTGTTTTACCAGGCCCATGTCAGCGAGCACCTGCAGGTGGCGCTGCACCCTGGCCGGGTGCAGGCTCAAGCGCTCGGCTACCTGCGTTGCGGTCAGCGGCTCGACTGCCAGCAGGCCGGCGATGCGCAGGCGCTCGTCGTCCATGAACGCCTGAGAGGCGCTCAAAATTTCATCCATGTTTGTATTTGTGTCCATATTTCACGTCCTTGCTAAGATAATGATTTAATCTCTCCAGTAGTCTCCGCCGCCGCCCTGGCGCTGCAGCAGCTTGTAGCCGATCAACTCGCGGCGCAGGGTGGCGGTATCGCTGTGATAGCGCGCCAGCAACTCGTTGACCTGCTTCTCGCTGTAGCGCACGCCGGGCTCGAAATCCCGGGCGATGTGGCGCAGGATGACCTCCAGCTTCTTGCGCTGGGCGGGGATGGTCTTCAGGCTGCCATCCGGCAGGCTGTAATCGGCCAGCACCTTGCGGTCGTAGGCGTCCACGTCGACCTCGGAAGCCATGGGCGGGTAGGTCTCCGGCATCTGCATGCGCTTACCCAGCTCGTCCATGCGGTCGAACTTGAGCGAGTAGACGTTGTAGTAGCTCTCCGACCGGCCTTCCACCAACCCGACGCGTGCCAGGAAGCTGAGGTGGTTGGAGACAGTGGAAGCACGCAGGTGGAGCATCTCGGCCATCTGTTCGACGGTCAGCGGGCGCTCGGCCAGCAGGCCGATGATCTTCAGCCGGTTGGCGTCGGATAGGGCTTTGAAAAATTCAAGCAGTTGTTCGTTGTCATCCATAAGCATCACCTAATTAATTCGATGTAGATCGAAATAATTATATACAGGATGGGAGGAGATGTCAAGGGGGAAAAGACCGAGGACCGACGACAGCGGACCGCGGACAGCCGCCGGACATCGCTGCCGACCCTAGAGGTAATTGCACCAGAGCGTCGCTGTTGACCGACCTTTGTCACCCTGAGTAACCCAACAGCGCGGGGCGCATTTCATTCTGGAGGAAACGCGTTGGCTGAGGGTAGAATTGATACCAGTCCAGACAGTTATGACCGAGCCAGCACTGGTGTTTTCGGACCCGTCCCTGAGTATGGTTCCGATCATTCGTGGTTTTTTCATTGGTGGCCCCCAGGGGACCCCGTTTAGGAGCGTACACAATCATTCGATGGTCGGGTCTGGACAATCTCATTCTTAGGAGTTGCCAACGATGACCAAGCAGAAGAGCCAACCGAGGATGAAAGCCCCGGTGAATGCACTGGAGCAGATCAATCCGCACGCGGCAGGGATAGATGTGGGTTCGGAAGAAGTATATGTAGCCGTCCCGCCGGACCGAGATGTCGAGAGTGTGCGTTCGTTTCCGACGTTCACCGCTGATCTTAGACACCTGGCAGAGTGGCTGAAAGCCTGCAGAGTCGAGACGGTGGCCATGGAAGCTACTGGGGTGTACTGGATCCCGCTCTACGAACTCTTGGAGGAACATGGGTTTGAGGTCTGCCTGGTCAATGCCCGCCATCTGAAGAACGTTAGCGGGCGCAAGACGGATGTGTTGGACTGCCAGTGGATCCAGCAGCTGCACACCTATGGATTGCTCAGAGCTTCCTTCCGCCCCCCTGAAGAGATCGTGGCCATCCGCAGCCTGGTGCGCCATCGCGAGATGTTGGTGCAGTACCGTTCGGCCCATATCCAACATATGCAAAAGGCGTTGACCTTGATGAACCTGCGCCTGACTAACGTACTGAGCGACATCACCGGGGTGACGGGACTGACGATTATCCGCGCCATTCTGGCAGGAGAGCGCAATCCACAGCGGCTGGCTGCCATGCGCCAGGCGGGCTGCAAGAAAAGCGAGGCTGAGATCGCCAAATC